>JBBKWS010000128.1:0-39799 GCA_037969075.1 Bdellovibrionales bacterium | reverse complement strand
TACTCAGCACCAAGCTCTACTTTGCGCTTAAGGTATTCAATATCTGTTTTTAAGTTAGCAGCTTCAAAATGTTTTTCTGGATATCCTGCCACACCAACACAAAAATCAAAAGAGGCACCTGAGTTAATATCATCCAAAAATTGCCCTGCATTTAAACCCATCACTTGTTTTACTAAATCAGAAGCGTATTCATTAGCCGCCTCAATCTTTAATTTTTCTTTAATGTGATTAGGAGAGTCGCCCTGAAGAGCTAGAACATTATGAATGCCTAGGTAATTTAGTTCGATCAAAGCGTCTTCGGTTTCTTCTTTAGTAAAGCCCTTGCATAATATATGGGCAACCGTATCAATGCGAAATCTGTTTTGTATAACGCCGCATATTCCTAGAGTCCCAGGGCGCTTTCTTAAGATCTTTTTTTGAATCGTCCCATCTGGTTTTTCATTAAAATAAGCATTTGAAGCATGACTAGTAACATCAATCCAAGCTGGGTTAAATGGCTTAACTGCTTCCACTGAATCAATAATATCTTGAATAGTTCGACCTCTGGGAGGTGGGACTATTTCGTATGAAAAAGTAGGTATTTTTGCGTTTTGTGCTTGTTTAATATGCTCATAAACTTTCATTTCTACCTACACTCCAAATGTCTAGTATTTAACATATAATTACATATATTTTTTTATAAAATCAAGCGCTTAAGCTAGACAACTAAGAGCATAGCCTCATATACTCCGCAGTCATACGGACTATGAAAATACAATACACTAATATACGTTCGCTAAACCCAATCGATGGCGATCGTTACATTCAAAAAATGCAATCACTTGCTAAATGGATATCTCCACTCGGGCGTACGCGCGGGCTTCGACTTATTTCTAATTTATATAGACGAAGGCTTACAACAATCCCTTTTACTATTGTTGACCTCAGCCCAAACACTAAGTTCTGTTTTCCCACATTTGATAGCTATTGGGGATACTATATCTACCGCAATAAGCCATATGAGCAGGCACTTGAAACATTATTTTTAAATCTCAAGAACATTCCATTTACGTTCTTAGATTGTGGCGCAAATTACGGCTATTGGAGCGCATTACTATCTAGCCCAACACTAGGTGAGCATCCTGTAATAGCCATCGAAGCATCGCTTGAGACCTTTGACACTTTAAAAAAAACAAGCGCTATCAATCAAAATCGCTTCCAGTTTCTACATAGAGCTATATCAAACATCGACAATAAAATATTACAATTTACCGAGAGTGGTGCACATGCTGGCCGCCACATTGTTGATGGTTTTATTGAAAAGTTAAAAGTAAATGACTCACTTTTTACTATTGATAAACAGAAAACAGTAACCGTTAATTCTATTACACTTGATACACTTGCTACCACTTATGCCCCTAAAGAAAATAGCTTTGTAGTCAAACTCGATGTAGAGGGCGCTGAGCTGGATGCATTTATTGGCGCTACAGAAATTAGCAATAAAGATACGATTTTTTTATATGAAGATTATGGCGGGGATAAAGATTCTGAAGTATCAAAAAAACTACTAAGCAGTAGGTATGAAATCTACTTTCCAAATGACGACGGCACCATAATCCGTATTCGCGATCTAAGAATGATTGAAAAGATTAAAAAGAATTCCAGATTAGGTTACAACTTTATTGCATTAAAAGGCAATGGTCCTTTATCAGCTAAGATCAGAGGACTACAAAAATCACCAAAATTAAAGGTTTTGCATATAACTACAGGTCTTGAAACAGGCGGCACTGAAATGATGATCTATAAGGTCGCCTCCATGCTTGATAAAAATAAGTTTGATAATGCTGTTCTTTGCTTTAAGCCCCCTGGAACTCTAAGCACTAAGTTTCGAGATAAAAACATTCAGTTTCTAAGTTTAAAAATAGACCATCCATTTCAATTCTTTTTTGCTATTTTTAGGTTTCGCAAGATTATCAAAGATTTAAATCCAGACATTATACAAGGTTGGCTAGTCCACGGCAACATTGCTGCATTATTAGCAAAACTATTCTTTAGAAAAATTAATGTTTACTGGAATATCCGACATACTTTAATCGGAATTGAGAGAGAAAAACTGCATACTAGATTTTTAATCTTCATATCAAAGATGCTATCTTACAAAACAAAAAAAATTATTTATAACTCAAAAACTAGCCAATCTCAACATGAGGCTTTTGGTTACAAAAATTCACTGGGCGTTCTGATACCCAATGGTTTTGACACTAATTTATTTCGACCCGACGACCATGCGCGAACAGAAACTTTAAATGATTTAAAACTCCCACAAAATGCATTTTTAATAGGAATTATAGCCCGGTACCACCCAGTAAAGGGGCATCGGGTTTTTATCGAAGCCGCAAAACAGTTGTTAGATGATGGCTACCGAGCCTACTTTGTGATGGTTGGAAATAAAGTTACAAGTTGTAACCCCAATCTAAAGAAATTAATTAGTGAGGCTAGGTACAAAGAGCATTTTCTACTTTTGGGCGAACGCAAAGATGTTCACCGAATCGTCGCCTCTTTAGACGTTGCAACCCTAAGTTCATCTTGGGGGGAAGCTTTTCCAAATGTTCTAGGTGAGGCTATGTCGTCTGGGATAATCTGCGTATCAACAGATGTTGGCGACTGTAAACGCATACTAGGTGGAACTGGATTTGTTGTTAAGCCAAATTCTGCCGAACACTTAAAAGAAGCTTGGGTGAAAATATTAAATATGAATTCGGAAAATATTATTAACCTAAAAAATGATACGCGACAAAGGGTCATTGATGAATTCTCTATGGAAAAAATAATAAAATACTATGAAGACATCTACTTATATGATTAAGAGTAGCTTACAAAAATCTAGCGGTATCAATATCATAGGAAATCTATTTAGACTGCTAGCTTCATATGTAACCATTCTTTTAGCTGCTAAATTAATGGACATAGAAAGTTTTGGTAACTTTAACCTTCTTTATACTTATACATATTTTTTTGCTTTTGTATTAACACTAGGTTTTGACAATAGTTTAAATTATCTAGTTCCTAAATTTTTGTCTGAAAACAATTTATATCTCATAAAAAAACTAATCTACATATCTTTTTTAGTAACCGCCGCCGCGTCACTTCTTCTTTTATTAAGCTTGTTTTTATTTAAGAGTTTTCTAGTCGATAGAATTATTCCTGCAAACCAATTCGACTCTTTTATCATCCTAACATCCCAAACGATGCTACTGGCATTTATCTCTATTTTAAATTCTTTTTTGCGTGCTGAAAAACTCTTTACACCAGTAATCTTGGCCGATCAATTTCTGTTCCCACTACTTAAGCTCATTGGTTTGTTTATGGCCGTTCTGCTATTTGCAGATCAAACATTAGGGTATTCAATCTCACACTTAATAGCGGCAATCGTCGTGTTTCTTTACCTGGGAAAAGATACATTTAAGATCTTATCGCAACATCACTCTAAAAATGATACTTCACCTCGCTTATCACTTAAGGTGGTTAAAAGCTGGGTAACATTTTCTATTCCCCTAGGTGTATCCTCATCCCTCGAACCATTTCTTGCCGCGCTTACCATTATGCTATATGGACTTTATGCAAGCGCTACTGATATGGCTATATTTGTTTTAAATACAAAAATTATTTATCTATCTCAATTTTTAGCCGCTGCTTTAATACCTTTTTTTGCTCCATATTTAGCAGAGAGTTACTTGCAAAACAACACTGAGAAATTCAAAGTTTTATATCAAAACTTAAACCTACTAAGCTTAAAGTGGTCTCTAACTTTTATTATCTTTGTACTAATGACTTCAAGCACATTACTTTCGATGTTCGGCGCTGATTTTGTCCCAGGAAAGACAAGCTTAATGATTCTATGTATTGGAGGACTTGCCGAAGGAACTTTTCGCTCAATTAGAATGGCATATGCAATGACTGGGTTCAATCGAAGCGATGTCTATAATTATATTATTGCAATCGGGATTAATATTGTTACCGCAGCAATACTTATTCCGCGGTACGGTATAATAGGAGCTTCAATTAGTTATTCTTCCACCTATGTGACCTTAGCAGTTTGCCGTCTCTTCTCATTCTCTTACTTGAGTAAGGTGAATGCTTTCAGTCTTAAGCAAATTTTATTTGTGCCAATTACAATCATTCTATCATCAGCATTCTATTTTGTACTGCAAAACATGGCTCTATCATCACGCCATATGCTTGTTTTAAGCAGTATATATTGCTCCATCTTAGGGTTAGTACTGTTTCGATTAGAAATTCTTACTTTTACCTCTAGTTACTTTAAAAAAAATACATAATTGCATGCATGCTTTTTATGCATTATTAATAAAGCAATCAATGATTGGGTCCAAACAAACCATACATTGACAGAGTGATGCTAAAATTTATACTTAATGAATGCATCCTTATATGGTCTACACTTGGAAGTTCTTAGTCCTATTTATTTTTGGGCTACTTTTGATTATTTTTTTTCGATGGCTCGCACCTAAAGTGGGTTGGGTTGACAACCCTAATGATACCATAAAAAACCATAAGAAGGTAACTCCATATCTTGGCGGAGCTGGTATTATTGGAACCCTCCTTGCCGGTCTATTATTTTACCAGATCGATATCTCTAGCAAAAAGCCTTACCTTGAACTTGTGGGCATCATGGTGCTTTTTATTGTTGGTCTTCTCGATGATAAGTGGCCCCTATCCATTCGACTTCGACTTATAAGTCAGTTTGGAGTGGCTGCAATGACATTGTCTATTGGTCATTTGATTCGTCCCACAGGCTTGTTATATTTAGACTATTTCATAAGTATGTTTGGTATTGTCTTTATGATTAATGCTTTAAATATCATGGATATCATGGATGGACTGGCTGCCGGGGTTTCATCTCTAATCATCGGTGCACTTGGCATATTTTTATATTTAAATGGTGGGCCAGTATATTATATATGGCTAGCAACAATCTGTGTCACGGCACTACTCGCATTCCTAGTGTTTAACTTTAACCCTGCTAGTATTTTTATGGGTGACGCAGGAAGCACAGCTCTGGGCTACATAATATCTATACTATTCATCCACTCATTTAATTCTACAGACTATGGATCAAACAAACTGGCAGCATTAATAATTATACTGGTGCCAGTTTTTGAATTGTTTTATGTTAGCATATTAAGACTTAAAAAAGGCAAGAACCCATTAAAAGGCAGTAAGGATCATTTTCCATTACGTATTCGGTTTATGGGCTATTCTATTCGACGAACTGTTTTAATAGTTTATCTAATTACTTCTTTGTCTTGTATCATGGGACTTATTATCTCAAGGCAACACTTACCTCTTGCAATGTTATTAGTTCTGACCACACTTTTCCTATTTACATTGTTAGGTTTACGACTAGCTAAAATTGATATAAGCACAAAGTAATCTCGAGGAAGAAATGCTATTTAGTTCTTATGAATTCATTCTACTGTTTTTACCCATTACATTTATTATTTATCATATATGCATTAGACTAGAAAAATATAAACTTGCGATTGTTGCGCTCGTGTTGGCATCACTATTTTATTACGGCTATTGGAAGCCCATCTATCTATTCTTAATCCTAGGTCTCACCATATTCAACTATTACTGGGCCAGTGTTCTTATCAATCAACAGAAAAGTAAGCTTTTACTTGCCATCGGCATTTGTATCAACTTAGGCTTCTTATTCTTCTTTAAATATTTTATTTTTGCTGTATCGACTATCAATAGTACTTTTAATACTCACATACCCATCTTCGACATAGTATTACCTCTAGGAATTAGTTTTTACATCTTTCAAATGATTGCCTATTTAGTAGATAGTCACGAAGGGAAAGTAATTGACCGTGATTTTTTGCATTTCTTATTATTTATATCCTTTTTTCCTCAGCTTATAGCCGGCCCCATTGTCCATCATAAAGAAATGATGCCACAGTTTGCTAACAAGAATATAAAAAACATAAAAGTCGATTTAATGTGTGAAGGCATCTATTTGTTTTGCATTGGCCTCTTTAAGAAAGTAGTAATCGCCGATAGTCTGGCGCCAATAGTAGCTGCTGGCTTCGACGGCGGACATGCACTCGCATGGTATCAGGCCTGGTTAATTAGCTTCTCTTACACATTTCAACTTTACTTTGATTTTTCTGGCTACACTGATATGGCCATTGGGGCCGCAAAAATTTTCGGAATTAATATACCTATTAACTTCAATTCCCCTTATAAAGCGGTAAATATCCAGGATTTTTGGCGTAGATGGCACATGACTCTTAGTCGTTGGTTACGCGATTACTTATATATTCCCCTCGGCGGAAATCGTAGCTCTAAATTTAAACATTTAAGAAACCTATTCCTTACCTTTTTTTTAGGCGGAATTTGGCATGGAGCTGGCTGGACATTTGTGATTTGGGGGGCAATGCATGGAGCAGCCACCATAGTGCACACTCTGTGGGTGAGAGCAAACTACAAACTCCCCCCTTGGGCAGGTTTTATTATTACATTTTTATTTGTAAACTTCGCTTGGGTATTTTTTAGAGCAAAAGACTTAAGTAGCGCAAACTTTCTATTAAAAAATATGTTTCACTTAAATTGGACTAAAGCTGCTCCTATTGGGTTCAGCAATAAAGAACTATTACTTATCAATTTAGCAGCAGCTGTGATTTGTTTCGCTCTCCCCAACAGTATGGAATTAACCACGAGACACAAGGACTGGTGGTTCGCGCCATTTTATGCGGGCATCTGTTTTATAACTGCATTTTTATACTTCAATCGTGTAGGTGCCTTCATCTACTTTAATTTTTGATTATGACCTGGGTATATAATTTTTTATTTACTGTTTTGTTCTTATCACTCCTATTAGTTAGCTTAATGTTGTACACAGATCCTTTTTTTGTTTATTCATACAGCCCAAAACGTGGCTATATAGCAAGCTATGCTCACTTTCAGGCAATGGGTATAGCAAAAAGCTCTACTTATAAGAATATAATTATAGGCACTTCTATGGCAGCTAATTTTGATGTTGCGACGGCCAGTAAATTATCAGGGTCTACTTATCAAAAAAGTATTTTACTAGGTGCCACAGCCTATGAGTTAGCTGATTTAACATCATTAGCTATTACATCGCACCACCCTAGTAATATAATTATGTCATTAGATATACAGACTTTTCGGGGAGAGCCCGATCGACAAGATGATAGCTATACTACCAATACAAAGATTTTTAAGGGTTCATGGCTAGCCCCACTCTATTACATTTTTAACATAGATTTTCTCAAAGTTGCCATCAATCAATACTTCATTAAGGATAAGGTAAATAATTATTTTGGTTACGTTAGAGAAGATGGTGCTGAGTTTGTGTTGCGTGATTGGCGCCGAAGATCCAAGAAAGATAAAGATACTAAATTAGAGCGCCTACAAGATACATTTTCATTTGAAAAATTAAAAATTAGTATTAATAATAATTTAATTCGCTTGATACAAATGAACCCCGACACAAAATTTACTTTATTTTTCCCTCCATACTCGATCGTCGAATGGATAGGTTACGCTGAGAATCTTCATTTGACCGATTATTTAAAAGCACGTGAGTATATCGCCAAGCAGATTGTAGGCTTGAGTAACGCCAAGCTTTATGACTTTAGCTCGGACATAAAAATCATCGAAAACTTGGGTAACTACAGTGACACAATGCATTATTCGGTAGCTATCAGTGATATGCTCTTAGAGAGCATGCTTACATCAAAACTCCAAAGCCAGTCTGTGACCGATATTGAAAAGCACAACAAACTTATTTTGCAATCTGTAAACAAACTACAGGGTCAGTATTCAGATTTGTAATTCGGCATTTTTTAAACAACACTACATTTTGACAATCATTAACGCAGAGCAAATTTTAAGAAATTGCCTACCTCAACATAGGTGTTACTTTACTCTATTTATGGAATTTAATTAATGATTCAAGTTCACAATGAAAATTTTTTAGACAAAAATATAAATGTTGCTAAGCTATCTAACTGCATTGAGCTATTATTCTCTAGGAGCGATCTAGGTTTTCTTAAAATTTCAGCCGAAGACACTACAAATCTTATAGAAACAAATTGTTCACATCTTAAAAAATTTAAACAAATTATTGTTATAGGAATGGGAGGCAGCTCCCTTGGCGCGCAGTGTCTCACCGAAGCCTTGGCCTCTAAATCAAAAATTATTTTTTGGAACAGTTCTGATCCTGATACACTGAAAAAAAAATTTTCTGACTTATCTAATTTAGAGGAAATCCATTTTTTAATAATTTCAAAAAGTGGTAACACAATTGAGTCTATGCTAATCTCCAACTTTGCATTAGGAGAGTTAGAGAGACGAAAACTTCCATTTCACTATCACGTTAGCATTATTACAGAAGATAAAGAATCGCCTATTTTTAATTTAGCAAAACAGCACAATATTCAAATTTTTTTTCACCCAACTGACGTTGGAGGAAGGTTTTCGGTGTTTACTATCGTAGGTCTTCTGCCCGCCTATTTAGATAACATTGATATATCTGCAATCCTAAAAGGCGCCAATAAAGCTTTAAAAGCTAAAAATGAAATTTTCCAGCTAACTCAATCCCTGCTGTCACCAATTAATAGAGGCGACACAGCCTTTGTTTTTTGGCCATACCTTGATACCTTTAAATATTTCACTCATTGGCTACAGCAACTATGGGCAGAATCTCTTGGAAAAAAATATGCGCTAAACAGTGAGTTGAATGCAATAATTCCTATCCCTACATTTTGCGTAGGAACCAAGAACCAACACTCGATACTGCAGTTGTTTGCCGACCAGCCAGAAAATAAGTCTTTCTTGTTTATTCGATTAAAAACTAAAAAATATCAAGACGAAGTCTTAAAAAACTATTTTGATGCCACAAAATATTTAGACAATACAAGCCTTAATAAGGTCTTTGATTTGCAAGCACTAGCAACTCAGGATTCCTTGAACGCAAAAAATGCTAAAACAATGTCTATCAATATAGAAACGCTAGACGAAATAACTTTAGGCTATTTAATGATGCTTTTCCAGGTAAGTATCGGTGCTATTAGTGAATATTTACAAATCAATGCTTATGACCAACCGGCAGTGGAATATGGAAAACAACTTGTTTTAGAAAAACTAAGCTTAGACACATGAAAAAAATAATTTTTTTGATCCATGATTATGATTTCTTCAAAAGCCATCGGATACACCTTGCAAAGCACCTAAAGACAATTGGTTATCATGTGCTGATCGCTTGCCCAAAACCCAAAAATGATGACTATTCTGCATTAGAAAATTTTTCTTACCATCCCCTAAAGCTTAAGAGAAAAGGTAGAAATCTAATCAATGAAATGACAGCGCTATTTGATATATTTAAACTATACAAAAAAGAGAGGCCAGATATAGTATTACACTTTACGATTAAGCCTGTTGTCTATGGAACTCTTATAGGAAAAGTTTTACGGATCCCTAAAGTTTTCAATGTAATTACTGGCTTAGGATATGTTTATACCAATACAAATTTTTTAAATACGATCACTAAAACTCTTATAGGAATAATTTATAAATTTTCGATGCTCTCCAAAAGGGTTTTTGTTATTTTTCAAAATCCAGATGATCGCAATTTTTTCTTAGAAAACCAATATGCAAGCCACGATCGATCTATAGTTATATTAGGTTCAGGAGTTGACACTAGTAAGTTCTCACCCTTACCGGAGCCTAGGGCAGATCCTGTAATCTTATTTGCAGCGCGCATGCTTAGAGACAAAGGAATATTAGAGTTGATTGAGGCCTGTAAACTTTTAGACTTAGATGGTATCCATTTTAAGTTGCGGCTATGCGGAAAAATTGATTATGACAACTTTTCTAGCTTAACTGAAGAATATATCAAGAGCTTAGCAGACCAATACCCTTGGATTGAGTGGTTAGGCCCACAAAAAGACATGCCAGCATTACTTGCGGCTAGTAATGTAGTATGCCTACCCTCATACCGCGAAGGTGTCCCGCTAACACTACTAGAAGCAATGTCTTCTGGCCGTGCTATCGTAACGACAGATGCCCCAGGTTGCCGTGAAACAGTCATTAACCAACGAAATGGTATTTTGGTGCCTATAAAAAGCGTCAAAGAACTACACTTAGCGCTAAAATACTTATGCTTAAATGCTGAAGTAAGAAAAAATATGGCGGTCGCTGGACGAGAATTAGCATTAGAAATATTTGAAATATCCAAAATCAATCAAAGTTATACTAGACTTTTTGAGCAGTGAGTAAGTTCTTGCCATTCACAAAACCTGTATTAGTATGACTTTTCGACTATAGAGGTATTAAATGTTAACACGAGTTCTTTCTAGACTTTCACATATTAAATCGTATTGGTATGTCCGTCGCGCTGGCTTGCTACCTGAAATTCATGATTATATGAAGCGTTCTAAATCCACTGGCTGTAAATACACTACTATAGAAAAGTTATATAGAAATATTTTAAAAACGAAACCTCAATATATCCTAGAGTGCGGCACTGGCTTAACGACTGTGATCATTGCCAAAGCATTACAAGAAATTAAAAAGACAACTGGTGTTCACGGTAAAGTTATATCAATGGAGGAGCACCAAACATACCTTGAAATGTCTCAAGATCTCTTACCCCCAAAATACGCTGAGTTTGTAGAGTTTAAACTTAGCGACACGATAGAAGATCAATACAGCTTCTTTAGGGGAATGCGCTACTCTGATATCCCTCAATACAATTACGATTTTGTATTTATTGATGGTCCTTCTTATTTAACAAAAACAGATAAATCCTTAACATTTGATTTTGATTTTTTACATATCGTTAAAAACTCTAATAAAGAGGTGACTGCAGTCATCGACACCCGTGTCTCGACTTGTTTTGTGTTGCAAACTCTATTGGGACCTAGCAAAGTAAAATATTCTACTTTTGCTAGAGTAGGTTGCGTTAGTGGCGTTTCAGCTAAAAACCTAGGAAATATTCAATCAAAATTAAGCTCCACTAATTTTAAAAAAACCAAACCTTTGTTCTCAAGACCTCGGATTGTCTTAAACAAAACTACTACTTAATTTTGTGATATAAGCCATTCAGCATACTTAAAGTCATTAAGATCATCAATATCACAAGACTCTGGTTTGCTCATAACAAGAGGGCTAGCGCCAGGAATGTAAAAACTTTTGTATTTTAAAAATTGTTCAACAGACACAACATATACAGCGCCATTTGGATAATATGAGACGGGCAAGTCTTGTCGACGTTTTTTATAATTCTCCTCGCTAAATGTGGGGAACAATTCATTGCTCTCAATAGACATAGACCACTCTATCGGCTTGTCATTGGCCGTAACACTAACACAACATTGAGATTTAGACGCCAAAGCCTTTACAATAGCAGCATCTATGTGCGCTTCCTTACGCATAGGTGATGTGGGCTGCAGCAATACTATAAAATCATATTTTTTTTCTAATGCTTGTAACATATGGATAACGACATCGACCGATTTACTATCATCTTGAGCTAACTCTAATGGCCTTAAAAAAGGAACTTCGCATCCTATATCTTTAGCTACTTTAACAATTTCCGCATCTTCCGAACTTAAAACAATACGATCTAAATATTGTGATTTCTTTGCAGCTTCTATAGTCCAATTAATGAGAGGCTTGCCTGCCAACTGCTTAATGTTCTTACGCGGGAGACCTTTAGAGCCTCCCCGTGCTGTTATAATTGCTAAAAAACTTTGAGTCTTATACATAGCTTACTATCTTTACTGCATGCTTGTGCTGACTCGTCTTAACTTTTTGATATGCAATTTCAATACTTTTTCCAAATCGTTCTATTTCTGCATCATAATCAATATCTTCTAATCGGTATCCATCTTTTCTTTTCAACAAGACTGAATATATATTTATCTGAAAACTAATATCAATCTGAATCCCTAAAAATCTCAATAGCTCAGTCTCGTTATACTTATATTTACTTAGTAATTGACGAATGTCTTGATCAATAAAATTCAGATCACTGACCTTCTGACACATGGTAGTTTTACCCATCATACTAAACGTTGCACAAGGCCCTAATACCAAAAGAGGCTTTTGTCTTACCATTGCTTCAAGCCCGACACTTCCACCAATGGCGACTACCATTTTGGAACTCTCAATAAGTTCTTTAGTATGTAGATAGGGGTCGGCCAAAACCACATTTGGTATTTCTAATAACTTTTTAAAAAACTTTATGGAGCGCCTATGTAAACCTACTGGATGATCCTTAATCACTAGCTTCATGCCTGCGGGTAATCCATATGCTACAGAACGTATCACCTCGATTTGGTTTAAATATCCCGGAGCAAAAAGTAGTAGGGCGAGCTCAGGCTCTAAATGCAGAGCGAAGAAGGCATAGTCAGTAGTTGCAAGCTCCTGCTTCTTTAAATACGGATGAAAGTATTCAAAATATTTTTTCCGCATTTTATGCCAAGGCAATACGAGCATCCTGTGTAATAGGGGGGGTAGCGGATGATTGCTATGACTTTCATTTTTATGCAATAGAATATCTTTTATAATTTTCCCATAGGAATTGACTCTTGATACTGCTTTTTTTTGCTTACTCAGCGGTACGGCCCCTTCATACAGCATTGGCTTACCCATCAATTCACTAATAAAATTTTGAGCTATTTTTAATGACTCTAACTTAGGCTGGTAGTTACTATCGTAGTACTTTTCATGCAACTCGGTAGGTGGGTCATAAATCCCGCTATCTAAAAATGCCTGATTACGAATCCTAACGGGACGCAAATTTAAAATAGGAATTCTTCGATGGTTTGCGACTAAATACGTCAAATACTCAACGTAAGTAACACACAAGAAGCCCAAGACTAAATCAGGCTTGTAGACATCAAAAAAACTTTCTACTTTCTCACAGGCTACCAGCAACCGTTTCAAAATTTCTATATTATTTAAACGTGGCTTGTAATCTTGACGGTAGCTAGATGCTTTACCAGTAACGAAACGTCTATCGCATAACGCAGCTCTCCAGAGGCTAACCCCATACTTTTGTTCAAAGCTCTGCAGCTTTTTCTCATCCAATATTGCATTTTTAGCTTCTTCAGCAATCGTAGACTCTGCAAGATATTGATACTGTAAAAAATCTGGATTCTTTTTCGCATAATCTATAAACCAATTTTTGTCTGAACCAACAAAAGCGCCCTTTGGATATGAGCGATCACTCTCAAAGTATTTTGAAAGAGCGTGAAACATTTCTGCGGAACTAGATTGTGTGATATACAGAACTTTCATACAGGCACATTATTAGAATCTACACTCTTGGCAATATGATCATAAGACATGCTGCATTAAAGGGTTTCCGGTATCATATCCCCCCTCTTACCTATTGAATTTCCAGAGGAAGCCACCTACAATTCCCCTATGAAAACCTGGAAAAAACTTATTATTTCCCCAGAGGCCACTCTCAAACAAGCCTTAAAGGCGATAAATGATGGGACAGCTCAAATTGCTATAGTTGCTGATCAAAATTACAAGCTATTAGGAACGGTTTCTGATGGGGATATTCGCAGAGCACTTTTAGTCGATATTTCTTTAGATTCAAAAGTAACCGATATAATGAACTCAAAACCAAAATCAGCCATGTTTGGGGCTTCAAAAGAACAGCTTCAACAAATTTATAAAGAGCATAAAGTACGGCAAATCCCCCTAACCACTGAACAAGGGATTTTAAAAGGGGTAGAGTTTTTTGATGATTTGTTGTTAGAGCCAAGTGTATTACTTCATAATAGAGTCTTGCTATTAGTAGGTGGCAAAGGTGAACGATTGGGTGAACTTACTAAAAATTTCCCCAAACCTTTACTCGATATAGGTGGTAAACCACTTTTAGAAACCAGTATCGAGAACTTTAAAAAACAAGGTTTTCATAACTTCCTACTATCTGTAAACTTTAAATCAGATATTATTAAAAACTTTCTAGGTGATGGTAGCCGTTACCAAGTAAATATCAATTACATAGATGAATCAGAGGCCTTGGGAACCGCTGGATGCTTAAAGCTAATTGATCAAGAGTTGACAGAGCCCATTGTTATTATGAATGGTGACATCTTAACCAATATTAACTTCAGTTCTATTTTGGATTTTCATAACGATATGGGTGCGATAGCTACAATGTGTGTAAAAGAATACATTCAAGATATTCCATACGGCGTAGTGAGCACTACTAAGAATATCCTAGAGGGACTATCGGAAAAGCCTAAGTTTTCCTATTTTATCAATGCTGGAATATATATATTATCCCCTGAGGCCCTAAAGTATTTACCTCAAAAAGTTGAATACTTTGATATGACTAGTTTATTTTTAAGCATAAAAGAGCACAGTAATAAAGTTTTTACCTATCCAATAAATGACTACTGGCTAGATATTGGACGACTCTCAGATTTAGAACGAGCAAGATACGAATATTCGAAATATTTTTTATAGGGTATAATATGAAAAAATCAAAAGTTCTAGTTACAGGCGCAGATGGTTTTATTGGTTCCCACCTAACTGAATGTTTAGTTAGACAGGGTCATGATGTTAAAGCTCTTGTGCTATACAACTCTTTTAACTCTTGGGGGTGGCTTGACGATTCCCCAGAGGAAATAAAAAAATCTATTGAAGTGATTGCTAGCGATATCCGCGATCCCTATGGAATGAAAGAAGCCACTAAAGGTTGCGACACAATATTTCACTTAGCTGCACTTATTGCGATCCCTTACTCTTATCATAACCCAGCTTCATATATTGAGACCAATGTTCACGGCACTTTAAATGTATTGCAGGCAGCGCGAGAGGTTGGCGCCAAGGTAATACATACCTCCACCAGTGAGGTATACGGAAGCGCACAATTTGTACCGATAACAGAAGAACACCCTCTGGTAGGGCAGTCTCCATACTCTGCTTCGAAAATCGGCGCTGACCAAATTGCCTACTCATTCTACAGCTCCTTTCAACTGCCCGTAACTATCTTGCGCCCATTCAATACTTATGGACCAAGACAATCTAATAGAGCTGTAATACCCACAATCATCTCTCAACTCGCTGTATCTAACGACATTTCCTTGGGCGCTCTAAACACAACCAGAGATTTTAACTTTGTGGAGGACACAGTTGCTGCATTTATAGCGGCAGCTAACTCACCATCAGCCATAGGTGAAACCATCAACGCTGGCTCTAATTTCGAAATTTCTATTGGTGATACAGCATTATTAATAGCTAAAATTATGGGCAAAGAGCTAAACATAGAAGTTGATAGTAATCGTATACGACCGGAAAAATCTGAGGTAGAGAGATTATGGGCGTGCAATAAAAAAGCAAAGGATATTTTAGGTTGGACTCCTAATTACGCCCAAACTAGTGGCTTTGAAAAGGGCTTACAAAAAACCGTAGACTGGTTTTTAAACCCTGAAAATTTAAAAAAATACAAAACGGATAAATACAATATTTAAAGAGGCTATATGCAAGAAATTAAAATTGGAAACTTTTTAGTAGGTCCTAATCACCCACCTTTTGTAATTGCTGAGGCAGGCATAAATCATGAAGGCGAATTAAAGAAAGCTCTTCAATTAGTGGATATGGCAGTTGAGGCAAATGCACAATGTGTTAAGTTTCAATGTCATATTACAGAAAAAGAAATGGTTCCTACTGACATGAAACCAGGTGATATTTCTGATGAAAAGTTATGGGATATTATAAAACGCTGCGAACTAACGGAAGAAGAAGAAAAACAAGTACAAAAATATTGTGCTGATAAAGGCATACTGTACTTATCAACTCCATTTTCTAGAGAAGCTGCCGACCGCCTAGATAAAATGGGAATCCCTGCTTTCAAAATCGGCTCTGGAGAGTGTAACAACTACCCCTTAATTGAGCATATTTCTAAAAAAGGAAAACCAATCATACTTTCAACAGGCATGAACAATCTCGAATCCATACGTACTTCGGTTGATATCATCAAAAAAAATAATTGCCCCTTAATTCTATTACATTGCACATCAATGTACCCTACCCCTTACAGCAAAGTCCGCTTAGGTGGTATATCTGACTTACAAAGCGCATTTAGCGTACCTGTGGGCCTCAGCGATCATTCTTTAGGAATTTGGACATGCCTAGGCGCCGTAGCATTAGGGGCCTGCGTACTAGAAAAGCATATTACTGTAAGTAGATCTTGGCCAGGACCAGATTGTCCGATCTCCATTGAGCCAAAAGAACTATCTGATTTAGTGGTAGGCTCAAAAGCGGTTTTTGAAGCTATGGGCGGAAATAAAACTATACTAGAAGAAGAGAAGCCAGTTATTGATTTTGCCTATGCAAGCGTTGTTACCATCTCTAAGATTAAAAAGGGTGATGTCCTAAGTACTGAGAATATTTGGGTAAAACGCCCTGGAACTGGTAAATTGTTGGCCAAAGATTTTCCAAGTTTAATTGGCAAGACCGCAGCTAGGGACTTAGACCCTGATATAATGTTAGACCCTAAAGACATAAGTTAAAAATGAGTACTGCTATTATTATTACTGGCGCAAACGGTTTTATTGGAAGCCATTTGCTTAGTCAACTTACTGGGCAAAGCACTTATAAGACTTTTTGCTTTAAACCACAAATGCATTCTGATGGAAAATACTATTTAAAATCAGAGCTCACAAGTTTCTTTGCATCACTTCCTAAGGCACATCAATATATATTAATACATTTAGCCGGCATAAACTCTGTACAACAAGCAGAGGCTAACCCAGATGCATGCATCCACTCCAATTTTACGTTTGTAAAAGATCTCATAGATCTATCGCAAACAATAAACATTAAAAAAATACTTTTTAGCTCAACTGTACAGGTTTATGAAAATCACTTAGAAAGAAATTTTGAAGACTCTAAGATTGTCCCTAAAAATATGTATACTAAAACTAAAATTGACAGTGAGAACTTATTAATGACTTCACAGGTACCCAGCATAGTGATAAGACTATCTAACACTTATGGTCCTAGGGGTAATGGAGTCATAAATAAATTAATCATGCAGGCATTAACAGAAAGATCTCTTAAAATCACAAACCCAAATGAATCTAGGGATTTTATATATATAGATGATGTTTTAAGTGCTATACTTAATTTTATAGAAAATGATATCCCTACTAACATTTTCAATGTAGCAAGTGGAAGAAGTACCAGCATCCAAGATATCGCTAACCTCATTAAAGCAACTATTCCAGACCTGAAGATTTCAGTTGAAAATATTAGCAAAGAACGAGCTTCTCCATTTCAAATTAATAATGATAAAATCATGAAATTATTTAACTGGAACACTAAAATTGATTTAGCAAGCGGTATTCAACGAACTGTCGAATACTATCAATCTAGGGAATTCATATGAAAAAGAAAAAAATAGTGGCAATTTACACCGGAAATAGAGCGGAATACGGCTTACAATACCCAATTATAAAAGCCATATCTAAACACCCTGATTTAGAGTATCGGTTAATTGTTTCTGGCGCACATCTACAAAATAACTTCGGAAAGACAAAGAAAGAAATTGAGAACGATGGTTTTAAAATTCATTCTGAAGTAAAGCTAGATATGCCAGATGATAATTTAATCTCAACGGCAACTGCAATCGGTAGTGGTATTTTACGTTTAAGCCAAGTTCTTAAGAAAATGAAACCTGATATTTTTGTCGTGTACGCTGATCGTTTTGAAGGATTTTCTGCATTAATCACTAGTACGCAAATGGGCATCCCAACAGTGCACCTTGAGGGTGGTGATATAACAGAAGGGGGTGCATTAGATGATATGGTTAGACATTCAATGACTAAATTAGCTCACATTCACTTTACAACCAATGATGATGCTAAAAAACGTATTATTAAGATGGGGGAAGAACCTTGGCGAGTAAAAACTGTAGGGTTTCCTACAATTGATTTGATCGAAGACAAGTACTACGCAACACCTGCTGCACTAGTTAAGAAATATGGAATTTCTCTAGATAAGCCCATAGTTCTTTTCACCCAACACTCTATCCCTACAGAAATTGAAGATACTTTAAAACAGATAAGACCAAGTATTAAAGCTTGTACAGTTTTAGCACAAAAAGGGTTTCAGGTAATTCTCACTTACCCTAATAATGATGCTGGTGGACAACGCATTATTAAAGAGTTAGAAAAACTTAAGAAGAAAAACTTACCTAATATTTTTGTAATACCTTCCTTAGGGCGCTATAACTATCACGGCGTACTCAACTTGTGCGGCAATGTTACCGGTGGAGCTTGCGTTGGAAATTCTTCAAGCGGCATTAAAGAAACTCCTCCATTAAAGTGTGCGTTTATTAATATTGGTCGACGCCAACAAGGACGACTTAGAGCAAAAAATGTGATTGATGTAGGTTATAACACCAACCAAATAGTCACTGCTGTAGAGAAATCTACTTACGATAAAAAATTCATTAGACAGTGTCAGACCTGTAAAAATCCATATGGCGAAGGAAAATCCGGAAAAAAGGTTGCCGATTTTTTAGCTAAGTTAAAGATAGATCTTAAATTGATTCAAAAGAAAATGACCTACTAAGCAACCTACATTCTCTGCAAATGAATTGTTTGTGTTGCAATGGGATCAAATGAAGTTTTATGACTTATGATAATTAATATTAGTGAGTTGGATATTTTTTTCAAATTTTCTATAATTAAACTTTCCGTCATTTCATCTAAATTAGCGGTTGCTTCGTCTAAAACCAAAATCTTAGGATTTCTAAGTAGAGCTCTTGCTATAGCAATTCTCTGCTTTTGACCTGTCGACAACTTAACATTTTCATTTAGATAAGTATCCATGCCACTTTTTAATGACCCTACCACCTCAACTAACTCTGAGATCCGTAATGCATTTTCAATGTTCTCAGCACTAACTTTATCTGGAAATGGATGCCCTAAAAATAAATTTTCTCTTAACGTACCTGCAACTAAATAAGGGTCAGGACCAACATACCCAATGGATCTTACAATATCACCCCTAGTCTCACTTACAGACATAGAGTTATATAATACATTACCTTCTGTGGGCTTAAGCACCCCAAGTAAAAGTGCCAGCAAGCTACTTTTCCCAACTCCAGACTCTCCTCTAATCACTAGGCAATCACCTGTTAATAGCCTAAAATTTATATTTTTAAATAAGTATTCCTCATACCCATATCGAAACGAAAGGTTATTAGCTGTAATTGTGAGTTCTTTTGTAGTATCAAATACCAAGCCTGGGCTGACCGTCTCGGTTACGGTTCCTTGTTTTGCCATAGGACGATACTTTTGTAGCCAGACTTCGAGATCTTTCATTCCTTCAAAGTTCAATTGCAAGTTACCAACATACGTAGCAAACTCACTTAAAAGCTGACCTAACCTAATGAAAAGATAAAAGAATGTTAAGAGGATAATACTAGGTGTGTTAAATAAGTGTAAACCAACATATGTGATGGCTGATAAAATACAAATACCTAAAAATGGTGGCAATCCATGTCGAATTGCATTTTTAAAATAAAACTTTACATAGTGTCTTCTGTAACTATCTAAACTTTCATCTCCTTCGGAGAAAGCCTTACCTAGCAGACCATAAACTTTTAAATAAAAATTCAGCTTAATACCTTCAATTAAACTTTTACTAGTATTTTTCCATTCTACGTTAAGTCCGCGTCCCATTTTACCGACTTCTTTGTTCATAAATGTTAGTGGAAACACTAATATGCCCAAACAAAGTAGGCCAATCAGCATCTCTGCTGGAGCCAACGATAGGCCATAAATCACGAGGAATGTTATAGAAAAAAGATTGATAACAATGGTGATAAAAAGATATACTACCAGGCCCGCTCTATTCACACTCTCTGTGAACACACTTACAAGTTCATGAGTAGATACTTCCGCTCCTAAGTATAGGCCATGGTTAAGTAACTCGCTTCTTATTTTATAAATAAATTCCTGACTCGCTTGACCAGATAAGAAATGCTTCAACATCAATGCAAAACTACGTATGAGTCCAAATGCCAGTAGTATTAATATACTTGATGTGTAATCTTTAGGATACCAAGTTGGTAAGTTTAACTTCGTACTATCTACCAAATCGATACTAAACAAAAAACCCTGAAGAACGACGATAAATGCTATATCTACAAAAAATGTAAATGTACCGGCTAAGCCTGCTGTTACGATCCGTTTCTGAACATCTCTACCCAAGATAAACTTGATTCTCATCCATTTTTTAAGCATAGTATTCAAGTTTGGGCCCCCGTCTGATTTATATACCAAGAGTAACGAACTCTTTGGCAAAATTTTATGGATAACTCGATGCGTTTCTAGTATATATAGTTTAGGGTGAAAAAATGAAATTTGACTATGTAATTGTTGGGGCTGGTCCCGCAGGCTGTATAATGGCTGAGCGATTAAGCACTGAAAAAAAAGCTAGGGTATTGATTATTGAAAAACGCAACCATATTGGCGGTAATCTATATGATTATTATAATGACAGTGGCATTTTAATACACAAATACGGGCCGCATTTTTTCCGAACAGATAAGTCTGAAGTCTGGGAATACCTCAATCGTTTTACTGATTGGCATTACTATGAGCACAAAGTAATGGCTAACGTAAAGGGTATGCTAGTCCCGTTTCCGATTAACCTTGATACATATAATTCACTTTATAATACCAATCTAACTCAAGATGAATTTTCTAAGGTTTTAACTACTTTTAAATTTACCGAAGAACCGAAAAATGCTGAAGAAGCTATCATCAACCAAGTGGGTAGCTATATGTATGAAACATTCTTTTTACATTATACATTGAAGCAGTGGGGTAAACACCCTCGTGAACTTCACGCCGACACAGTGAAACGCGTACCAGTTAGAGTTGACAGAGAGGATCGCTATCAATTAGCTAAGTATCAAGGTTTACCTAAAAAGGGTTACACCCATCTAATGCAGAATATGATATCAAACCCTTTGATCAGCGTAATGCTAAATACAGACTACAAATCATTGATAAATGAACTCTCCTATAAAAAATTAATCTACACTGGACCACTTGATTATTTTTATGATTATAAATTTGGAAAACTAGAGTATAGGAGTTTGAGATTCGAAGAGCAAACCCATAATCAAAATGAGTTTCAAAATCATGCGGTTATTAATTATCCCAATAATTATGACTTCACACGTATCACTGAATACAAAAAAATGACCGGACAGATTAACCCTAAAACAACAATACACATTGAGTTCCCTGAAGCTTATGTAGAAAATAAAAACGACCCATATTACCCAATCCTTGATACAGCAAATACCGAAATGCGAGATCGATATATAAATCTCACTAAACAAGAGAAGAACACCGTATTCTTAGGGCGTCTTGCGGAGTATCGTTACTATGCTATGGATGATGTTGTTGAAGCTACATTGCAAGCATGCCAAAACCTCAAACACTCAAATTAAATGTTCAGTTTAGCTCCAGAAGTATTTGCAGGATTCTTATTGATCTTAGGTCTAGGAACTCTTATCTTGCTTAAATGCTTTAGCAAAAAAGTAGCAATATTAGTAGCTACTTTTAAAGCACTAATATTCGTACTTTTCTATAGTCTAATATATGATGGCTACAGCATTTATCGAGACTCATTTGTTTATAGGCAAGAATCTCTTCGATATTTCAAACACTTCAAACATCCCTTTGAATTTTTTTTTGATATATCAAGTTTTAATAGTAACTTTAGAATCTTACGAAAAATTGCCGAGGGTATACATTTTATGTATGGTTGGCTAAATCATCTTATGGATTACCTCATTGGTATAAATGATGCCTCGCCGGCAGCATTAAATATCGTTCTTACATTCATTACGGCAGCATTTTTATACGAAATATTGATTAGATCTCAAATACAAAAATCCATAGCCAAATTATGTGCTCTTTTTTATCTTTTACACTGGGACACTATAACTTGGTCTACAGTATTTAATCTTAAAGAAATTTTTTTAAATTTTTGTGTCACATATCTACTATATATTTATGTGCGCCTACAAGACGAACGAAGCGCTGTACTTTATCTAAATGCTTTATTAGCACTATTTTTTCTATTCTTTACTAGATTCTATCTATTCCCTTTTATTTTTACTGCCTTATTGCTCAATCACTTAAGATGGGAAAAGAAATTCTTAAAAAAGGCATGTGTTGCTTTTTTGATAAGCTTATTACCCATTACATTGCTCTTCACGATATTTAGCCTAGATACACTTATACGTGTTTCAGGAAACTTAAATTTTAATTTTATGACTCCAGTCTATTTTATTAGATTTTTCTTAACACCAATACCTATCAATCTACCTATCAATGCTACTTATGAATTTTTATCGGCAAGTCTTAACCTGATATCCTTTCCGTTACTTTTATTTGGCCTATATCGAATATATATCGATAAGCCACAACTGCGTTTTCTAATTTACTTGCTAGTTATACTAGGGGTATTTTATGCAGGATTCCCACCATCTAGTATAGGCTCCCGTCACCGCATTCAAGTTAGTTCAAGTATTATTCTCTGCCAATTCTATGCACTATACATAATCTATTTAAAATTGATCTCAGTAAGGGTAAAACATGACCAAGTGGATTAAAAATAAATTGCGAACTATATTAGGTAGAAAATATCAACAACTTGCGTATACTAAAAGTTATGTATTAACTTCTACAGTCGAACTGCTAATTAACATTGGGATTTTATCAAAAAAAAATCATGTACACGGACAAATCGCATTAAAAGACCCTTTGGCTCAAGTTTTTTTCGGCTACTTTGATTTGAATCCTTTTTCATTAGATAATAAAAAGATTCTAGCGCACAGACTATTTTACCCTAATAAAAATATTGATAAAGGCACTCAAATTGAAGCGGGCTACTATGATATAAATAATCTTAAAAAATTTAACCTGCTAGATATAACCACCGCTTGGTCATGGCAACAGGCTTCCAGATTACAATGGCTGAACGATGATTGTGTGATTTATAATATCTTTTCAAAAGATCAATATGGCGCAAAAATAATTAACTTAGACAACGGTAGTACTGACCAATTGCCGATGGCTATATATTGCCACAACAGTAGTACGGCACTAGCTATTGATTTTGTCCGACTAGAGCGCATGCGATCCGGCTACGGCTACATAGATATCGATGATCGCACAAAAAATGAAGCCGCCCCCTTTAACGATGGCATATGGGCAATTGACATTAATACAAAAGTCAAAAAACTATTAATAAGCTATAAACAACTACTAGAGTTTCGCCCTATGGACGAATTTAAGGATTCAGAACACTATTTGAATCATTTAGTATTCAGCCCAAATGGAGAGAGATTTCTATTTTTTCATATATGGTCTAAAGGTGGTAAACGCAAGATGCGCATGTATTCTTCAGATTTAGACGGGAATTTAACACTAATATACAACGAAGGACATATCTCGCATTTCTGTTGGCTTGACGACACTCAAATTTTTGCATTTTCCACGCATAAAAAAACAGGCTCTGGTTTTCATTTTTATGAAGATATCGACCATACAAAGCAAGTGCCAACAAAAGTTTCTCATCCGAAAATGCAAGAAGATGGTCACCCGTATGCGATACCAAATAGCCCTTATATATTAATAGATACTTACCCTAACTCATTTGGTATTATGACATTATACGTCTACAATCAAAAAACTAAGAAGATCAAGGTAGTTAATAAACTATTTAGCCCATTTTCAATTAGAGGAAATATACGCTGTGATTTGCATCCACGAGTAAGTGCTGACGGAAAAATGTTATCTATCGACTATATAAAAGATAATAAAAGACAAATTAAAATTGTACCTATAGACTTACCTTGATGAAAGTAGCATACCTGTCAGCTTCAAAAATACCTTCCAATGAGGCCAATAGCGTTCATGTCATGAAAATGACTGAGGCTTTTTTGTTAAATGGCACTGAAATAGACCTGTATGCAAGATCACAAAGTAAGAGCGTCAATGTCCAGGAATACTACAACGTAAAAAAATTTGATATAATTCATTCAGCTTGGCCTAAAATTCCGGGATTAGGAGGATGGATTTATGCCTTAATATCCTACCTAAAAATACGAAAAAGAAAATATAGCTTTTTTTTTGGCAGAGATAAATACACTCTGTTTTTCGTTAAATTATTGGGGGCGAAACCATATGTTTATGAATCTCATAGCATTCCGCAAGGATTTATTACTAGGTATATTGAAAGATATTTAACTACGGGCAAGCATTTTAAAAAATTAATATGTATATCCTCACAATTAAAAGAAGATTATTTACAGTTGTTCCCGCAACTAAAAGAAAAGATATTAGTTTTACACGACGCTGCTACCTTACCTCACTCAATTCCAGAATCTCCTGGGGTAAACAACATTGGCTATGTCGGACACTTATACGACGGAAGAGGAATCGATCTTATAATATCAATAGCTAAACAATTACCAAACTGCCAATTTCATATGGTCGGCGGAGAGGTCGCAGATGTTGCTCGATGGAAAAAAATATCACCGGCAAATATAATTTATTACGGTCATATTTCTAATGGAAAACTATCTGAATACTATTCTAAATTTACAATATGTTTAGCTCCATACCAAACGAAGGTTACTGTGCAAGGCAAAGGAGATACTAGCCGTTGGATGTCGCCTTTAAAAATATTTGAGTATATGGCAAATAAAAAAGTAATACTAAGCTCCAATATAAAAGTTCTTTGTGAGGTATTAGAAACTGATGTTAATTGCATAATGTTAGAGCCCAATGACACCAGCCAATGGGTAGAGGCTATAGTTAAATTACAGCAAAACGCACAGCTGGCCGAAAAGCTGGCTACAAATGCTCACCAATATTTTCTAGAAAATCACACATGGGAATCCAGAGCTAAAAAAGTAATATCGATCTATACAGAACGTGACCAGCGTAAATAAACATATAGATACCAAACAAAATTCATAGTATTAGAACTGCCTTTAAAATAATTATCTAACTCTATATTTATACGCTTATGATTAAATAAAGGATTAGTTTTAAAATGCTGCGATTGAACAAGATCATATATCTCATTCTTAAATTTATCTTTAAGCCAGCTATCTAGAGGAATACTAAATCCACTTTTTGGACGATCGAATAAGTTTGTAGGAATGTATTTTTCTAAGATTTTTTTTAGAAGATACTTTCCTGACGAATTTTTATATATTAAAGTGGGACTAATATTGCGACTAAATTCAATTAGCTTATGATCTAAAAGTGGCTCCCTAGCTTCGAGACCGTTGGCCATTGTGGCGCGGTCCACTTTGGTTAATATATCACCCGGTAAGTAATTAACTAGGTCTGTATTCATCATTTTAAACAGTAAGTTTTGACTATCACTACTGTGCTTAAAGTTTCGAGGAGCATCGCCCATATTCCTAAATATTTGCTGTAAATAAGCTGTGGAATTCGTCATCGATGCCGCATGAAATGCACTTTGAATAGAGTCTACATGCTTCATACTGTTCTTAAGTTTTATATATTTATATTTAAAATTGCTCTCTTTAAGTCCAAATGGTAAGCGATCATTAAGACTACTCACTACATTTTCACTTAACAACTGTGTCGAAAGGCGCAAAGAATGGCGTAGTACAGAATTTAAATTGAATATTTTATGTAAATAGAAATATTTAGAGTATCCACAAAAAACTTCATCTCCTCCATCCCCTGACAGTACTACTTTCACATGTTGCTTTGCCATTTTTGATACCATATATGTAGGTAAAGCTGATGCATCTCCAAATGGCTCATCAAAATGTGTAAAGTACTTATTCTCAATAAAATTCAATAAATCTTGCTCGGTACATAAATATGAATGGTGTTTAGTACCTAAATGCTTTGAAATTGCCTTTGCTGCCTCGCCTTCATTAAACTCTTTATCAGCGAATTCAATGGTGAATGTAGAAATATCCTTACCTATTTTTTTTTGGACCATACTCGCAAGTAAGCTACTGTCAACTCCACCAGATAAAAATAGTCCTACTGGTACATCTGAAACGAGTCGTAAGCGTATTGAATCTTCTAACTCAGACTCTAACTGCCTTAACACTTCTTGTTCATCCGATATGTTTAAACTCTCAGTAGGTAAATCCCAATACTTCTCTCTGTGAAGCCTTTTAGTTGTCAAATTTATGTTTAGATATTCACTAGGCTGTACCTTGTGTATATTACTATAAATTGAGTTGGAGTCAGGTACATAGCCCAACTGAAAAAAATCATATACGGCATACTGATCTTCTATAGGTTTTACTCTAGGATGACTTGTTATCGTTTTTAATTCAGAAGCAAATACAAATAGATTTTCATCCCAATAATAATAGAGTGGCTTTACACCTAAACGATCTCGCCATATATGCAAAGTCTCATTCTCTTCATCAAAAATAATAATTGAAAACATGCCTCGAAAACGCGTAACACAGTTTTTACCCCATTCTTTAAATGCCTTTAATATTACCTCAGTGTCACTACCACTTGTAAATGTGTATTTTGAGCTCAGCTCACTCTGTATAGCTTTATAATTATAAATTTCGCCATTAAAAACAATATGGTATTTTCCGAATGACATCGGCTGATGACCACCAACAGTTAAATCTATAATAGCTAATCTATTATGGTGTAAACTAACTGAATACCGATCTTTCAGAAAGCTTTTTGTACCTTCCGAGTCGGGTCCTCGGTGATGTTGCTCGCTAAGCATTGTACGGATTACATCTGCATCTAATTGTTTTGAGTAATCAACAAACCCAGATATCCCACACATGCTATACTTTTTTTCCTACATAATTGTAATTAGAAAAGAAAAAGGTAAAAATCTTAGGCATTCTTTTTTCTAAACCAAAAAAAATATCAAACACCGACATATTGGGAAATAACCTATAGTAGTTTACTTCTTTGCTAATAACCCCATGCCTTTTAAATGTGTTACACAAAGTTCTAGCAGACAATATTCGCTCATTCCCATACATATGCCGGACACCATTTTCATCAAAAAAATAATCTATTGTCTTAAAACCACGACGACCAAACAATTGCAACTGCACCAGAGGATTTAATCCATTGGACTCAGAAATTACTAAATACCCGCCAGGCTTCAATAAACTAGCAATTTTTTTACTTACCTCTTCTCGGGGTTCTAAATGATGATAGGCCTGTTCTAACCAGATTATGTCGTAAACTTCTTCACCTTCAATATCTAAGACTGATGTATTTTTAAATTCGCAATGAATATCGCGACCTAAGTCTTTCTCCAAAATAACTTTGCGATCTCTGGCAAGATTTAGTCGCTCATTTTTTATATCAATAGCATCAACCACAGCACCGTTGAAAGCCATCCAGAGGCTTTCAGTGCCGGTTCCACAACCTACATCTAATAGTTTTGGATTCTTATGCTGTTTAATAATTTCAACAACCTCTTTGACTTGGCTAGAATAAAAATACTGCAGCCTTCGGGGGAATTTTTTTAAATATCCCGAGTAATATCTTTCAAATGTAGCACGATTTTTAGCATCCATGCCCAGCTCGCTAAACCATTTCAATAAAAAATCAGATATTTTAGTGCATTTTGAAAACTTAGAATGAGACCCACTAGCGACTATAGTCTCCATAAATGTATACCTGCATCTGTGTACTTCTTCGCATCAAACATCGATTTGACATCAATTAGCACGGGCTTTCCTTTGCAAAGTTTTTTGATTTGCTCAGGGCTCATTTCTGAAAACTGTTTGTGACCTACAGCAGCTATGACAGCCGTAGCAGGCTTCAGCTCATCGAATTGATTTAAGGTAATTTTATACTCTTCGTAAGCCTCATTATAATCAGCAATAGGGTCATATACTTGAACCTTAACGTTGTATTCTTTAAGCTCTTTAATTATATCTACAACTTTAGTATTGCGAATATCGGGACAATTTTCCTTAAAAGTAAAACCTAAAACTGTAACTGTACTACCCGCAACATCCTGCCCAGATTTAATCATTTCTTTTATAGTTTGCTGAGCTACAAACTTCCCCATATTATCATTAATCCTCCGCCCCGCCAAAATAACCTCAGGATGATAACCTAGCGACTCCGCTTTAAAGGTTAAGTAATATGGGTCTACCCCTATGCAATGCCCACCTACTAATCCGGGACTAAATGGAATAAAGTTCCATTTTGTTGCAGCCGCATCTAAAACTTCTCTAGTGTCGACTCCCACCAACTTGAAAATAATCGCTAATTCGTTCATTAGTGCTATGTTAATATCACGCTGTGTGTTCTCGATAACCTTAGCTGCTTCCGCAGCTTTGATTGAACCTGTTTTATGGACTCCCGCAGTGATTACCTTAGCATATGTAGACGCAACAATATCCAAACTCTCTTCGTCCTGGGCAGAGACTACCTTTTTAATAGTAGTCAGGCGATGTTCCTTATCCCCTGGATTGATTCTCTCTGGAGAATAGCCAACCTTAAAGTCTACGCCTGCCTGTAGTCCTGATATCTTTTCTAATATGGGCAGACAGATTTCTTCAGTAGCCCCCGGAAAAACTGTTGATTCGTAGACTACAATATCCCCTTTTTTTAAAATTTTCCCCACTGTCTCAGAAGACTTTATCAAAGGTGTAAAATCAGGGCGCTTATTTTCGTCTACAGGTGTCGGCACCGCAACAATATGAAAGTCTGCTTTTTTTAAATCCTCGAAGCTACTAGTAAAAATAACATGCGACCCTACCAGATAATCGTGCTCGACTTCGCCTGTTCTATCTATACCCTGCTTAAGCTCTTCAATACGTCCTAAATTGATATCAAATCCAATAGTTTCAGAAATCCTTCCAAACTCTACTGCGACTGGTAGTCCAACATAGCCCAGGCCAACAACAGACACTTTACGATTGTAATCTTTGTACATTAGTCCATCCTTATTATCTTCTTGTGAAAGAAAGAGAGTAATATCTAAGTTTATCTCTGAAAAGTACGAAATAGAGCACGCCATGTCAAATCAACTAGAGAATTGAACAAGTGTGACTTTAAATTTACTCTTACTCTCATGCTAAAGAAATATACCAAACCTATACTCGTCATACTATCGATTTCTATTTTATTAGCCACAGGTTATTGCCTATTTAACGAGCACGAAACTCAGCTCAACATATACATCAGTGAACCATCCCTCACAGCAGAAGATCTTGGTAACCTTGAAACATATTTACAGCAAAAGTTGCAGAGCTTCAAAGGCGTGAAATCCTCTAGGCTTAGCCTAAAAAGACTAGAAAACGAACTCTCTAGCTCTGGTTTTACGGTGGAGCCTCTAAAGGTTTTTATTTTAGGCGTAAATCTTACTTTAAGCTCGGACAAATATAAACACAGTAAATTTTTACACACAGAGTATTTACCGCGAATTGCATCTGCCATCTTTATGAGACAGCTTGACTATCTTGCCAACTCAATTGCAGTAAAAATTACCGATAGTCAGATAGAAATTAATGATTTGGAATCCAAAAAGAATGAGTTAAATGATCTTATAGCTCAGATAAAAAAAACTCTCTCTATTCAAAACTCTAATTATATAGCATTGCCAAATAATCACACTGTGATTAATGAAGGTGGGAATCTTAGCAATAACCCAAGTCCTGAAGAAAGAAGCTCTCTTAATACAAATCCACTTTATCCTGACGAATATAATTTTTTACCTGTTAACCAGCAATATTACAGCATCACAACTTTAGTCACTAAGAACACTGTAGCTATTAAACATACCAGTTTACTGATACAAAAACTACAGACCTACATTAAAGATATACAATCATTAAAAAAACGTCTTTCTAGCGAAACACTTTCCGCTGAAGAACTAAAGGAAGCTGCAGGCAATGTTCTGGGATATGGCAAATACTTAAAACTTTCGAAACCTAGTATTTACCATTCACTTGTACTCTCTTCACAATCGCCGAACTTTAGCTATGTTTACTCGAACTTTAACAGCAGGAATATCACAGTCGAGTTCGTAAAAATTTTCATTTTCAGCACAATTCTCCTCTCGTTCTCTGCTTTTGTACTCAACATACTAGCTCTATCTTTTTTGAAGAGAGGTAAGGATGTCTAATTCTATTCAGGATGTAACAACTCAGTTATTAATGTCGCCCAAAAGATGGCTTGTAACTGGGGGGGCCGGTTTCATTGGGTCAAATATTGCAGAATTTTTACTGACTACCAAACAAGACGTAACTGTACTAGACAACCTAAGTAGTGGTCATATTGAAAACGTTAACTTTCTAGAGTCTGTTGCAAAAAAACACAATGCCTCCTTTAAGTTTGTTCATGGTGATATTACAGATTACAAGACTTGCTTAATGGCGACTAGTAACATGGACTACATTAGTCACCAAGCAGCGGTAGGTTCTGTGCCACGCTCTATCGAACGCCCTCTTGATTCTCATATAAATAATGTCGACGGGACACTTAATATTTTTTTAGCAGCAAAAGAAAGCAATATTAAGAGAATAGTATATGCCTCTTCAAGCTCTGTATACGGCGATTCGTTAGAGCTACCAAAGCAAGAAAATAAGATTGGCACCCCCCTATCCCCATACGCGATTACTAAGCTAATAAATGAAATCTACGCTAAAAATTTTTCACAGATTTATCAGATGGATACTATTGGCCTACGTTATTTTAATGTTTTTGGTCCTCGACAAGACCCCAATGGTGCCTATGCGGCTGTAATACCTCGCTGGATTAAATCACTAGTTGATAATAAACCTGTTGTGATCTTCGGTGATGGCGAGACTAGTAGAGATTTTTGTTTCATTAAAAATGTTGTTCAGATGAATATATTAGCAGCAACAACAGAAGACCAAAAGGCTATCAATCAAGTGTATAATGTAGCATGCGCAGAGGCCACTAGCTTAAAGCAACTGTATCAAATAATCGTAACTCACCTTAGCGACCATTATCCACATGTAAAAAATCTGGATATTACATACGAGGACTTTAGGTCTGGTGACATTCGGCACTCTCTCGCAGACATTTCCAAAGCAGAGGAACTTTTAAAATATAAGCACACACACACTATTTCTAAGGGCATGAGTGAATACATCCCCTGGTATGTGAAACAATTATAAGTCAATATGAAGAGTGTATCAATTGTAACCCCCTTTTATAATGAAGAAGAATGCGTTACAGAGTTTGTTTCACGAACAGACAATGTGCTTTCTAAGCTAAATCTAAATTATGAAATTATTTTAGTAAATGATGGTTCAACTGATAAGACCTCAGAAATAATGGATGAATTAGCAAAAAAATATTACAGCCTTAAAGTCATACATTTATCAAAAAATCGAGGACAGGCCATTGCAGTTTACGCTGGCATTCAAAACTCAAAAAATGATTGGGTTGTAATTATGGATGGAGACCTGCAACACCTTCCAGAAGAAATACCTCTACTCCTACTAGAGATGCAGAAAGGTTATGACTTTGTATCGGGATCACGTAAAAAGCGCTCAGAATCATTTATTTTCCGAAAACTTCCTAGTTTGATGGCAAATTTTTTATTACGTAGAATTGCTAACACTTCAATTCGAGATATGGGTGGATTTAAAGTCGTACGTGGCGACTTATTAAGACAGCTACAAATACGACCAGGACAGCATAGGTATTTACCTGCAATATTTAGTATTATGGGAGCTAGATTAGGAGAAGTATTCATATCAGCACCTCCTAGATATAAAGGTGTAAGTAAGTATGGAATCGGCATCGGTAGAACTATCGATGTAGTTTTCGATATCATTATGCTATGGTTTTTAAGCGCAAATAAATCTAGACCCATTTATACCTTGGGTCGAATTAGTATCTACTTCGCATTTATTCCCACAGTTATTTTATGTTTTTTGGTTTATCAAAAGCTAGAGTTAGGATTTGATATACACTCACGGCCCATTTTTTTAATATCATGCATGCTTTATGTCTTTTCTGCTATTATACTAAGCTTTGGAATCACCTTAGAAATTATAACGTCTATATTTAACACCACAGCAAAATCTTATCCTTATATAATTAATCGCACGACTAGCATAAATGAAAAGAAATAAAATTATATATAAACTACTGACCATTGTTTTTAGCGTTGGTTGTATCTACTTTTACTATAGAAATGTCGATTTTATAGCCTTACTAAACAGCATACTTTCTATAGACCTTCTAAGTTGGCTTTTAATTCTCTCCACGAATATTGCATTAATTTTATTAAGTTCCTATCGCTGGAAAATCATTGCTTCGCAATATGTATCCTTAGATTTTGGCACTTCATTGAAGCAATCATTAGGGGCAAACACACTAGATCCAATTTTGCCTTTTAAAATGGGTGCATTTATTAAGTCGTTTATTATATACTCATCCACCAAAAGTAAAAAAGATTCTTTGAACATTGTCGCTCTAGAAAAATTTGCGGATTTATTTGGTGCTGGAGTGGTATGTGCGATCATTTTTTTAATTAGTTACACCAACAGCACATTAAATAACGGTTTTCTACTTTTATTTTTAGGTTTTATTTCTGCTTTTTTATTTTTCTCACTCACTAGATTTATACCTCTAAAGCTGCAGCTTTTTAGAAAAATTGACACCTCAATAAAAATCTCCGCGGCCCTCATATCAACTGTCATATGGGCTGTGCAGACCATACAATTTTATACTTTTTATCTTGCACTGAACTTGTCATTACAATCAATTATTGCATTTTGTCGTGCCTTGTATGTAAGTTTTTACGCTGGCTTTTTACCTATTTCATTCATGGGAATCGGAGTCCGCGAAGTGACTCTAAGTCAAATTTTAAAAGACCAACTCAGCATAGAGGTGATAACAACACTAAGTATTCTTATATTTATAAGAATGCTAATCCCGCCACTAATTGGCTCATTATTTCTAAATGAATACTTAGATTTATACAAAAAGATTAAAAAGAAAGAATTCAAGGATAATATATGTTAAAAACTAAAACTCATAAGATATTGGCATCAGTCGCTGTTGTTGTTCTACTTTATTGCATTAAGTATTTTTTTGTATTTAATTTTCACGGCTTTGAAAAGCATAACTATATTGCGCTTTCTATTGGTGAATCTCAAAGCGTTAGTGAGATATTCACAACTTCTTACGTAAAAATAGCACCTTCATATAGACCTCTAGCGAAGTTTTATTATAAGCTGCAGTGGAAATTGTTCGGATGCAATACAAAACCTATGTATATCATGAATCTGATGATTTGGATGACGATAGCTTTTTTATTATTTGGCATTACTTTCTCGCTCACTAAAAGTTATTTTTATTCAACTGTTACTGCCATTTTACCTCTATCACATGATGGAGGGAGTCAAATAGTCTGGCTTACCTCTTCTCACAATGCTTTTGCCAATCTCACTGGAATACTTAGTCTATGGATTTATTTTAATTTCTTTGAAGGTATAAATTTAATTAGACGAAATTATTATATCCTAATATTATTTTTAATCTGCATGAGCCCTTTATTTAAAGAATTCGGTATCATCTATTCTTCATTTTTTGGACTTATATTTCTTAGAAACATATCGCTATATAAAAAATGGGATTGGCATTGGCTCTTCGCAGGTATATTTCCATTAATTGTGTACACTTCTCTTAGGGTAATACTTGCATCTGGCGCTCTAAATAGTATTCAATCATATGAAGAAGAAATGGGAAATCCATTTATGAACATATGGAATGGATTATTAGGGGTACACAATGCGGATAATCCATTTCTTTATACTCAAATTACATTTATAATTTTAGCAGTTTTTATGTATATATTAGCATTTAAAAGTAAAATGCAGTTAATAAAAATGCTACCTCTACATGTATTAATGATTTTTAATGCTACACTATGTTTCCTCGAGAATCGCAGTAGAAACCAAATGCCTGGTTTTTTTATGTTTAGTATATTGCTGTCATATTATATTTTTCTCAATATGGAAGAACAAAAAAAATATAAATATCTAAAAGTAATATTAAGTATAGTCATTTTCTTAAGCCTAATCGGGCCGACTCGTACATTCCTGCGCTTTTCTATTAGAAAAAAACCACAAATGCCAATAAGGTCACAATTGCTTTACCCTGAAGACATTAATGATACTGTTACCGCCTGCTTTCAGAAAAAATATAAAGCACACTCTCGTAAAGAGGCTAAATAGTATGATGTATAAGCTCGATAAGCCTAACCCGATAAATATAAAGAGCTGCAATGACAATCTCTAAACCTACAACAAGCATAGCTACAAGGTTACTTACTTCGCCAACCTTATGCTTTCTAATACCTGTATATTTGCAGTTTCAAAATTAACTTTCTCATATTTTGAAAAAATTTTCTCCAATATAAAATCATTAACTTCCTCACGAAAATGAAATAAATCTTTATAATTATTTAAATTCACCGTAATATCAATATTAGTTTGAAAATCATATAATTCCACATTAGACAGGACTTCCACTTGCCTAGCTAAGGATTTTCTAAACCGAAGTATATCATCCATATAGCCTTGTTCACTCCACAGTTTTAAAAAAATACTGAATACGGCGGGAAATAAACTTTGAACGTAACATCTGGGTATTTTTCAAGAACAGGGAAAATAAATTTATCAAAATTCTTGATTAGATTAGCATAAAGCTCCGGATTAAATAGCTCTGGATCTTTACTAATTTCTTTATTAAAGGAATTAAGGACTGACTCCCTTGAAAACCTACCTGTATTTAACTTATGCCAGTTATACAGTAAATCCAAATCTTCTGTAAACTGGCTGTCTGTATCGGTTTTACTATAAAACAATTTTTCCCAAGTCATTTTTAATGCGTCTAAACTACCTACATATGCTATATCATTCCAGATCATATCATCATACAAATACATTGGCAGACTGTTGTTCGACTCATAAAATCCTGGCGTCTGACTCATACTGGTTATAGGATCAATTGCTAAAATCACTGTATCAATCTTTTTTTTATTCAAAAAAAATTCATGGCCTTATTAAGCTCAAATGCAGTTGCTCCATTCATTGATAATTTAATAGTATCAATACCGTATTTCTCTTTAATTTTTTCTACGTGAAAATTTTCAGTCGTTGATGTACCAAAAATCGCCATACTAAATTTTTCTTGTCGAAATATACCTAAATTTACAAACCTATGAAATTTAGATTTAACATATATATGGGTGTGACCATATACATTCATAGGATCATAAGAGTAATTCAATGTAATAATAATCAAAATTGAACTAAGCACGAAAATAAAAAAAATTATGATGAATGATAAGTCTCTCATATTAAACGCAAACCTTGCCTAAGGCTGAACATATTCTTTTCTGTGTTTTAAATAGATAATGCTAGAAATAGTTAGACTATACCAATGTAGAATTTCAGCATCTATAATTAGTGCTTCCGTAAGGCCGCCGAGAATGAAGAATATTTGCGCTGACATCAAACCAATAAGGATCTGCTGTTCTTTGAAATTAGCATGAGACTCTATACATTTAAAAGTTACTACCAAAAAATAAATGGTAAATAGTATTAATGTGAAAAAACCTATTATACCTGTAGTAGATAGGTATTGAATAAAACTATTATGACCGTGCCCATAGAAATCTTGTACAATCCCAAGCTTATCAAAGTACCGCGGAGTTAAGTCTGTATTTTGATTCAAGCCTACCCCTGTATAAAAATTGTCTTTAAACATTTCAACATTAGCTTTCCAGATATTTAGTCTATGCAGTCTGCTTAAATCCTCAGGATTTAGAATAGACAATACTCTGGCCTGCATTCCAGGGATTAATAATAAAATTAGCGCACCTGAGATTAGGCAGACCAATGTTTTTTTCACCAAGTGTCTGTAGAACAGCAATATGATCAATACAAATGTGACTACTAATGCAAGCCAAGCCCCTCTAGTAAATCCTAGAAAAAATGAAATCAAGGTCAGTCCGTAAGAAATTGAAAGAAGCTTGTCGCTCCTCCAGTTGCGTAATACAAAAGGAAATAAAAAGCTTAGTATGATACCCATAATATATGAATAGGTCATTGTATTAGTGTAGAATCCTTTTGCTCTCCATAGAGTGATGGAATATATTTCCTGGAATTTATAATAGGACGTTTTTCTAAAAAAATCTACGCCAGAAAAAACTTGCACCAAACTGTATATAGAAACTAGTAGTAATAACCATAAGAATACACGTCGGTACTTAACAATATTCTCAACATTCTCTTTTAAAAAAATAGGAATGATGAAAAGGTATAATATCCATCTTGCCTTGCGAAGATAATCTATAAAGTCTGTCGATTGTATGTATGGAGAAAGTATTATGCTTAAGATATGCGACAAGAAAAACAACAAAATAATACCGACAGTTAATTTAGAAAATTTAAAAGTGTATCTTCCAGTAACTAAAAAAAATAGAGTCGTAAGCACAATCAATACGCTGAATATCTCCATACCGGCCATTGATGTAAGTAATGCTAGCAAATAGCCAAATATTAAAAATTTCATTATACCATCTTTGAATTGAGTCACATTGCACCTACCTTAAAAGCTGCTTTAAATACTCTCTTACTTCATGCCTTCCCCAGTCTTCTGAGTTAGGCACTTTTCTAACTAACTTTAGTTCTTTATTAAAAATATAGGTTTCAGGTAACTTTTCGGTTCCAAATTTCTTTGCAACTTCTCTATTGGGGTCCCAAATATGAATAACATCATCTGATCCTTTGCCGAAGCGTTTCAAAAAGCGCTCGACATCATCTCGTGATTCATCTTGCGATACTGCAACCATTTTGAGTTTTCCACCAAATGAATCCACTAACCGTAACATCGAAGGATACTCAATCACACAGGGAGCACACCAAGACGCCCAAAAGTTAAGTAAAACTACTTGTCCCTTAAGCGTATGAAAACGAAACGACTCACCCTCTACGGTGGGCTTTACAAAGTCGAAAGCCCCATCAACCTCTAAAATTTCTAGATTTTCATAAACAGCCTTCTGTCTCTTAGTGGCTTCTTCTTTACTATTGAACCAATACGCAACAAAGCCCGCAGCCAAAAGACTTACTAAAACTAAAGAGCCTAAAAAACGATTTTTTATTTGGGCCATCTTATCCACTTTTCTATAAAAGGTAACAGTCCACAGAAAATCACTTTGGTTTATTCAAATCAAACAAGATAGAAGTAGCTCCATACTTACTACCTCGTCGCCCCAAAAGTTCATGCTCTGTATACTTGAACCTTTTTTTAAGTTTATAAAAAAAGTTAGAAATATAAATCTCCCACTTTTTCAAGGTCTGAGTAGGCATCTTACAGCGAGGGTCATTGTCTGGCGTTCTTTTTATATGCCCTTTGGAGTAATCAACGGGCGAGTAATGAAAGACACCTTCATGCCAATAATGGTAAAAAGAGCCCTCTTTAAATTTTGATTTAGCCACAATATCACGAAGTAAAGTGTACGTGGGTAATATAAGATGATCTGCATGTCTTGGATCATGTCCACGACGAAGATAAGCTATGTCCCTGGGGTGATTATAGTCCGGAACAGCTGCTCGTAGCAGGCCACCAGGCTTTAACACTCTATATAGTTCGTTTAATATATTCTCTAGATCCACAGCGGATACATGCTCAAGAAAATGTTCTGTTAAAATATGGTCGACAGAATCATCGGCCAATGGCAGTGGCTTTGTCATATCATGCTTAACTGCCGTAGTGCCATCACCGCCCATATCAACAGAAACATAGTTCTCATAATTGGGGCGAGGATCACAATCCATGAACCCACCAATATTAAGATATAAAGGTTTTCTATTTTGAATATCTTCCCATTCCATAAGAAAATAATCTAGTGAAGATTCAATTAAGAATCAATCAAAACACATGTGTTTTATTCAAAAAAAAACCCTCAAATGAGGGCTTTTACTAAATACTACCTTTAATAATATTAATTATTTTTTAGTAGCTTTCTTCTTCGCTTTTTTAGCAGCTTTTTTTACTGTTTTCTTTTTAGTAGTAGCAGCCTTTTTAGGAGCAGCTTTTTTAACAGTCTTTTTCTTTGTTGCATCCTCAGTACCTTTAGCTTCTTTTCCTTCCTTAGGAACGTCAGGTAAAGTGTAATCAACAAACTCAATGATAGCCATTTCAGCTGAATCACCAGGTCTACGGCCAATTTTTAAAATTCTAGTGTAACCACCTTTTCTATCCTTAAAGCGTGGCCCAATGTCTTTCATAAGCGCTTTAACAGCAACTTTATTAGGGTATTTAGACAACAACAGTCTATGAGCTTGCAATGTACCTTCTTTGCTAATTGTAATCGCTTTTTCGATATGTTTACGCAATTGCTTAGCCTTATCAGTAGTTGTTTTAATTCTTCCGTACTCAACTAAAGAAACAACTAAATTACGAAACATCGCCTTACGGTGACCAGTTTCACGACTAAATGTTTTTGTTATGCGATTATGTCTCATTTTCTTTTCCTCTATTAAACTTTATTACGCATCAGTATTTGTCGGAGTCGGTGCTGCAACTGCTGCTGCTGCCGCCTGACGGTTTCTTGTATAAGTATCTGGGTCCCAATCTTTTGGAGGCCAGCCTTCGATTTTCATTCCTAAGCCTAAGCCCATTTCAGAAAGAAGCTCTTTAATTTCATTTAAAGACTTACGACCAAAGTTTTTAGTTTTTAACATCTCAGCTTCTGACCTAGTTACTAGCTCACCGATATAACGAATATTAGCGTTCTTTAAACAGTTAGCAGATCTAACCGACAACTCAAGATCATCCACAGAGCGAAACAAGTTTTCATTAAGCTGTGGCTTAGAGTCAGATTTTTCTTGTTCAACTTTTTCTTCAGATTCGTCAAAATCAATAAACAGTTGCAACTGTTCTTTTAAAATCTTTGAACCTAATGAAACCGCCTCTTCTGGACGAAGAGAGCCGTCAGTCCAAATTTCCATTGATAAAGAATCATAATCTGTTTTTTGACCAACACGGGCTGCACCCACTTGGTAATTAACTCGACGAATTGGGCTATAAAGAGAATCTATCGCAATAAAACCAACCGGTAGATCAGTATTTTGCTCTTCTGCCGCAACATAACCACGACCATAACAAACCATTAGTTCAGCTTTAAAGTTTGCAGCCTCACCAAGAGTGGCAATGTGTTGATCTGGATTAATTACTTCAATCCCATCAGGAAGTTGAATATCTCCGGCAGTAACAACACCAGCACCTTGCTTAGAAATTACAATCGTCTTTGGCTCAGAGCTATATTGTCTAAAGCGAACTTCTTTTAAATTAAGAATAATATCAGTAACATCTTCCATTACATCCGGAATTGTTGTGAACTCATGCAATACACCTTCGAATCTTACTGCAGCAACTGCAGAACCCATCATCGAGCTCAGTAATACACGTCTAAGAGAATTTCCAAGCGTTACACCATAACCTCTTTCAAGAGGGCGAATGCTGAAACGACCATAAGTAGTATTTAAACTCTCACGATCTACTTCGTAACCAGCGGGTTGAATTAATTCTCTCCAAAATTTATAATAATGCTGTTGCATCATGGCTCCTTAAGTAAAGTCAAAAAATTTAAATTATACTCTTCTACGCTTTGGAGGACGACAACCGTTATGTGGAACAGGTGTAGT
>JBBKWS010000127.1:0-2643 GCA_037969075.1 Bdellovibrionales bacterium | reverse complement strand
GGCTCTGTGAGTGAAACAAATGTAGAGCAGCAAGACGCTGAACAAACTAAAGCCGGACAAACTTCAAATGTAGTGAAGCTTAACGGTCTATTTGCGTTTAAAGTTGGTATGTCTTCTGTGTATAATGAACAAGGTGAAATCGTTCCAGTAACTGTTTTAAAGTATGAAAACTGGTACGTATCTCAAGTTAAAACTGATGAAAAAGATGGTTATCAGGCAATTCAAATTGCTTGTAAGGCTAAAAAATCTAAAAATGCTTTAAAATCTGAAAAAGTTCGCTTGAAGCCTGCTGGTTTTGAAAATGGCGCAAGGTTTGTCAGAGAAATTCGTCAAACAATTCCTGATGGCGTGACTGTTGGACAAATGGTCGACATTCAAAGTCTAAATATAGGTGACACTGTTAAATTAACGGCTACATCTAAGGGGCGCGGTTTTGCAGGAACTGTTAAGCGTTGGAATTTCGCTGGCGGTCCAGCATCTCATGGTCATGGTATCGAAAGAAGACCGGGATCTATTGGTAACCGTACGTGGCCAGGGCGTGTGATGGCAGGCAGAAAGATGAGTGGTCATTTTGGTGACGAAGTTATTTCTGTAAAGAATGTTAAAATTGTTGGTGTGTTTCCTGAAGAGAACGCCATTCTTGTAAAAGGACCGGTTCCTGGTGCAAGAAACGGCATGGTTAGATTACTAAAAGAGTAGGATTATGGGACAACTAGAAGTATTAAATTGGAAAAAAGAAAAAGTGGGAACTGTTAAGCTTTCTGAGGAAATCTTTGGAAAACCAGTTCGAAAAGATATCTTACAACAAGTTGTTCGTTGGCAACTGGCCTGTCGTAGACAGGGTACTCATGCTACGAAAACTAAAGGTTTTGTGAGTGGTGGCGGTAAAAAGCCATTTAAGCAAAAAGGAACTGGTGGGGCCCGTCAGGGATCTACTAGATCTCCATTGATGCCGGGTGGAGGAACTATGTTTGGTCCTCAGCCTAGAGATTACTCTTACAGTATACCAAAGTCTTTAAGGGTCACTGGTCTGAAGACGGCTCTTTCTTATCTTGTAGCTAATAATAAATTTTTTGTAATTGAAGACATGGATTCAAAAGGCAAGACGAAGGAATTAGCAAAAAGATTGGCTGATTTCGGAGTTACTAAGGCTGTGCTTGTAGATGCAAAAAGTAATGATGTGTTTGCGCGTGCGACACGTAATCTAGGGAAGTTTCGTTATTACTCTTCAGAGGGTATAAATGTTTATGACCTACTAAAATACGATACAGCGATTATTACTAAAGAAGCTCTAAAGCAAATTGAAGAGCGTCTTGGGGAGAAGGCATAATGTTTCAAGTAATTAAAAAGCCTCTAATAACAGAAAAAAACACGCTTCATACAACAATGGGTGCGTACGTATTCGAAGTAGACCGCAAGGCTACTAAGGTAGAAGTGAAATCTGCTGTAGAAAAATTGTTTGATGTAAAAGTGGATTCGGTGCGCACAATGATTTGTCGTGATCGTACACGTCGCGTTGGTGCTAAGTACAGTAAGATAAAGTATTGGAAAAAGGCATTGGTAAAACTAAAAGCTGGCGAAAAAATCGCTGTATTTGAGGGGGCATAAGTCATGGGCGTAAAAACGTATAGTCCTACTACAGCCAGCCGTCGACATATGACAGGCTTTGATTTCTCTGAAATCACGAAGGCAAAACCAGAAAAATCACTAACTGAGGCCCTTAGAAGAACGGGTGCTAGAAGTAATACTGGTCAAATCAGTATGAGACATATTGGTGGTGGTCATAAGCGCCGTTACCGTATTATTGATTTCAAGCGAATTAAATTAGAAGTGCCTGCAAAAGTACAATCTATTGAGTATGACCCAAATCGTACTTGTCGTATTGCTTTGATTTCTTATGCTGATGGAGAAAAATCTTATATCATTGCTCCAGTTGGTTTAAATGTGGGAGACACTGTGGTGTCATCTAATACGGCGGATATTAAGCCTGGTAATAATTTGCAATTACAAAATATTCCAGTTGGAACAACAATCCATAATGTAGAAATGCGCCCTGGAAAAGGTGCGCAAATTGCTCGTGGCGCGGGTGTTGGTGCTACCTTAATTTCAAAAGAAGGCCAATACTGTCAAGTGAGACTTCCTTCTGGAGAAGTTAGGTATATATTATCAGTTTGCCGCGCGTCTATTGGGCAAGTTGGTAATACAGATAATGAAAATGTAAAAATTGGTAAAGCTGGTCGTTCACGCTGGAAAGGGATTCGTCCTACAGTTCGTGGTATGGCAATGAACTCTGTAGATCATCCGTTGGGTGGTGGTGAGGGCCGAGGTAAAGGTCATCATCCTGTGTCTCCATGGGGTCAGCCTTGTAAGGGTTATAAAACTAGAAACAACAAGCGTACTAACAAAATGATAGTTAGACGTCGTAATCAGAAGTAGGAGTGAATAAATGGCTAGATCGTTAAAAAAAGGTCCTTTTGTTGATGATCACGTACTTGCTAAGATCTATAAAGCAAAGAGTGGTAAAGATAACAAAGTGATTAAGACGTGGTCGCGTCGCTCTGTAATTATTCCTGATGCAGTAGGTTTAACATTTGCTGTTCATAATGGAAAAAAGTTTGTTCCTGTTTACGTAACTGAAAATAT
>JBBKWS010000126.1:0-12271 GCA_037969075.1 Bdellovibrionales bacterium | reverse complement strand
CTTATGCAAGAGGTAAGAAAGACCGCTGATAAGATAGCAAGCCTTGCTCCTATTGCCATGACGGCAATAAAGGGTTCAAGTACGCAGGGCTACGATTTATCCATCGACCCAGGGCTTCATTTAGAAAGAACTTTATTCTCAGAGCTTTTTAGATCTAAAGATATGCAAATTGGCGTAAAGGCTTTTATTAATAAGCAAAAGCCAGAGTTTATTGGAGAGTAAATGTCTTACACTGCTAAGCATCCCATTCGTATTATTACTGCAGCCAGCCTCTTTGATGGTCATGATGCTTCGATCAATATTATGCGACGAATTTTACAGGATTTTGGCGCAGAGGTAATTCACTTAGGGCATAACCGGTCTGTACAAGATGTTGTTACGGCTGCTCTGCAAGAAGGGGCGCAAAGTATTTGTATCAGCTCTTACCAGGGCGGGCATATGGAATACTTCAAATATATGCGAGATCTTCTAGACGCTAACGGCGCAAGCTATATCAAAATTTATGGTGGCGGCGGCGGTGTAATTGTATTTGATGAAAAGCGCGAGTTGGAAGCCTACGGTATTGCACAAATATTTCATCCAGAAGACGGTAGAAAATTAGGGCTTGAGGGTATGATCCAAATGGTCATCGAAGGTTCAGACTATGATCTACTTGCTGCTGCTAAAAAAGCTGAAGTCAAAAAAGATAAGTATACAAATGAATGGTTAATGCAATGTCGTGACCTTGGTCTTTTAATTACTGCTGTTGAATTAAAAACTGAATTCAAAAATACTTTACATCCTATAAGTTCTGCTAAAAAAGCTTCTACTCTAGGAATTACAGGCACTGGTGGGGCTGGAAAATCAAGTTTGATTGATGAGTTGCTTCACAGATATAAAAATGCCTTCGCAGACAAAACAGCGGCCGTAGTATGTGTTGACCCAACAAAAAAGAAGACCGGCGGCGCATTACTTGGTGATCGTATTCGAATGAATTCACTTTCTCGCCCTGGTTTATTTATGAGATCCCTTGCTTCACGTGGTTCTGGTAGTGAAGTGGCAGACGCTCTGCCAAATGTATTGAATCTTTTAAAAGAGCAAGGCTTTGAATTTTTAATTGCTGAAACGTCAGGTATTGGGCAGGCAGCATCTAGAATTACTGAGGTTAGTGACCTAAGTATGTATGTAATGACTTCTGAGTTTGGGGCGCAATCACAGTTAGAAAAAATTGATATGATTGATTATGCTGATTTTATTGTAATCAACAAAGCGGACCGCAGGGGATCAGAAGATGCTCTACATGACGTTAAAAAACAGTATAAAAGATCAAGAAAGCAATTTAACGCCAATGATAACGATTTACCCGTGTATTTATGTCAGGCATCACAGTTTAATGATGGTGGAGTAAATCAATTATTTTTATCTCTTGCTGGTAAATTGGCAGAAGACAATAAGGACTTTGTAATATCAAAAGCCTTTTTGGACGACCTCAAAGAAACAGTAAAGCAAACCATCATTCCACCAGATAGAGCTCCTTATTTAATGGATATTGTTAAGTCAGTAAGGACGTATAAAAAAAACACGCAAAAAAAAGCATTGATTTTATCAAAACTTGGGGCGATTGACGCTCTAAAAGTAGATATGCCTGATGTAAAAAAGCTAGAGACAGATTTATTAAAAGAAGTTACAAAAGATGACACTGAAGTCATTCACCAATATGCGCAGTTGCAAAAAGCCTATCACGAAAAACAATTTATCTATAAAGTTAGAGATAAAGAAATCAAGCAGGACTTATTTACAACCAGCTTAAGCGGCACGCAAATTCCTAAGGTAAGTTTGCCGAAACTTACAGACTGGGGAGATCAATTTCGATTTATGCGTCTAGAAAATGCACCGGGATACTTTCCGTACACTGCGGGTGTGTTTCCGTTAAAAAGAGACAATGAAGATCCTAAAAGGCAATTTGCCGGTGAAGGAAGTCCAGAGAGAACCAATCGTAGATTTCACTATTTATCAAAAAATGATACCGCAAAAAGATTATCAACAGCATTTGATTCGGTAACGCTTTACGGAGAAGATCCGGATGAGAGACCAGATATCTACGGTAAAGTCGGGGAGTCAGGTGTTAGTATATGCACTCTAGATGACATGAAAAAGCTTTACGCTGGTTTTGATTTAACAAATCCCATGACTTCAGTAAGCATGACTATTAATGGACCTGCGCCAATGATCTTGGCCTACTTTTTTAATACAGCTATCGAACAAGAAGTTGAGAAAAAACAAAAAGACTTAAAACGTAACCTCACCGATGCGGAAGTATTAGAGTGTAAAGCATTTGCATTACAAAATGTTAGAGGTACGGTTCAGGCCGATATTTTAAAAGAGGATCAGGCGCAAAACACCTGTATATTTTCACTAGATTTCTCATTAAAAATGATGGGCGATATGCAAGAGTATTTTGTTAACAATAAAATTAAAAACTTTTATTCAGTTAGTATCTCGGGCTATCATATTGCAGAAGCAGGGGCGAACCCTATTTCGCAGTTAGCTTTTACGCTTGCAAATGGTTTTACGTATGTAGAATATTATCTGTCTCGTGGGCTCCATATTGATGTGATCGCACCGAATCTTTCTTTCTTTTTTAGTAACGGGCTAGATCCTGAGTATGCAGTAATCGGGCGCGTGGCTAGGCGTATTTGGGCCATTGCAATGAAAGAGCTTTACGGTGCTAATGATAGGTCGCAAAAACTAAAGTATCATATACAAACCTCTGGTAGATCTTTACATGCGCAAGAAATTGATTTTAATGATATTAGAACCACGCTGCAGGCTCTCTTAGCTCTGCAAGATAACTGTAATTCGCTTCATACCAATGCGTATGATGAGGCTATTACGACTCCTACAGAGGAGTCTGTTAGGCGTGCCATGGCGATACAAATGATTATCAATAAAGAGTTTGGGGTAGCTAAATGTGAGAATCCAACTCAGGGTGCTTACATCATTGATGAGCTAACAGAATTAGTAGAAGAAGCCGTACTTACCGAGTTTCAAAGATTGCATGAGAGAGGTGGGGTTCTTGGTGCCATGGAGACACAGTATCAAAGATCAAAGATCCAAGACGAGTCGATGTTTTATGAGCACCAAAAACATACGGGTGAGCTTCCTATTATCGGTGTTAACACATACTTAAATCCCGAGACAACAGTCGAAGGTTACGAGCCACCAAAAATTGATATGGCAAGAGCAGAGCCACAAGAAAAATTACAGCAGCTAAATAATTTAAAAGCCTATCAGTCTAAAAACAGTTCTGAAACGCAAAATGATTTAGCCTATTTAAAATCGGTCGCACTGCGCGGGGAGAATACATTTGAAGCTTTATTAAGGGTTTCAAAGACGTGCTCGCTTGGTCAAATGTCAAAAGCGCTATATGAAGTCGGTGGTCAGTACAGGCGCAATCTATAAAAAAAGACCTGATACCGCTGGCATCAGGTCTAAAAACTGCTAATAATCTAAAGCTCAATGTTTAATGGTCTTTAAGATATTAATATGTCTTTTTTGACGAGGTATTAATACTTCACTGACAAAAGACTTTGTATCACGGTCGATGTTATCGTCTTCAAGAATATCTTTGTATTCTTTTAGACCGTGCTCTTCGCCAGTAAGTAACGCGCTAGTGGTTAGGTCTTCACCTAGCAATTTAGCGGTCGCTACAAAACCTTCGACTACTGTGCCCCAAGCGCCTGAAGATTTTTCGGCTTCTATACCTTCATTTTGAATGTGCTTCTGCCAAAATCTTACGGCCTCTTCGTGCTCATAGCGAATTTGCTCTAGTTTATCTGCAGCAATTCTATCTTTCATAAACAATTTAATGGCTCTTTCATAAGATTCTGCGGCAGAAATCTCTCCTCGCAAAATTCTTTCTAAATGTTCAACTTTACCTGCCTTTACATCGAACTGTAGTTTGTCTCCGTATGTCATCTGTTCCATGATTTCCTCCATTTTAAAGTTTAATAAAACAGGGCCTAACAGCCCATTTTTTAATGTTTATCTTTATCTTTTTTACCATCAATCGTTTCACCGATTTTGGTATTCATATTTGTTACAAAATCATTCACATTCTTTTTTGCTTCATCTAGTTTGTAACCGTACTTTTCTTGCACTTTGCCAACTAGCTGGTCAAAGCTTCCGCCAATAGTGTCTACTTCATCATCTGTAAGTTTACCCCACTGCTCTCTAACTTTACCTTTTAATTGCTTCCAGTTACCTTTAAGTGTTTGTTCGTTCATAAATTCCTCCTTAAGGAATGTGTTGTAATAAAATTAATTATAAGTTTTTGTTTATGACGTTATCGCCTTTTCGCGCCAACGTAAAAACCAGTGAAATTACAAATAAAACCGCAAAGATAAAAAACAATATTTGCGCTATATCGGCACTCGCTGCTGCGACCCCACCAAATCCAAATAGTGCTGCCACCATTGAAACTACGAAAAACATAATCGACCAGTATAACATTTCTTTCTCTCCTTGTTACTGAAGTCACATCACGTGAACTTGCTACTCCAATAGAATAGGTGAGATAAATAAAAGATGATTGAAGCTTAGGTTAAGACATTGTGAAGAAACTGTGACATAATGTTTAGTGTAGTGATTTCAGTATGTTATGGTGCATTGGGACTCTGCGCAGACTACGAAAAACAGACTATGTTAAGTCTAGTTTTAGGGATTTCCGCAGTTAAAAAAGCCCTGCGGAAACGTTGATATTATTTAGATAGTTCTAATTTAGCAATGGTTTGTAATTGCATATTACTTGTACCCTCATAGATTTGGCCAACCTTTGCATCCCGCCAAAATTTTTCAACAGGGTATTCTTTGGTAAAACCATTTCCGCCAAATAGGTCAATGGCCATGGAAGTAATTCTCTCCGCTGCTTTTGAAGAATAATATTTAGCAATGGCTGCTTCTTCTACGAAGTCTTTGCCAGCATCTTTTAATCTAGCTGCGTTGTATACTAGAAGTCTCGCTGCCTCTAAATCAATGCGCATTTCAGCTAGTTGAAATTGCACACCTTGAAATGCACTTAAAGATTTACCAAATTGTTCGCGGCCCTTAATGTACTCTAAGGCTGCTTCATAGGCACCACCTGCAATCCCTATCATTTGCGCGCCAATACCGATGCGTCCCTCATTTAGGGTTTCGATGGCAATTTTATAGCCTTTACCAAGTTGTCCAATTACATTTTCTTTTGGTACTATGCAGTTTTCAAAAATCAATTCGCAAGTTGAGCTGGCTCTTATTCCTAGCTTGTCTTCTTTTTTGCCAACGGTGAAACCCTTCATACCTCTTTCAACAACAAATGCAGTAATACCTTTATATCCTTGTTCTGGGTTTAGGTTTGCAAACACTAAAAATAAATTAGCTTCATATGCATTGGTGATCCAAAGTTTATGACCGTTTAATACAAAGGTATCGCCCTTATCTTCGGCCTTCAATTTTAGAGCAAATGCATCTGATCCAGAAGAAGACTCTGATAGGCAATAAGACGCCACCCACTCTGTAGCCATTTTAGGTAAAAATTTTTGTTTTTGTGCATCAGTACAATGCTTTAAAAGAGCGTTGGTTACTAAAGTATTTTGTACATCAACAAGCACTCCGACTGAGCCATCTACTCTAGAAATTTCTTCTACGGCAATGCAAGCCATGGTAAAAGAAGTGTTTGACCCGCCATAAGCTTCTGGTGTTTCGATTCCCATTAAGCCCATTTCAAAGAGTTTTGGAAGGAGGCTTGGATCCATCTGTGCTTTTTCATCCATTTGTAATCGGATGGGCTTAATTTCACCTTCTGCAAAACTTCTTACAGCATCACGAAATGCGATTTCGTCATCAGAGAATGTAGTTAGAGCTGGGCGTGTATCCATTGCGGTATCTCCTTAATCAGAATTAATGAATATAAAAAGATAGCTATCCAATGGTTTATTGGCAATCTTTGATATTGATTTTTTATAGAGGGGGAGAAGAAAGTCGAAGCGGCTAGCCAACTAAAGGGGGGGACGTGGGCTAACCGCCTCTTGGGGGGTTAAACTATTTAAATGCAAGGCTGATACCACTGTCTCTGTGTTATTAATGAGACTTGAGAGAAACAAGGTGCACGATACGCGGCATGCGAGCCAAAAATTGTCATTTAAAGAACCAAAGGACAGGTTATAATTTAAAGTATTTATAAAAAGTAGCTAAAAGACACCAGTCTGAAAAGGATACAGTTGAGCCTGTAATTTTGACAACATCAGATTCCGAAGCCATCTCCTTTAAAAAGTGGACTCTTGTAATGGCCTAAGCTAGGTTTAACACATGGATTTTTTAGAGATAGCGTCGAAAATAGGATTATACTTTATACCATTCCTTTTTTCGTTGTGTTTTCATGAGGTTGCGCATGGATGGGTCGCCCTAAAGCTGGGGGATGATACAGCCAAAACCATGGGTAGGTTGAGTTTAAACCCAATGGTACATGCTGACCCAGTGGGCACATTTATATTGCCACTAATGGTAATTATAACGGGCCTACCAGTGTTTTTTGGTTGGGCTAACCCTGTGCCGGTAAACACCAGAAATTTAAAAAATGTCAGAGTAGACATGTTTTGGATCGCTTTAGCAGGCCCGCTGTCCAATGTTTTATTGGCAACTGTGGGAGCCTTTTCATTAGTAATGGTTTTTGGTCACTTGGCAGGCTGGCAATATCAATCGGCAGCAATGAACTTACTGACGGTATTTATTCATATTAATTTAGCTTTAGCATTTTTTAATTTAATCCCAATACATCCCCTCGATGGCGGCAAAGTCCTAGCTAGATTTTTACCCGCGCATATCAATCATAAATTAGAGCAACATCAACAAATGCTAAGCATCTTATTACTTTTATTATTTGTAGGCGGTGTGCTGTCACTTTTACGCTACCCAATTGTTTGGTCGTCTCACTTTTTGATAGGTATATTTGAGAGGACCCTTCTATGAGTTTTTTATCGCTTGTTTTTTTGGCAGAAATTAAAGATGTCTTGAAAGATGTCCTGGCTCTTGATTTGATGGCTATTATACGTCCTTGGGGGGACAAGTAGAATGCAAATACAGTTGGATCAATTTGAAGGACCCTTAGGTTTATTGCTTTATCTTATCCGTAAAGAAGAGATGGATATATATGATATTCCTATACATAAAATTACCCACCAATATCTTGAGTATGTAAAGCAACTACAAAGTGTAGATCTAGAGCAAGCCGGTGATTTTATTGCTATGGCAGCCACCCTAATTCAAATTAAAGCCAAGATGTTACTTCCAAATTACACCGATGACGGGGAAGTTGAAGCGCAAGAAGATCCTAGAAAGCCACTAGTACAGCGTCTGCTAGAGTATCAAAAGTTTCAAGAGGCCGGAAAACAACTCTATGAACGCCCTCTTTTAGGACGTGATATTTGGGCACGTGGGTTAAGAGAAGATTTTGAAGGCGACGAAGGTGACTTATTAATAGAAGACAATGCACTGTTTGCCCTGATTAAAGCTTACCGCGGAGTTGTTAAAAAAGCCAATAAAGCGACCCATAGGGTGTCTATCAATTTACAATCTATAGCGTCACGTATTCTTGAAATGAGTAATCGCTTGGTTCCGGGACAGAGAGTAGAGATTAAAGAGTTTTTTGAAAACGAAGTGATTGAGCTCAGACGTTGGATCATTACTTTTATTTCTTCTTTAGAACTAGGTAAGCTGGGTTATGTAAATTTATTTCAAGATGAAGCTTATGGTCCACTTTACTTAGAACCTAAAAAAATAGTAACTGGTGATATTATTTCGCAAGTAGTGGAATATGAGCAGGTTGAAGATAAACCTATTAACTTCAATTCGAGTGGTCAATTGACTCTTGAAGAACAAAACTATTTAAATGATGAGTCTGCAGAGCTTAACGAGATCGAAGTGAGTGACCGCGTATCAGGCAGCCTAAAAGAGGATGCCACTGATGAAGGTTTTATTGAAGATGCTGCGACAGATGATGATATTTTGCAGGCCGAAAAAGAATTAAATTTAATTGAAACAGAAGATAGTATCGAATCGGTTTAGTAGGGGCGATAGTGATGAAGAAAAAAGACTTAGAAGATGAAGTTCCAATGTTAGAAGAAGAGTTCGACGAGAAAGAGCTAGCTCTTTCAAAAGCCTATTGGGAAGACGAAGAGGTCGAAGCATCCGAAACTATAGATCCAGAGCAAGAAGAGATGGAGCTTACAAGTATCAGTGAAGGCACTGAGCTTGATACTTTCGAAGCAGCGGATATAGAAGAAACTGAATTCATCGAAGATGAAAGAGTTGAATCTATTATTGAGAGTTTACTTTTTTCATCCGAAAAGGCTGTTAGTATATCTACGATTAAACAAATCTTTATTGGTACTACGGTAAAAACAGTAAAAATTAAAAAAGCCTTAGAGAATTTAGCTATCGAATATGCTGGCGCAAAGCGCGGTGTAAGCTTAGAAGAAGTACAAGGCGGTTATCAGTTGCGTACAAAGGTGGACAACGGCGAATATCTTAAGCGTTTACATAAATCTCGTCCATTCAGAGTTTCGGGGCCAGCACTTGAGACTTTAGCCATTGTAGCCTATAAGCAACCTCTTGTTAAAAATGAAGTGGATCAAATACGCGGGGTAGAGTCAGGCCACTTGATGCGTGCTCTAATGGACAGAAGACTTATTAACTTTGTGGGCAAATCAGATTTACCAGGTAAGCCAATGCTATATGGTACCACTAAAAATTTCTTACAAATTTTTGGTCTTCGTAACATCGGGGAGCTTCCATCTCTTAATGAAATTGACCAACTGATTCCAGAGGGTATCGGAGAAGAGACCAAAGAAGAAAAAGAAACTCTATCAGATGTTTCTGAAAACTTAGGTCTTGCGCAAGGACATACGTATTCTGAAAGTGAAGAAGAGCTTTCTAAGATCACTGAAAAATTACAAGAAATTGACACAACCACAGCATTTTTTGAAGAAGAAAAGAAGCGTGAGAAAGATCGCTTGAATACCGAAAAGGCCAAAGAAATTATGGAGGCCATCGAGTTTGGTGAATCAGTTTCTTCGAGAGACCGTAACTGGTTAGATCGTTATAACCAAACGGAAGCTGACAAACTTGAGTTGGCTAAAGTAGAAGCTATAGCAGAAACTACGGAGCAAGCTAGCGAGGAAATTGCAAGTGCACCGGTAAGTGATAATATCAATGAAATCGCTTTTACAGAAGACGCTACTGAAGAGTCTTTAGAGGTGTTCGATTTTGATTCTGAACAAGATAAAGACATGTAGTGTTTTCTTACTATTGTTAGCAAAGCCGGGCTTTGCTAGTGATAAATCAGTAGTGGTGACAACCACTGCAACTCTAAAATCCATTGTAAAAGAAATTTTACCTTCAGCGATTGCAGTTGAATCCCTTGCGCAAAAAGAACAGGATCCACATCATTTAGAAATAGACACAAAACACATACTCCTTGCTAAGAAGGCAAAGCTGTTTGTGGCGATTGGATTTGATCTAGAAACGTCTTGGCTTGATAAGTTACTTAAAACTTCTGCGGCAGATGCTAGCGTATTTTACACTTCTCAAAAAATAAAATCCCCTATAGCTATGGGTGGCCATGATCACAGTCATAAACACAACCGTTTTAACCCTCACTTTTTGCAGTCTCCAGCGGCAGTATTGGATTTTATAAGTGCCTTACAGGTAGAGTTAATTAAGTTATACCCTGACTACAAAGATGAGATTGGTGCAAGATCTACGGCCTTTATTAAAACTGTAAAAGAAAAAGATATGTTTTGGAAAAATGAATTTGCAAAACTTAAGAATAAAAACCTAATTACCTATCATGAAAGTTTAGAGTATTTTGCTACTAACTTTGGGTTAAAGGTTGTTAATCAAGTTGAATCGGCACATGGAGTAAGCCCAGGTCCGATACATATTAAGAGGCTATTAACAGCTATCGCTGAAAAAGATATTAAGTGCATAGTTTATGATACAGGGTTTTCTTCGGCGCAGATTGAACAGACGAAAAAAATATTTCCAAAAAATTTAAAGTGGGTACAAGTGCCAGCTGAGGCGGGAATATCTGAAACAGATACCTATTTTACTTGGTTTGATAAGGTCGCAGGTAATATCAGGGCGTGTTTAGATTAGTTGGACTCTATTTTATTAAAGAAATTCAATACGCTTAGCTCAACTTCTTTTATGTAATCGACTGCACTTGGACCACAAGTACTATAAATAGTGGCCAGAGCGGTCTCTACATTTTTAGAAGCTTCGTCAAAGAGTTCTTGATTGGCTTTAACGGCTCTAGCGTTAGCGCCTCTACTAAAAAAATATAATGGATTGGCGTTATTAAGATCGTTATTCGCGGTTTCTTTGTCCACTTTTGCTTGCACCATCAAATGAAATTGCAATTCATACGTGTTTACAGCCTTATCACAATCTGCTTTATGTTGATTGATGATGATCTCAGGTTCTTTTGCTGTGTCCTCAAAAATTATCGTTTCGGTAGGTAGTGTAGTCACTTCCTCTTCTTGAGCAATAGTGATTGTAGCAATGAATTGTGCTAAAAAAACGAGGCTAGATAAAATCACTTTTGCGTTCATATTTTTCCTTACAGGTGAAACGTATAGGTACTTAGTAAGCAAACTAAGTGCCAGTAATTACTAGAGGAATTGTGGTTCAATAGCTATTATGTACGACTTGAAGCGTATGAACTGCGAGCAAGGACTGTTGCTACTGAAAATAGAATATACAGGTTTGTAATTAAGTAAGGGTAGCGTATGCGTTTATAGTTTAATCTGCTAGTGAGCCCAATAGCTTTTTCCTACCAGGATTTCGCATGTATGTTTATTGAAATTAAATTCTCCCACGATCTCCCAATGGGTGTTTTCGCCTGTTTTAGGTCCATCCACAAAAACACTAGCAAGATAGAGGTTAGCGCCACTTCCTAGGGACTTGGCTTCTGAAGTCTTGATTTGGTCAACCTTCGCGCCAGTTTTTTTTGCTTCTGTTTTTATGGCCCAAGTTGTAGCTGACTTTAAACAAATATCAGCTGCAGTCTTAGTTTCATTTTTTGCGTATGAAAATTTGCAAAATACAATTAAGAAAATTGGAATTACATATTTCACTTAGTAAGCCCAATTTCTTTAAGTCGTTGCATCAAAAACTCATGCGACGAGATAGGCTCGTATTTTTCACCTTCGCCGCGGCAAGAAGGAATACAAGTTAGCGTTGCTTCTGGGTGCGGGTGCATAAAGAACGGCATTGAGTAACGACTAGAGTTGCCAGCCTCAGGCGTATTGATCACACGGTGGGTAGTTGATGGGATTACATCATTACAGATTCTTGCTAGCATATCCCCAGCATCCACAATTAGATTATTAGCATCAGTATCTACATTTAGCCAAGTGCCATCGCGGTCTTTAAGCTGTAGGCCAGATGACGTTGCTGCCACTAATAGAGTGATCAGGTTGATATCTTCATGAGCTGCAGCACGGATACAACGAGGGTCTGTACCTTCTTTAATCGGAGGGTAGTGAAGCAGTCGTAAGATAGAGTTTCCGTCGTGAACCATATCTTTAAAGTAATTTTCTGGTACATCTAGCTTTTCAGAAAGAGCTGTTAATAGAGCAACACCTGCTGCATTTAAATCATTGTAAAGTGTGGTAAATACTTCTCTGAATTCGGTTAAATGTTGATCTGGCCAAATATTATCAGGGTAGTATTTTTTAAACGCATGGTTTTCACTTACTTGTCTTCCTACGTGCCAAAACTCTTTTAAGTCATGAACGTCAGAATCTTTTGCATGTTCTTCACCAAAGGCAGTGTAACCGCGTTGGCCTTTACCAGACGGGGAGATGTAAGATTCCTTAACTTCAGTAGGTAAGGCATAAAATGTTTTTAACATAGAGTAGGCTTTATCTAAAAGCTTTGTATTTACATTATGATCAGTAAGAATAATAAACCCGTATTCTTTAAGGCCAGTATACAAATCGTCTGCAAACTTACGTTTTTGGTCACTGGTACCTGCTGTATAATCTTTTAGTTTAATTTCTGGAACTTTGCGTTTTGTCATAATTCCTCCCGATACAAAATATATAGCTCTGTCGCTGCAGCCTTTCAAAGCCAGTTTTTATATGCTTCTTATAACAAAAACCTATAGCGGTGATAGCTTTTTTGTTGAATTTTTAGAGAGTGGGCTTGCTAATAGTTCTAAAGCCTTAACGGCAGCCATAATTGTATCTGCTAA
>JBBKWS010000125.1:0-3675 GCA_037969075.1 Bdellovibrionales bacterium | reverse complement strand
CTTTAGGATCTTGGAGGTAATCAAGCGCCATCTTTAAAGATAGACGTTTGCAGTCACACACCTTATCGACACATTGCGTTAGGACTTTAGTAAAGTATTAAAATGATACGGAAATACTGGATTTCCTCTGTATTTTTAGTTGCCGCCAGAGTGCTCGATTAAAATCTAGAAGTGACTGTTTTTCGTAATAAAATTCTTATGACTATGCGAGCATATAAAAAACGAAATAAATAGAGGGTAAAAATGAAGAAAAAAAGTCGATATGTTTGGTTAACTTTGGTCGCGAGTGGCATAGCAGGGGCATTAATACTTTATACAAATGCTGGCATTGTTTCTCTTGGCTCACATCATAACAACTTTCCTAGTTCTGGCTGCAGCTATGGAAATACAGCAGAGGTTGTAGCCAATACCCCTGTTAGCCAGTTGTCTCCTACTTTAGCATTTCCATATGGTAAGCAACAGGTTCGCTTTGTCTCGTCTCGAGGAGGCGAATACAATAAGGTTTTATACTGGGAAGGATCACGTCGCGGTCTTACTAGCATCTATGAAGACTTACTACCAAAAGCTGGCCTGTATTACACAGATGCTGACGCGGATGGAAACTTAGCTTTTCTTTCTTTAAACTCTCAAAATGTTCAGGGCTACTCCGTTCGAGACGGCTTTTTAGACTTGGGTACCGGCCCTATACTAGCTGGTAAAGAAGAAATAAAATTTGTTGGCTCTCAACTGATTACTCGTGGACGCATCGCCAGCTTAGGTCCTAACGGTACACAGTTTAGATTTGTAGCTCAATCAAATAATTATGGAAATTGGAGTGTTGAGTATGATGTACCACCGGCCATAGCACCAGATAATTATACATTTAAAGGTACTCAATCTGTTAACCGTAACATCTATTATTTTTTAGCCTACCGAGATGCAGATGGGCATGAGCATATCTCTATTCGAGATAACACGGAAGTATTAGGTGATGTACTTGTACCATTATCAACAACAGGTAACTCAAACGGCTCATATGTTTTTTATTCTCACTACAATGATTCCACTCAAAATCTCACTATGTTCTTTGCAGGTGTAAATGGTTACTCTAGAGATATTTATGCTGTGACTGGCATGTTCCCCTCTAAACAAACTGAATGGGCCGTAGCCCATTACCATCACAGCTATGCTGAAGGTGCGCCAAGCTACTTCTCGTCTGCTCCGCAAGCCGTCTATACAACAGCATCTGGTACTCCGATGTTAATGGTAAATTACTTTAATGGTGGAGCCTCATTTGATGATAAAGTAGTTGTTGCGTTAAAAGAAAATACGCTGGTTTTAGTAGATGGTCGCAGGACCGGATCTTTAACTGAGTATGGCAAAGGGGCAGGCAGAGTACAGTTTGGAAATGAATCTGGATTTACATATGCCCTGTCATCAAAAACAGCTTTTAAAGGTATAAGTGCCGAACTATGGCAATCATCACTTGATACTAACCTAAACATTCATTCGTTTGCCAATAACGGTGATCTATTTATCTTAACGCAAAATAGTTTAAAGGTGGCCACTTGCCGCCCAAGTATTTATCGTAAATAGGTAGCCTAAACTTCCTGCTAGCACTGATGGCAGGAAGTGGCCTTTAATTGTAAACTTGCCCCTGCAGAATATATAAAATACGATTTAGATCAGGAGGCGATTATGAAGGTATTTTTATTCATATGTTTTACACTACCTTTTTATGGGAGCGCTAACACAAATAAACCAATGAAAAGTATGAGCATGCAACAGTCATTGAGTGCAAAGAATTCTCAGAGAGTAGATGGTGCTAATCTTAGTAATATTCTTAACCAGGCAAGAATGGTTCCAAATAGAAACGCCGAGACCGGAGAAATAGATGGTTTTGTATTGTTGAGCATTGAACCAAATAGCCAATTTGAGAAACTAGGTTATAAAGAAGGTGATGTAATCACTGCAGAGAAACTTCACGCACTACAAGCTAAATAACCACTTGTTTTAAATTCAAACTCCAAATAAAAAAAGCACTGATACAAATCAGTGCTTTGCCATCAAAAGATTTAACCTCGTTCTTTTCTGAGACATTGTTGATCAAGTGATCTGAATGTCGATAAGTTTACGATGATCTCATTTTGTTACGCAGCTATGTCATTGAATTTCCAAGGTCAGCCCTGGCACAGATATTGGATAATAGTTCCTCGTGTGGTTCATCCAAAAATAAACGAGGGGAATATTTATGAAAATCTTAGCAATACTATTAGTGATTTTAAGTTGCGTAACTACTTACGCCAATGATGACATTTCTATAAAAGAGGAAAAAAACTTATATGAAGGCCAAACTCTAAATGGAGAAGGGACTTTGATCGCGTCGAAGCCGAAGGCTACTAAAAGAGTAATTCCGACGAGAGCTCGATCACAAAAAGTTTTAGAAACAGAGGGTGAATGCTGCCTATTGCAAGTCGATAGACCTTTACAGTTGCAATTAAAACAACTTGGGAACTTGTTCGAAACATTTGAGGGTGAAAAATTAGCAAAAGAACAAGATCCCACAGCGGCAAGTAAGAAAGCCAAAGTGAGACTGAGCGAGAAGACAAAAGCTTCTGAACAAGAGCAGTCGTCTGATAGTTCATCTAAGGGTGGATTATAATCCTTAGAAAGATAACTTACTTAAACCCAGGGCATGTTGATCTGGATTTTTTATTTATCTATTAGTTCATTATAGAATATACGAACTAATTATAACGCAAAGCTTCGCTGACAAAAGGAGATCGACCACCATATTTTAGACACATGCTTTATATATTAAACCTAGAATTAGTTCTGATGTTGATAGTAGTAATATAGAGTGGTGTAATTAAGGTATGTCTAATCGAAAATTACTTGTAGATTCAAAACGGCAAGTTGCTATCCTTTTGGTAAATAATGACCTGAAGAAAGAATATCAGATTTCAACTGCGAGCAATGGACTTGGCTGTGAAGAAGGTAGTTTTTGCACACCTATTGGAAAGTTGCGAATTGCAAAAAAAATTGGAGATGGATTACCAACAGGCACTATTATAAGATCTAGGGTAATAACTTCTGAAGTTTGGTCAAGTGACATCACAAACCCAGTATCGAAATCCAAAGAAGACCTAGTGCTGACTCGCTTACTTTGGTTGGAAGGTGCTGAGAATCAAAATGCAAATACAATAGATCGATATATTTATTTACACGGCACAAATCAGGAAACATTACTAGGAACACCCGCCTCTCACGGTTGCGTTCGCTTTAGTAATTTTGATATCATCGAAATTTATAAATTATTACATGTAGGCGATGAAGTCGAGATCGTATAAATAGTCCTAAGCTTTAAAACTAGCTATCAAGCAAAAAACTCCCCTAAATTTTCTTTTTAAAATTATCCTTCATTAAAAACTCCATTTCTGCTAGCTGCACCCTTGTATACTTAGAAATGGCGGATTGCTTTGAAGAGGTTTGTTTTTTTGAGGGTTTCTGTTTGTCTTTTTGGTATTTATCAATAGCTATTACTTTTTTCTTATCTGTTTCTGTAAACGTTTCGTCCTCCATAGCAGAAGACGCTTCCATTTTTTGTACTTTCTTTTTAGATACACGCGTCTCTTTCGTCACCTCAGGACTAGGAATCACAATGAACGGTGATAACTTTGACACTTTCATAGAGAT
>JBBKWS010000124.1:0-22667 GCA_037969075.1 Bdellovibrionales bacterium | reverse complement strand
CGACTACCAACAAAAACATCGTTTTCAATAATAACAGGAGAAGCTTGCACTGGCTCTAAAACTCCACCAATCCCAACTCCACCAGACAAATGAACATTAGAACCAATTTGCGCACAAGATCCAACTGTGGCCCAAGTATCTACCATTGTGCCACTACCGACATAGGCGCCAATATTTACATAAGATGGCATAAGAATAGCCCCTCTTTCAACAAACGCTCCTTGTCTAACTAGGGCACTCGGGACAACTCGTACACCTTCTTTTTCAGTGAATTTTTTCAATGGAACTTTATCATAAAACTGTAAATCTCCGGCTTGAATGACAGACATTTTTTGAATTCTAAAATACAATAAAATCGCCTCTTTTATCCAAGAATGGGTGACCCACTTAGTCTCGATATATTCACAAACTCTAATCTTACCTTCATCTAACAAGTTAATCGTTTGTAAAATGGCATCTATAACTGTTTTATCTTGTAAGTCTTTTTTACCTTCGAAGGCTTCGTGTATAATTTCTTTCATTTATGTCTCCAATAACAATGTAAAAGATTTGTAAACTGCATCAAGATGTTGATTCAATAAGTCAGGTATAGGCTTACCTCTTTCTAATTCATATGTAATCGTTGGAATACCTTTTTCAATCCCCGTATATGTACCCAAACATCCAGGTGTAGGGTAACCCATACTTGTCTCTACAGGATAACCGGTTTTTTGTTGGATAAAACTTGCAATCGGCTCGCAATCTCCGTTTACATTTAACAGGTATTTTGAAAATGAATGAAAAGAAAAAATAAAGTCGATCTTTTGAGATGATACAAAAGATGTTAAAGCTTTATTCTCGTTTTCACTATTGGCAAACTCACCCGGAGGGTATCTTGGATTAAAAGCCTCTTTCTTCCAATCAGTTGTTGGAAGATTTCGATTTAAATCTACTCCCCTTGCATTTACTCTTGTTTTAAGTAAAACCCCATCCACATTGAACATTGGAATAAAAGAGATTTTTAGGCCTTTGACAGGATTTGATCTACACTTCTCTAACAAGGCAAACGCAAATGCAGTACCTTCGATCTCGTCCCCGTGCACTCCACCAATAATTAATATATGCTTTTCACCTTGTCCTACGACATAGGACAATATGGGTAATCCTAAATGGCTTGTGCCTAACATACTTACATTCATACTAATTTGCTACCTGACATAATCATTATAAGCAACCACTAAGATGAGGCTGTGCGATCTCGCAAAAGTGATACAACATCTTCGCTGGCACTCCAACGAGAAGGAATCCACGACCCCAAAAATGCTAACAAAATTGATATTACAACTACTATTAGTATTAAATACGCATCCAATCTAACAGGCACCTGATGGTCATAGTAAATATCTGCAGGCAAGTTTAAAAGCCCATAGTTTTTTAATATCAATCCAACACCAATAGCGCTAACAGCTCCTAAAACACTTCCGATAGTCGCAAGCAGTAAACCCATTTGCGTAAATGTCCATCCTACCCGCTTACGGCTATAACCCAGTGTTAACAACACACCTATATCTTTTTTCTTTTGGCTAATCAGTAAGGATAGTACCGTAAAAATTGAAAAGCTTGCGATCATAACAGTAAAAAATAAAAAACTTCCCATTGCCATTTTTTCCATATTCAAGGCAAAAAGTAGCGCTTTATTTTTTTCTTTCCATGTACTGAATTTTAATTTAAGACCTTGCAGTTCTTGCGACACGGCATCGAAGTCTGAATTTTTATCTATTCGAACAGACAAGTAGTGACGAGTGCTTTCTAAATTTCGAAAACGATTTAAAGTCAAAAAACTATCATAAAAAATGGCCTTTGAATCCACTTCAGGAACATCAGTACGAAGGACTTTACCAACTCTTACTTTCTCATAGACGGGCTTTTCTAGACCAAAACTGATAACTTGATCAGGAGGTATTAGCACTACTTCATCGCCTTCATAGATTGCTAATTCTCGGGCTAAATCTACCCCAACAGCAATCTCCCCTGGTTTTAAATCAAAGTCCAACTGCATCGAATTCTTACTCTTAACCTGCGACCAAATCCATGACCACTCATTAGCCTCTACCCCAGTTGCCTGTACGCCTGAGAATAAGCCATCAATGGTTCTTAGTAATAAATCTTGTGATTCAGATGAATATAATTGCATGGGAAACTTAGTCCCAAGCAAACCGTAGATCTCTTGCTGCTCAGCTAGTCGATCTTCTTTTTTCTTTTGCGGTTGCTCAATTTCAAAATGAGGCTCAAGTGCTAACGTTCTTTTATGTATTGAATCGTTAAAACCAAGCATGATTGATACTACTAAAATCGTGGCGAACACAGAAACAAACACGCCAAGCACACACATAATCGCAATACTACGGATTAAACTACCTGCCCTTTTTGAAAACACAAAGTGCTTTAGAAAATACCAACTCATGAAGTCAGTATGCTATAGATAAGACAAAAATCTCAAGCGGATTTCTTAATAAAGAATGATTTAATCTTTTGCCAAAAACTTTTTGGTTTTACGCCTTTTAAATAGTCATAACGCTTGAATATTTCCTGACTACTCATTGTGTCAAGTGACGGAGAATACTCAAAATTGTGCAGAAGTATTTTTTTAACTCCTGGGTCAATCGCTTCAAGTGCATGAACAAGCTCTAACGCTTGCTTCACTGAGCCTTGAGATAATTTACCGTCAAAGCGAATGATTTCACTACCTGGGATACCGCGTTTATCATCTTGTTCTTCTTCTATCAAAACCCCGGTACGCATGCCATCTACAACATTCCATTCAATAATTAATCCTGAAAAACTAACTTGTTGCTTAATCACATATGAATTTTCATCTTGCCATACAAACAAGTCCGCATCATTAGCATGAAACCAGCGGCTAGTTACATGCTGTCTCTCAGTGCGGATTACATCTACACTGATCTCTTTCATTTTACGTCCTAAAGTTTTAGGATCGAAATAAATATGACCAGAGGCTTTATTCATCTTTTTCCTTCTCAGAGCTTATTTTACGCTTCTCTTCTTCGACGCGAATTTTCTCTTCCTCTTCGCGAACCTCGGCAACACTACCACTTAACACAAATGATTTTTGCATAGCCTTTAAAACAACCAAGGCTTCCTCTAATGCCCTTAGCGCTTTTTTACTAGCAGATGGTAGCTCAGGCGCTATAGCTTGAATTGTAGGTACTAACTCGTTCATATGTAGAGTTAAAACTGTCAAGTTTTTCATAACCTCAGTAGAATGTTCTCCAAGCGCAGGAAGCTGTTTTGTGAATGTCACAAGCTCTGTTATAGATGTGTTGATCGCAGTTGTAGTAACTGCCAAATTAGATACTAATTTTTTTAAATTTTTCTTATTCGTCATTTGAGACGCCATTTCTTCCAACATCTTTGTAGCTCTGTTCGCATTAATAATCAGAGGTTTCATATTATCAAAAATCTCTACAACATCTTCTGACCGTCTTCTATCTGCAAACGCTTCTGCTAAAAACCTTACATTCTCAAGTAGGGCTTGCATATTCTCCATATAAGGACCTATTTTTTTACCGTTAAAAGTATCCAAAATATCAAAGTGCTCTACAAATTTTACCTCTGATCCATCTGCAATTAACTCACCTGTTTCATCGGGGGTTACATCTAAAACTCTTTCACCAATAATATATGGCCTGATAAAACCTATCTCAGTTTTATTAGTGAAATGTTTTGAATATTTTTCGAAAATTTTAAAGTAGACTAAGAATCTCCCGTCTTCTTGTAATTTTATTGTGTCAATCCTACCGATTCGAAGTCCTCCAATTTGCACTCTTGTACCAGGGTACACTCCCTCTACTTGTGGAACATTAGCCACAAACTCTAGTTTTTTAACAAACCAGCCCTGTTCTATACCTATACTTATTGTAAATACAAATATGGCAAGAGCTGCACCAACAACAAACACTCCTGCTAATTTTTCATAAGACCGTACAGTCATCCCGCCTTCTCCCATTTTTTATAATCAATAATTACATCAAATTCATTTTCCGGATACATTGCCGTATCTGAAAAATGAATATTCATGTTGCGATATTCTTTCATAAATAATCTTAAAAGGCCTATATCTCTCTGATTTAATCCAAATACTAAGTTTTGTGCAAAAATCACATCCGGCTCTTGAAAAAATGCCCTTACAATGCCACTTAGTTTTTGAACATTTCTTGGCACATAAAAAGGTCTTTTATCTAAAAAATCTTCATATTTAAAATCAGAGAACAATTTGTATACTTTTTCTTTACACTCAGTTGTGCATTTCCCTACATATTCTTGTGGAAGTAATATATTTTCTAATAAAGTTTTGTTGCTTAAAAGACCACCCCATTCAAATATAGCAGCAAGCTTTAAAGTTTTTTTCTCCCCGTCGATGTTTAGTGTTTTTAAGTTGTCACACGGTTCAAGTTGTAATGCTTGCCTAAATAAAAGTTCAATAGCAGTAGCCTCACCCCGCCACATAACCCATCCTGCTTCCGGTAACTCACAATTATTTATAGTGATACTCTTCTGTTTTCTACCCATACACCACCGCATAAAATACTATTGAGCAAATTGCATGAGTGAACAGCACCATTGATATGCACTTCATAACAGCTGTCATGGTCACTTGCGGAATTTCATGTGAGCTAACTTTTAAACTCAAACCTTGCTGCGAAGAAACTAAAAATATAATCAGCCCACTAAGTATGTTTTTTATAAAAAATATACTTATATCTCCTGTGCGTATCTGAAAAAATATTTGATTCATAAAAAAGCTAAAGTCCATCCCCATAAACAAAAGTGCAAATACAGCGCCAAAAATAATAGCAAATAAATTAAAATAAATTGATAGGGCCAGCAAACTCACAACACCACCGGCAAGCCTAGGAAAAACAATATAGCTATACGGATGAATCCCCATTGACCATAATGCATCTACTTCTTTATTTAATTTCATTGAGGCAAGCTCACTAGCAACAGCAGTCCCAGACCTTGCAATTAATAAGATCGCAGGTAGAAGCGTCGACAATTCTCGTAAAATGATAGTCACAAATAACATGCCGGTTAGATTTGAGTCCCCCCAAAAATTCATCTGCAATTTTGCTTGCATAGTTATTGCTAAACTACAAAAAACAGCAAGAATGAATACCACTGGCAACGCCTGAAAACCTGTAAAATAAACTTGCTCGGCAACAACCTTAAATATGGATTTCGAGCCCAAGCGTCTGTCGCGCCAATAGATCTGAAGAGTGTCTTTTAAAAAAACACTCGTTTCATAATAACTAAATAGGAAACGTAAAAATTTACGTCCAGTCAACTCTAATAACAAACCCATATTCATGTAGTAAATATCGGATTTTAGCGGGAAAACTTGGGTCGTGTTCTACTTTTTAGTAAGCCCAAATTCTGTAAAATAAAGATTTCAGTACCTCTAAATAAAAATCCTCTAGACTTTCATCTGTGGGGTAAGAAAATACACTTCGCTGTTTGGTAGTGATTTCACTCGGAAGAATTGCAATAAAAACCTGTTTTGCCCTACGCATATGATTTTTTGATGTAATCAATACTATGGATTTGCAGTCTAGCGCCTCTATAATTGGAGCGCTTTGTTGCGCATTACCATAGGTAGTTTTTGAGCGCTTTTCTAACACAATATCTTTTTCTTCTACTTCTCCGTAAAATGGAAGTGCCGGAAATATTTCTCTTAAACTAGACAAGGGGTTCACCCCCGAAATGATCAATTTTTTAATTCTCTTCTGTTGTAGTAAACTAATTCCTTCTTGAATTCTTCCTTGTCCACCGGTTAGTACGACACCGCAATCCGCTTCAGAACTCTCGGTCCAGGAGCTAATAGTTGTACTTTTTATCAAATGATACTCATCAAATATAAAGTAAGCTATGATTCCAAAAACAAAAGCTCCTACCCAATAGATGTAGGATTTTTTACTAGGTTTTTCTAAGAAAATACTCATTTTACAGCAAGAACTTCAATCTCAACATCAACATTCTTTGGAAGACCCTTAACGGCCACTGTTGATCTGGCTGGATACGGTTTAGATAAATACGCTTCATATACAGCGTTCATTTTTTGAAACAACGCCATATCACTTAAATAAATCGTAGTTTTTACCACGTTATCAATAGTTAGGCTCTGTGATGAAAGTAGCGCATTAATATTTTCCATTACACGTTTTGTCTGAACCTCAACATCCCCTGCTACAATTTCATTTGTTTTAGGGTCTAGTGGAATTTGTCCAGAACAATACAGCGTATTCCCTGCCCATACTGCTTGAGAATATGGACCAACGGCTTTGGGAGCTAAATCAGTAAATACTTCTTTTTTCATATTACACCTCAAATGGAAGAAAAATCTTTATACTCAACAAACTGATATATACCATTTCTTTCTTTAAAAATAAATAACGAACAATTCGTAACAGGATATTCATAGTAAGAATCCCCCATTAAATGATAGACTAATTTATGAATGACTGCACCGTGAGTAGATATGGCAATGTTTTTGTAATTCTGGTTCTTTAAAAACATTATCTCAAGAAATGCTTTAACTCTGGTTAAGACCTGAATCTTTGTCTCCCCGTTGGGAAATGCAAAGTCTAGGGCCTCATCAGCATTAGATTTCCACCTATCAATACTATCCTTACCAAACTTTGCTTCTGCTTCATGTAAAATCAAGCCCTCTAAATCTCCAAGGTTCGCTTCTCTTAACCTCTCGTCTTTAATAGTTTCAACATTATGATGTATATTCACAATTCCAGCTGTTTCATGTGCACGGTCTAGGTCGGAGGTATATATGGCGTCTAATTTATATGACTTTAAATGATTGGCTAACTGTTGCGCTTGCTTTCGACCTGTTTCATTTAGTGGAACATTAGACTGCCCTTGAAACATCTTTTTAAGATTCCAATCAGTTTGGCCATGTCTAAAAAATAAAACTAGGCGTTCCATACTGACATCACTCGCTTCTCAATTTTTGACCAAACCTGAGGCTTAATATTACCTACTGCAAACAGCGACAGTTTATTTAAATCTAAATACTTCTTTAAATATGAATCAATAGATTTTTTCTTAATGTTTCCAATGGATTTAATCATATTTTCAAGCGTGCGGTACTTTCTATCCAACATGGCGTCCATTAACAGCGTATTCATTCTATTTTCAATATCATCAGAATTAAGAACAAAGCTACCCATCAACTGCTTTCTAAATGTACTTACCTCTTTAGCGCTCAATCCATTTTTTAATAAATGTTGAAGCTCTTTAATGATTGTATCAATTGCTTTCAAAGCATGCTTTGAGTCAGTTGCAGTATATATCAGTAATAATCCCGACGTTTCTAGTGGCATAAACATGCTAAACACACTGTAACAAAGCCCTCGTTTCTCGCGTAGCTCTTGATACAACTTTGAAGTCATCCCACCAGCAAGATAGGTGTTAACAATCGAGGCCTCATAAAAAATGCCATCTTTTAAATTAGAAATTGGACAACCCAATAAAATATGAACCTGCTCGGTGGACCGTCTTTGTTTTTTAACAAACGGATGAGTTTTAACTATATCTGGTCTTTTAGGTAGTAACTGCAAGTCGGCTTTCTTGGGAAATAACTTATTTACTTCTTTAACTAATGCCTTGTGATTAATTCCCCCTGTCGCTACAACGAATAAGTTCTCAGGGCGATAAAATGTCTTATAGTAATCGAGTAGATTTTTTTGCGTAATCGTTAATAGTGATTTTTCTGTCCCTAAAATAGGCAGACCCACGGGTTGCTTTCCGTAAAATTTTTCGTAAAAAACATCAAAAATGTAATCTTCTGGATTGTCATTAGTCATGGCAATCTCTTGTAAAATCACAGCTTTTTCTTTTTCCATTTCACTAGATTGAAACTTAGCCGACTGTACAAGTTCTGCTAGGACTTTTAGTCCTGTTTTATAATCTTGTTTTAATAATGTGACATGATAACAGGTTAGATCTCTTGCTGTATAAGCATTGATATCTCCACCTAAATTTTCAATTTTATGACTAATATCAAAGGCACTGTAGGATTTAGTGCCCTTAAAAACCATATGCTCGATAAAGTGAGAAATACCATTAATGTCGATACTCTCATCAGTAACACCAACCCGGATGCCTATCCCTAGGCATACAGCATGCGAGCTCTTCTCCGTTTCGGAAATCACTAGCATGCCGTTATCTAAACGACTCCGTTGGTACTTTTGCATGTCTTACTGTTGTGGTGGATCTAAAAGAGCTTTTCTAGAAAGCTTGATACGGCCACTGCGATCGATATCAAGTACTTTAACATCAATTACATCACCTTCTTTAAGTACATCTGTCACCGCACGAACACGTTCATGTGCAAGTTCAGATATATGTAGTAAGCCACTTGTGTTTGGTAAAATATCAACAAAGGCTCCAAAATCAGTGATCTTGGCAACTTTTCCTGAGTAGACTTTTCCAAGCTCCGCTTCTGCAGTAATATCGTTAACCATTTTAATCGCCGCTTGTCTCGCCTTCGCGTCAGTAGAAGCGATTTCAACAGTACCATCATCTTGAATATTAATTTTTACTCCAGTAGCTTCTACGATGCTTTTAATCATCTTTCCGCCGGGACCAATTACTTCACGAATCTTATCTGGATGAATTTTTAATACTTCAATTCTTGGCGCGTATTCAGAAATTTCTCCACGAGCTGTTGTCATGGTTTTCTCCATCTCAGCTAAGATATGAAGTCTACCTTCACAGGCTTGCTTTAACGCTTGCTCCATTACTTCAAATGAAACGGAATCAATTTTTAAATCCATTTGTAAAGCTGTGATACCACTTTTACTACCTGCAACTTTAAAATCCATATCCCCTAAATGATCTTCATCCCCTAGAATATCGGTAAGAACGGCAATTTTATCACCTTCTTTAATAAGGCCCATAGCAACACCGGCTACATTTTCTTTTATCGGAACACCTGCATCTAATAGAGCTAATATACCAGAGCATACTGTACCCATTGAGCTTGAACCATTTGACTCTAAAACTTCACTCACTACACGAATAGTATATGGAAATGCCTTGGCATCTGGAAGAATTGCCTTAATCGCACGCTCTGCTAAATTACCGTGACCAATTTCTCGACGAGACTGTCCACCCATTCTACCGGTTTCACCCACACTGTATGGAGGAAAGTTATAATGTAATAAGAAGCGTTTTTTAGAAATCCCTGATATGTTATCAATCATTTGCTCATCATCAGTAGTACCTAAAGTCACTGCACCCAAGACTTGCGTCTCACCGCGAGTAAATAGTCCCGAACCATGGGCACGAGGTAAAATCCCAACTTCAGTCCAAATAGGACGCACAGTAACAGTGTCACGGCCATCGATACGGACTTTGTCATTTAAAATCATATCACGGGCAACGTTGTACTTAATATCATCAATTAAAGACTTAAGATCTTTTTCTTTTTGTTTTAATTCAGCTTCTGCACAACCCTTTAGAAGCGATTCTTTTGCTTCTTTGGCTGCTTGATTAAAACCTTCATATCTAGCCATTTTTTCTTGGTTGCGCATTGCCTTTTCAATTTTTGGACGAACAAATTCAATCACTGAATTTTTAAAGCTAGAATCAATTTCAGGCTTCGTAAACTCACGTTTTGTTTTTCCTATTTTTGAACGTAAATCATTTTGTGCCGTCAAAAGAGCTTGCAAAGATTGGTGTCCAAACTTAATAGCGCTTAATACATCAGCCTCAGAAATAAATTTTGACTCACCTTCAACCATCAAAATACCGTCTTTAGTGCCAGAGACAGTGATTTGCATATCTGATTCTAAAATCTGCGCAGGAGTAGCACAAGAAACAAATTGTCCATTTACTCTTGCAACTTCAACAGAGGCAATTGGGCCATTAAACGGAACATCACTAATATGAGTTGCGGCAGACGCACCGAGAGTTGCTAATATATCTAAAGGAAATGTGTTGTCTGAACTAAGGGTTGTAACAACAATTTGAGTGTCTCTATCATAACCTTCGGGGAAACTTGGACGCATCGGGCGATCCACAAGTCTTGCGCCAAGAGTTGCATCATTTGAAGGTCTACCTTCTCGTTTTAAAAATCCACCAGGGAATCTACCTGCAGCATAATATCTTTCTTGAAATTCAACAGTCAGAGGTAAAAAGTCAAAGCCAGTACCTTCTTTTTTAGAACAAATAGTCACTAATACTTTATTATCACCACACGAAACAACAACTGCTCCATCTGCTTGCTTAGCTATTTTTCCTGATTGTATGGTTATTTCGCGCTCACCAACTTTTGCGCGCACTTCTGTAGGATTCATCATTACTCCTTTAGTATATGAAACAAAAAAGCCTAGCGTATGCTAGGCCAATGATTATTTTCTGATATTTAATTCAGATACGACTTTTTGGTAGCGATCTAGATTTATCTTTCTTAAGTAACCTAGTAGGCTTTTTCTTTTACTAACTAGTAGTAAAAGACCACGTCGTGAGTGATTGTCTTTTTTGTGTGCCGCAAAGTGATCATTAAGCTCATTGATTCTTTGTGTAATTAGAGCGATCTGTACTTCTGGACTACCCGTATCCATAGTACCAGTTGCGAATTTTTTAATAACTTTTGCCTTTGCTTCTTTTGTAATAGCCATAACAGCCTCCTAAAAAATGATTACCCTATGGTTTACGTTTCGGCATTCGTAAATAAGAGTGTGGTTATAGATAGCGATTACAGGGGTAAACGTCAAGCTCGAAAGACTCGTAATAACTTGTAGTTAGAGTATGCCTCTGCCTCTACAATAGCTAAGAGCTTTTTAGTCTTAGACTCTACTCTAAACCGTAAGCCGTCAGTGCCCCCATAATATTGGTTCACTACCTTAAAACGGGCCTTCAAACTTTGGCTAATTTGGCCATTTGTAATTAAATGCTTATCCAGTCCTGAAACCTCTAGTTTTGGCCAAGAATCTAAGCATTTTTCGAGTGGAATGAAGGATGTTCCTTCTGCCGATAAATCGCTAAGACTTATTGATTGGTCAATCTTATAAGGAGCTGAGTAGATTCTTCTTAACCCAGATAAGCAAGCGCCGACTCCTAGGCTCTTACCTAGTTCATTGGCCCATGATCTGATAAACGAACCTTTCGAACAATGCAGTGAAACTTTAACAAATGGAAAGTCGTAGGACAAAATTTCAACAGAATAAAAGGTCATCTCTTTCTTTGGGATCTCTGCTAAAACTTTATCTTCTCTGGCAAGCTCATAAAGCTTTTTACCGCCAACCTTCTTTGCCGAATACATGGGAATATCCCATTCAAAGCTACCTTCTAGAGCCTCAATTTTTTCTTTCGCCAGATCAAAAGGAACAAATTGCGTATTTGTATGTAAGGTTTTTCCGGTAATATCAAGGGTATCAGTAGTTTTACCTAGTTCAATTTCGCACTCATAAGCCTTGTCACCCTCTAATAAATAATTAGAAAGTTTTGTAGCTTCACCCAATAGTATGACCATTAAGCCAGTCGCCAATGGATCTAGCGTACCTGCGTGTCCCACATATTTAACTTGAAAATGTTTTCTAACTTGGTGAACCACATCATGGCTTGTGATATCCGAAGGTTTATCTACAAGAAGAACACCATTTAGCTCCGACATAAATCTTCGTCCGTTATGGTGTTTACATCAAATCCCAAGGCTTTTAATTTTTCTAATAATTTAAAATTTTCTTGCAGAGTTGTATCTATGAAAAATGAAAACTTAGGGGTGAATTTAATTTTTAAACTATTCCCAATATGTTTTTGTAAATCTGCTCGGCAGTCTTCAATCGACGACATTACATTCTTTAGAGCCTCAGCATCATCTTCTGGGTGAAAATAAGAAATAAATACTTTGGCATACTTAAAGTCACTACTGGTTCTAATTCTGGTTACACTTACAATCCCACCATACTTAAATGGAAGGGATGTATTAAGATACTGCCCAACTAAGGACTGTAGCTCTTTTTCAATTCTATTTGTTCGCGCGCTACCATTAGACACTATTCTAGCTCCGCTGCAACTTCGACCCTCTTAAAGCTTTCAATCATATCACCAACTTTGATATCATTAAAGTTAGTAATGGTAATACCGCATTCATAACCTTCAGCAACTTCTTTTACAGTGTCTTTAAACCTACGTAAGCCTTCTAATTCACCCTCGAAGATTTGTTTTCCATCACGGCTGAGTCTTACAAAATTATCTCTATGAACTTTACCAGCAGTTATAAAACTTCCAGCGATTATAGTTGCATTTGGAGTTTTAAAAATCTCTCTAACTTCAGCACGACCTTGGAACTCTTCGACTATATTAGGCGCAAGCATTCCCTTCATAGCCAACTTAATATCATCAGCTAGTTCATAGATAATACTATAGGTTTTAATTTGAACGCCTTCTTTTTTAGCAGCAATACTAGCTCCGTTATCAGGGCGAACGTTAAATCCAACCAACACAGCTTTAGCAGTACTTGCCAACATTACATCTGATTCAGTAACGCCACCGACAGCCGTATGGATAACTTTTACCTTTACTTTTGATGTAGCGACTTTATCAAATAGAGATTTAATTGCTTCGATACTTCCAGCTACATCAGATTTTAAGACTACAGGTAATTCCTGTACTTCACCTTGTTGAACTTTTGAAAACAGCTCTTCTAATGACATTTTCGAATTAGGAGTCACATTTTCTAGTTTCTTCTTTTCAGTGATTCTAATTTTTGCAATCTCTTGTGCTGATTTATCATCCTTAGTGGCATCAAATCTGTCACCCGCTGCAGGCGTAATATCTAAACCTAAAACTTCTACAGGGATACCCGGACCCGCTTCTTTGATTTGTTCACCCTTGTAGTTGCTAAGAGCTTTTACTCTTCCTACAGCACAACCAGCTACGATTTCATCGCCGCGCTTTAAAGTCCCCTCTTGCACCAAGAGAGTACATACCACACCACGACCTTTTTCCATTTTACTTTCAATAACAAGCCCTTTAGCACTACGCTCAGGATTTGCCTTTAATTCAAGAATTTCGGCTTGCAAATGAATTGCTTCTAGTAACTCTGTAATTCCAGTTCTCTTAACAGCAGAGGTAGGAATAAACATTGTTGAACCACCCCACTCTTCAGATACTAATTCAAATTCCATAACTTGTTGTTTAATCTTATCTGCATTAGCTCCTGGACGATCCATTTTATTCATCGCTATAATCACTGGAACACCCGCGGCTTTTGCGTGATTAATCGCCTCTGCTGTTTGCGGCATTACACCATCATCAGCGGCAATTACTATTACTGCAATATCTGTGGCGTTCGCTCCTCTGGCTCGCATTGCAGTGAACGCTTCGTGACCTGGAGTATCTAAGAATGTAACAAATCTTCCGTCAGCCAATTTTACACTATAAGCACCAATATGTTGTGTAATTCCACCAGCTTCTCCGGCAGCTACATCAGCACTTCTGATAGCATCTAAAAGTGATGTTTTACCATGATCCACGTGACCCATGACAGTGACAACTGGCGCTCTAGGCTGTGGTTCTGCATCTAAGTTTCCAAAGGCAGCCGCATCGGCAAGATCGTCAGGAGTTCTCTCTACGTTAATTGCTTCGTGCTCAAACTCAGGAGCAATTAATGAGATAGTATCAAAATCAAGAGTATCGGTAACTTTAACCGTCAAACCTTGCTTTACTAATGCAGAGATCAATTGCCCTGGCTTAACTTTTAATTGCTGGGCAACATCAGCCACACTGGTTGGTCCAAATATTTTAACAACTCGCTTAGAAGCTTTTGATTTAGTAATTTCTGTCCTCTTAGCAGGCCCAACTTGCACCTTTTTCTTCTTTGGTTGAAATATAATTTCGCGCTTACGGAAATCTGTACGTATAAATGACTCTTGCCCACCTTCAGGTACGGCTCGAGGTCCTTCTTCAGCGCTCGGTTGTTTTGTAGCTAAACGCTTTCTACCTTTATCTTTTTTATTATCCGGCCCCATCGGTGTATCAATGTCATCAACCATCCCTTGTCGCATTCCCATGCCACTGCCAGTTGATGATGTGTTACTAGGCCTTGTCTCTAATCCGGCTCCAATAGGTCTTGCGCGATCAGGTGAATACCCACCTTTATTTGGGGTATAAGCACTAGGAGCTCCTGCTGGACGATCTTGTGGCTTTTGATATCGATTTTTTGCAAACGAGTCTACCTTACTTAAATCCATTCTACCGATGATATTTTTAGGACGAGTGTCTTTAGCTGGCGCTTCTACAGTAGCGGCAACTGCCGTCTCTTCAATAGCAACAGCAGTCTCTACCTCCACTGCCACTTCTTCTGCAGGAGTTTCTTGCTCTACATCCGCAGCTTTTTTTCTAACGACTTTCTTCTGCGCCGCCTGTTCTTCAGCCGCTGCAAGAATCGCCGCCTCTTCTTCAGCTGCTGCAAGTGCCGCAGCCTCTGCTATTTCTGATGCCTTTCTAGTTCGAACAACTTTCTTCGCACCTTTGCCGGCAGCTTTTTTACGAACAGCTTTTTTCTTTGCTGTTTTTTTCTTAGTACCAGAACCGCCATCTTCATCAGCCATTCTTTGCTTAATTTGCTCAATCGTCTCAGCGTCTAATGTCGCCATATGACTCTTAACCGCGATATCCCACTTTCGTAGTTTATCCATCAGAGTCAATGTCTCGATGCCAATCTCTTTTGCAAACTCAAACACACGTAGTTCTTGCACAGTGTCTCCTATAGACTATTCGTTTTCCAAACTTTCTTCTTTATTATTTTCTTCACTACTAAGTTGCGCTAAGCCTTCTTTTAGTCTGGCTTCAGCATCATCTTTTACGCTACCTTTTTTAATTTTTGCAGCTTCAATGTTTGGTTTTGGAACTTCAATTCCTTCAGCAGAATATTTTTCTTGAACAGCTCTTGCCGCCTCAATAAATAACTCTGCTTTCTTCTCATCAAATCCAGGTAAACCAGATAGTTCATCCACAGCAGCGTCTGCTACGGAACTAAAACTATCAAAGCCACTTTGAAATAAGCCTTGCGCTAACGTATCCGTCATACCAGGAATCAACATCAAGTTAAACACAGCTTCAGCTGCTTTTGTAGCGGCTTGCACTTCGGATACAATATCAAGCTTCCAGGAAGTTAGCTTTGCGGCTAATCTTACGTTTTGGCCTTTTTTACCAATGGCAAGACTTAGTTGATTATCTGCAACCACGACTTCCATCTCTTTACTAACTTCGTTCAAAAATATTTTTGAGATTTCTGCAGGAGCTAACGCGTTCACTGCAAATCTAGTAATATCAGGATCATAAACCACGATATCGATTTTTTCGCCTCTTAACTCTTGAACAATATTTTGAACTCGCGAGCCCTTCATACCAACGCATGCCCCCACTGGATCAACAGCAGGATCGTTAGACCTAACTGCAATTTTAGCTCTAGCTCCTGGCTCACGAGCTGCAGCAATAATCTCGACGGTACCGTCATAAATTTCTGGTACTTCAATTTCAAAAAGTTTTGCTAAGTATAGTGGTGATGCACGGGACATAATGATCTGAGGACCACGGTTTGTTTGACGAACCTCAAGTAAATAGCCCTGGATTCTATCTCCTGGCTTATACGTTTCACCTGGGATCTGTTCTTTGTACGGCATGATGGCTTCTGTTTTTCCTAGATCGATAATGATAGAACCTTTTTCTACTCGTCTAGCGATACCAGATGCGATTTCACCTTCACGCTCTTGAAACTCTTGATAGATAATATCACGTTCAGCATCTCTAACTTTTTGGATCACTATTTGCTTTGCAGTTTGTGCAGCAATTCGGCCCAAATCTTTTGTATCCAGTTCAATACCAATAGAGTCACCCACAACTGCATCTGGATCTAGAACCTTTGCTTCCGTGTATTTTATTTCGATTAATTCATCGATGAAATCTTCGTCTTCTACTACTTCTTTAAATTCAATCAATTCTACTTCGCCAGACTCGTCATTAAAACTTGCCTCGATTTCGCGGTATGTACCATATTTTTTACGTGCAGCAACAAGCATACCCTGTACAACTGCATCGATTACCACTTGCTTGTTGATACCTTTATCTTTACCAACTTGCTCTATCATTTTACTCAGATCAGAAAAAAAGTTTTCTGTTGCCATTTTATTTACCTCTATAATTCGAATACTAAGTTTGCTTTTGTTATGTTTTTTAAAGGAATTAAAAAGTCACGACCTTCAAGATCAATAACGACCTCATCGGTTTTTACTTCCTTTAAAAGACACTGAAACGTCTTAGATTTTTCTAGTTTTTTACCAGTATCAGGAAAATAGGCTCCTAAAGACTGATATAGTTTAATTTCAATTTTTTTACCCTTAACTTTATCAAAATGCCAATGTTGGCGCAAAACTCTTTCTACGCCAGGACTTGAGACCTCTAAATTATAATCGTTAGGAAATAAATCTAGAGGATCTAGTTCAGTAGAAATTTTTTCAGAGATAGTTGCACAGTGCTCAAGTTGAATCCCGCCAGCATCAATAGCCTTATCAATATAAATACGAAGAGTTTTTGCGCCCTGTAGGTACTCTATATCGTATAAATCCACACCTAAAGATTTGCAGGCTTCTCCCGCAATCTCTTGTACTTTCTGTAATTTTAGATCTACTGCCATACATATCCAAAAAAAATGGGCCTAATTGGCCCAAAAATAAGCCCCAACAGTGTTGGGGCTACCTAAAGAAGTTTATGCAAAGAAAAAAGCAACAAAAAATTTTCGATCCAAAAACTCAATCTAAGATAGCAATAAACCTAAAGATTTTCAAGGCAAGACTCTGGTGAACTTAATTTCTTCTCAAATAGGTCATGAGCACTGCATCGCCAAGATCTTGGTAGTAGCCCCTTCTGCGTCGCGTAATTTCCCAACCATTGCGCATATATAGGGCCAAGGCAGGTTTATTATGTTCATGAACCTCCAACAAAATATGCCTGTATTTTAAGCCAGAGTCTTCTTGTAAAAATTTTACAAGCTCATCCGACAGCCCATTTCCCCAAAATGAGGGGTGCACAGACAGATTCCAAATTTCTAATTCATCCTCATTTAGTTGGCTGAAAAATAAAAAGCCCTTAATTTGATTATCTATATGGGCAATGACAAAAAATTCATGATCCGCTTTAGCTGCAAAATTTGACTCTGTCCACTTGCCACTAATTGGAAACACAGAGGCCTGATAGGAATCCAAATACAAAGCATATACAGCCTGAATCTGCTTGGGACTGAGAAAATTAGCTTTCAATAAGTAAATTTCTGATTTCATACTTTGACCGTAAAACTTGGAACCATTCTCGTAAGGCTTGATCTAGCTTGTCTTGCCTAAGTTCTTTTCTAATGCTTTTTTTAACATCCTCAAAGTTTTTATCGCCGTAAGTGGATTTTCTTTTTGTAAAATGCTCTTTCAGCTCCTCTTGCGTGGGAGAGGTGAGAAAAGTGGATTTTTTTAACTCTATAAACCTTGTGGCTCTGATTTTTCTTTGGCAAATCTTAGATATCTCTGTCTTTGTAATTTCTAATGCTCGCCAACGCTTACTAAGACTTGATGATGCTACGTTTTTTTGAAATGTACTTATTGCTTTTGAAACCTCAGATTCACTTACTACCGCTAACTTAAAAGACTCGGCCTCTAAGTTAATTAAGACTTCCATCAATAGATTAGATGTGGCACTTTGCAAAGCTTTTCCGGTAATAGGTAGAGGGTAATTAGGTTTATCGACTTTTAAGTACATGGCTGAAAAAATAACATCAGCTTCAACCTCGCGACTTGTAACCACCTGGCCACCGGCTTGCCCCACCACCTCCGATATTGTGGTTTGGGCCCATAATACTGTAGAAATGATGATTGATAGTAGCATGTGTATATATTTTCATATTAAGTATCTGAATGCAACAAAGTCTAGATCACAATAAAAAACCAGATCCGAGGATCTGGCTTTTTTGAATAACGACATTTTCTTAAAGATTAAAACTTTAAAGTAGCGCTTATACCAAGTAGGTAGTAATTGATCTCTTCAACTGCTTTTCCACCAAGGTAGTCTTGCATGCCATTTGCGTATCCAAAGTTGTTATAATTATCATTTTCAACGCGGTTACTTAAGTTAAACATATACGTTAAATCTAAACCTACACTAAAGTTTTCAGTAACTGCTACTGCTGCTCCACCGTATAGACCTAAATCAATCGCTTGAGAGCTTACTTCTCCAGAATAAGAACCGTAGTACTTATCTTGATATTTTCTATAGTTATAACTTACTACACCACCAACGATGGGGCTGATTCTTCCGTTTAGTATTCTATACTTTATAGCTCCAGAAATATTGTTCTGATTCATTTCGATCAATCTGCCATCAACAATTGAGTTGATGTCATAAGAAGAGTTTGTGTAACCAGCTTCAACTATAAAGCCGTCGTTTAATTCCATACCTGCAGTAAAACCTAAAGCATATATGCTTTTAATATTACTAGCATCGTATTCTGCAATACCCGCATTTACAGATAAAGTAAATTTACCGTTATTATAGCTAGAATCTTCTTCTGCTTCAGGAGTAGTTTTTAACTCTTGAACCATTGATTTTAAATCACTGATGTCTTGTTGTACTGTATCGTCTTTTAATGGCGACTCATAAACAACCGGCATGATTTCTGGAACCGGTGTCGGAGTTGGCGCAATTACGATTTGTTGTACAGGCTGCTGTTGAGTTGCACTATCATCTTGTAACTTATCACCAAATAATTTTTGCGCACGAGTTCTCTCAGCATTGATACGATCTTGTTCTAATTGTTCAACAATCATCATTTCTGTGTTCATCTCGGCTGCTTCTCTTTGCTTTCTTAATTGCTCGGCACGAGATTCTACAAGCGGAGTTGCCTCTACATATGTTGTAGGCAGACTTTCCGTTTGGGTCTGTACTTGTACTGTAGTTGATTGTGCTGCAGGCAATTGGCGTGGGGCTTGTCTGCTGCCACGGCTAATATCTACAGATTGTACTTGTGCCACAGCAAGGTTTGCTGAAAGCATTACTGTTAATATGTATCCAAGGTTCTTCATTTTTCTACCTCTTTAAAAAAATTGGTTAATGTAGTTATTCAAGCTTAAGTAGAGCAAGGGCTGTGCCGCTTTTGGATTTTATCACATATATCTATTGCAAACTGTTGATATCATTAAATAATTTTATATATGGCTCATTATGATACAAGCCCTTGTACCGCTCGAAATGGCCCAGATGGGGCTTGGCGCACTAAATATTGTAAAGTGCCTGTACAAAAGGGGACGTTAAATGTCACAGGCTACAATATATGGGATCTAGGGCTATATATGCTAGCTCAGACCTAGAGAATTTTCATGGTTTTTGTGAACTAAATATAAATCTCTGGGAGCTACAAAATAAGGCCAGCTAGAGAAAGCACTTGCCACAAACTGAAGGAGTCATTAGTTTCGTGTTTTCAATTATCACGTGGCCCTGTGGTGGAATTGGTAGACGCGCCGGACTCAAAATCCGGTACCTTCACGGGTGTGGGAGTTCGATTCTCCCCGGGGCCACCAAGCTATATGTAGTAGCCCCTCTCAACTTTACTGAAAATTAAAATACGTGCTTGTACCTGGGCCCACGGGCATTTTTAACACAAAAACCCATATATAAAATAAAATGGTCCACCCGATGAAAAATAAAATCGAGTAAGGCAGCATGGTACTAATGATTGTACCAACCCCGATTTTTTTATCGTATTTATGCATAAAAGCCAAAATTAATCCAAAGTAACTCATCATCGGCGTGATGATATTTGTTACGGAGTCCCCTATTCTGTAGGCTGCTTGAATTACTTCGGGGCTATACCCGACAAGCATCAACATAGGTACAAAAACAGGGGCAGTTACTGCCCATTGAGCAGATGCACTTCCTAGCGCTAAATTAACAAAGGCGCACATGATGATAAAGAATACGAATATAATAGGCCCTGTTATACTAAGAGCTTTTAATCCATCAGCTCCTAAGATTGCCACGACAGGCCCAATATTTGTCCAATTAAAATAGGCCACGAATTGCGCCGCAAAAAACACTAACACCATATAGAGCCCCAGAGAACTCATGGATTTTGACATAGCTTCAATTACATCTTTATCAGACTTGAATGACTTAGTAATTTTTCCGTACACAACACCAGGAATAAAAAAGAAAATAAAAATAAACGCGACCATTCCTTTTAGGAGAGAAGAATCTAAAATTCCTCCTGTTTCTGGGTTTCTTAAAATACCATTACTTGGCAAAATACCAATACATATTAACAGCACCAAAAGTAAAGTAGCAATCCCTGCCCACTTTAAACCTTTTTTCTCAAGCTTAGTAAGCATATCCATTTTAGAAATGGAGTCTAAGCTTCCATCGGAATTCTTAGGATTGTACTTACCTAATCTTGGCTCTACTATTTTAATAGTAATCCACGTGCCTAGGCCCGTTATCAAAAACGTACTTACTATCATAAAATACCAATTGATTGCTGGGTGCGCTGTGTATTCAGGAGCAATAATTCTAGCAGCCTCAGTTGTAATACCTGAAAGCAGTGGATCTACTGTACCAATTAGCAAATTCGCACTGTAACCTCCAGAAGTCCCTGCAAAGGCTGCTGCCATTCCTGCAATCGGGTGACGCCCCATAGAGAAAAATATTACTCCTGCTAACGGAATTAATACCACATAGCCCATCTCTGCTGCCGTATTTGAAATCACCCCTGCAAATACCACAACAAGTGTAACCACTGTTGTTGGCTTCATCCATTTATTTGAGCGAAGTTTTGAAACGCTTAAAACCATAGAACGAATGGCGCCACTCAGTAGGCCCGAATGTTCGGCTACTCCTACTCCTAATAGAGCTACAAGCACTGTTCCAAGAGGAGCGAAGTCTGTGAAGTTTTTAACTAAATTCACGATGATTCTACGAATGCCTTCTGCATTTAACAAACTAATCACTCTAATCATGCCGTCATCGGCTCTGCCCTTAGCTCCCAGAGGGCGCGGATCAAGCACTGAAAAATCAAAAAACTCTGCCAAACCACTAAATAAAACTATAAATAAAGCTATACAGGCAAATAGTGTTACTGGGTGTGGGAGCAAATTTCCCATAAATTCAACGGATTTTAAAAACTTCTGAAATAAATTTTTTGGAAAAATATTTTTAATCTTCACTAGTGCCCCTCTTTTTATGAAAGACTATGTTTTTCACAATAAGACAAATGCCTCAAGGGATATTAACGACTTTACAAAGTTAAGGCGGTTTTTTAAAAAAATTGTATAGTTTTTTCAAGAAAAGTTGCTTCACTGACGCCGAAGCTTGGCTCTATCAGGGATTACTAATAAAAAGCCCGCTAGTAGCGGGCTTTTTGCATTCTTGAAATTTTCATCAACTTAATTCTTTATTTCAACCTCTCCGCCTAATTGCGGACTTAGAAGCCTTCGGCCATTAGCATTATGAACTAATACTCCATTAACAAAATACTAAGTGGCCCACCCTATGTCTCATCCTAAAGGTTATCTAACGGAGGACAAAGAGCACATTTTAAATTGTGCACTAAAATTCCCTCTACATAGTAGTTATGCCCTATGCCACCAATTCCATACCTTTCACTATAATCTGCAACACCTTTAACATGCAGGTTAAATACGGGTTCTATGCTATATCTGACACTAATAAATTTTATCTCGACAGATTCACCTGATAGATCCTGCAGCAGCACCCTATCTTTACGAACCCATTTACGATAAATCTCAGAGGCCCAAATGTAACGATCAAGATTTTTTACATAAATAGGATGAACATCATTGGATGTAAAGTTAGACCCATCGGCAAATTCAAATGTAAACAACTGTTGCAGCTTTGCCTCGTGATGAAAAACATCGACAACCTCTTCAGAACGTAAAGTTTGAGTCTTTTCATCAAAACTAACTACTTCGTCTCCCAATTTAATATCTTCAATGGAAGCTTGCATGCCATTAGACAGTAGGACTTTTGAACCGGCCACAAAGCACCCGCCGCCGCCGCCGCCCGGAGGAGGAGGCTCTAGCGGTCCCACACACAGCCCTTCAGATGTGGGCCTGCAGGTTATTACTGAAGATGGAGGAGCAACTCCTCCGCTTTCACAGCCAGATGTCCTAGTCTCATTCATTACCGTACAGCTACCAGAAGTATAGCAATTAACAGTAGTTGATAACGACCAGCACATAGCTACTGGAGTCGTACAACTTGGCGGGTTGCTAAAACCAACTGGACATGTTGGCATTTGATCGCAAGTCGGTGGATTAATCTGACCACCTGGACATGTTGGCATTTGATCGCAAGTCGGTGGGTTTATCTGACCGCCTGGGCAAGTTGATGCCACGCAACTTGAACCATCATACGTATACCCAACAGAACATGTGTTACAGGTCGGGTAATTAGTAGCACCGTTATCACAGGCACAATTTATTCGACTATCTAACGGACTTAAAATATCTGAAAAAAGATCAGTCGGACTTGGAAGAGGGTCCTGCGCTAAATAGAGGTTTCGAATATGGTAGTCCACAGGATCTGCCGCACACACT
>JBBKWS010000123.1:0-58575 GCA_037969075.1 Bdellovibrionales bacterium | reverse complement strand
ACCAGTAAAAAGCAACTGGTTTACATCAGATTCAGAGACATTCGTCCCCGTATTTTGGTTCGACAATACAGACATATTTCCTCACTATATGGCAAAGAATCTATCGCTAATTCATTGATATATCTAGGCAATATTATCATAATCTTTTCAATTAGCCGCTACTAACATTTTGCATCATCTTGTCATTATGTATTTCTTAAGCTAGAGATGATGGCAAAAGAGGATTTTTAGCATGTTCATGATTATTTTTTTATACTACTCGCAAGTTTTTTGCTCTGAACTTCGCATCGCCAGTCTTGATCCTGCTAGCAGCCAGCTACTTATTGCCTTAAATCTAAACAAAATCGTTGTTGCAACTGATACTCTCTCTCATAAAATCCCAAATCTTACTAACACAGAAATCAGTAGCAATGGTCTAGTCGTAGATTATGAAAAGTTGGTACAACAAAAAATCTCCCATGTAGTAGCCTATGATTTGGGCTTTACCGCATTAACACCAAAATTAAAACAATTAGGCATTGAGCTTGTTGTTTTAAAAAATCAAAAACTTGCCGACTTAATAGACAATTTAAAATTACTTAAAACAAAATTTCCTGAAGCTAAAACAACAGCTATCGAACAAATTGAACAGCAAATCTCTGCGCTCCCTCAACTAAAAAATCTAACCTACCTTTTACAAATTGATTTTTCACCGATCTACGTGGCAGGTAAAAATACTTTTATTGATGATGCTCTTGCCCATTGCGGATTAAAAAATATTGTTCAAACCAAGGGCTACCCCATTTGGAGCAAAGAACAATCCACTAACACAAAAGCCAATTATATATTTGTGATGTCTGATGTAATTAAAAAACAAGGTCAGGCAAAAATTGAAAGCTACTGGCAATCAATGAACCCTACTGCAAAAATAAAAATAATAGATGCGGATGACTTTAGTAGGCTGACGCCAAAGTTTGTAGATAGTGTAGAAAAATTATGTTTCGCTCTTAATGCTACCTAGGTGACTGAGTCAATTTTATAATTGTATCCGCTGCCGGAACCGCTGAACCATAAAATCTTATTGAATGGTTGGCAGCATAGTAGCTCCAACCGTTATTTACGTCCCTTGGTACCAAGACACTGTTAACTGCTATAGATACCGTATCGACATTTGTTGAAACTAGCAGCGGAATCTCGGTGACCACTTCAATACTTGCATCTCTGATATTTAAAAGAGAACTTTCTGTAGAGTCACAATAATCAGAGTTAATACCGTTTGATATTATTGCTAGTTGCTTCACTTTTGTGGCAATAGATTTACCACACCCCGCCTCATTCGGTGAAATCGAATGAAATATCCAACCTTGTTTTTTGTCTGATGGTTTTAATCGATTTAATGTTGCTTCAACCTCTTGTAGATCTGATACACTCGCATCCTCTTTATCACTAACAAAGATCACTACTAAAAGCGCATCTTCTCGTAAAAAATTTTTATTTACTGTCATCAGCTTTTCCCAACTTAAAGCACTTAGGATCGCATCAAAGCCAGTATTTACAGTTACTATATTTTCTATGGGTTGTACTAATTGCGAAAATGCACTTTGTAAGTTCCAAGTTTCACGGTCTAAAATATTTGGATTCCCTATGAAGTGTCCCAATTCATTTTGAGCTGCTGAGTCTGTTGTGATTGCTGCCACATGAAAATCTAACCCTAAGGTAACAATCTTAGAGAAGAAAGAATCCATTTTGTCAGCGATTTGTGCTTTTTTATTTTTAGTGTCTACTGAATTATCAATAACCCAAAGGATATCTAATTTAGTGCCATAACCAGCAAATTGCTCTTTACCAACATTCGATGATCCAAATGTAGAGTCCTTAGATCCATCAGAACAAGAAATAAGTAGGGAGGCTAATACTATGCATTTGAAAAATTGTTTTAACAAATGTCCCCCAAAGCCCTACGCTGCTTTTTTTGCGATTTGTTTAATGAATTTTTTTACCTGTTTTTCAACATGTAAAAACTTAAGTCCGTAATGGATGATTTGCCCCTTATCCTCTTTACTAACTATTTCACAGCTCGCATGAAAAGGCGGGAGAAGATGATTGGGTTTGAACAATATCGTTAAAGATTCGCCGACCTGTAATTGCGAAGTGGGCATTGTTATTTTACAGCCGCCCTCACTAATCTCTAAGCTAGCGCCTTTCCAAACTTGTCTATCATTATGAACCATAAGTGATGCGCCTAATGATATCCTTGGATAACGTCTGCGCACCTTTGGAGCTGAATTTTTAAGAGTTACAGATTTTAAAGTGTTTTGAGAAAATTCTTTTACATCGGCAACCTTTTGCCACTCAGACATGGTCGAGTTCCAAATATAGTCGTACTCTTTGACTGATTGGTCTTGGAGCATGGTAACAACCTCTAAAAAGGCATAGGGACCAAAGCGCTTATGATCTTTTAATATAAACCAATCATTTTCATCGATAGAGGTGGCGTCTGTTTTAGCTTTAATTATCTTGGCTTGTGCCTTCTCTGGCAAAAACTCTAATAAAGACACCCAGTCTTGGATCTCTTCTAAATAGACATAATCAGTTGCCTGCAATTGCCCACTAGCAAGCATAGTATGGATGCGCTCCACACTGAACGGGCCCAAGGTCTCTCTGTTTTTAGATAAATAAAAAAACTTTTGCACATACCTTCATCGGATCTAGCGATGAAGGTCTTAAGACCTTTGGATGTATTTTTATAAGTAGTATATTATGTAAATTATTTTTACAGGACGAAAGACCGCATTACGTCTAACGCTTCAAGGGGCTCGGCTTTTCCTGAATGCACAGTATCAAAAAAAACACACCAGACCGGTAAGCCTTCTAAATAGATATGATTTAAATTGTTAGCTTCATTATCAATAAACACAAGGCCAGCCTGATCTTTACAGAGATCATGCACTATACGTAACTTAAAGCTGTGGTCGTCCTCACTAAGGTGCGGCTTAAGAATCAAATCTCTTCCTGCAGTCAGAGCCATGTCTCTAAGTAACTGCTCTTTAGTTCCAGGGCCCATGCGGCCAACATCTCTCCCCGTCAAATAAACAATCTTGCATCCGTGCGATTCAAGTTTTTCCATAAACGCAAGAGCACCTGTTTCGATTTGATCATAAATCAAATATTCATTTGAAAAAAACTTTGGGCTCCAAAACTCATGGTACACCGAAGAGAAGTCTTTATGTATTTCTGTAAGTCCAATCTGCTTAAGGCAGTCCACTGGGTAGTATGCCATATTATCGCCACTTATAGATTTTAGAGCGGCCGTCTCATTAGGAAATAGGGTTTGAAACTTTTTATCATTTGCGAATTCTTTAAAAATCTTAATTTGTCTACCTGAAACATTATAAAGAGTAGAATCTAAATCAATCACAGCAATCTTCGTTTCATGATTTCTTAAAAACTGTATGGCATCTAAAATAACTTGATTTGCAGATAATACCTTCATCGATTAAACTTTCTGTAAATAAAAGAATTCACCAAAGATACTAACGCCCAAAAACTAAATTGCATTATAAAAAATAGCCAAAAAATCCTTGTATCATTCAGTGCTTCACCAACAGGGAACATTAAAAAGCACGAAAAATAGATGAGTTTACTGAAAACAGTAATGATCACGTTGCTCCACTGCAAGTACTCAACAATAACAACATGAAGGCCAAACAAAATTAACCAAATCCATGCTAGATGTAACAACCAAAAAATTTGTTTGAATCGACTCATGACTTAATCTTGGCAGGGATTCCCACAACTGTCACGTTTGCTGGCACAGAATCTGTAACCACCGCATTAGCGCCTACTTTTGAATTATCACCAATTGTGATTGCCCCTAAGACCTTAGCTCCTGTACCAATAACCACCTTATTTCCAATAGTAGGATGACGCTTGATATCCTCAAATCGCATTCCACCTAGGGTCACGCCGTGAAAAATAATACAATCATCGCCAACTTCAGCTGTCTCGCCAATCACCACACCCATGCCGTGATCTATCACTAGGCGTTTGCCAATTTTGGCACCAGGATGAATCTCGATTCCTGTAAACATTCGCCCCGTTTCACAAAATAATCTGGCTAAAAAGAAAAGTCTAATTTTATAAAAACAGCTAGCAAACCTGTACAGTAATATTGCCTTGGGGCCTGGATACAATAGAGCAATTTCAAAAAGTGATTTTGCAGCAGGATCATATCTTTTATAGGCCATTAAAAAATCAATCATTTTATTTCCACGGGTGGGTCGTCTTAGCCCACTTTAAATAACTAGAAATATGCTCTTTATATATAACCATCAATTCATTTGTAATTTTACCTGGCTGGCCAGATGCAATCTTTTTATCATCAACAAAACTTACTGGCATAACTTCTTTGGTGCTTGATGTGGTAAACACCTCATCAGCACTATAAAGGTCATCTAATGTAAAGTTTCTCTTTTTAATCGTAATCCCTTTTTTAACAGATTCTTCTAAAAGAATATTTCTAGTAATCCCCAAAAGAATATCTGAATCATCGGGACTGGTATAAACAACCCCGTTTTTTACATAAAAAATATTAAAAGTCGTTCCCTCTGTAACAAAGCCCTCTTCATCTAGTAAAAAACTATCAGAGTACTTTTCTTTATCTACGTTTAGCAGAGCCATAATGTTGTTTAAGTAGTTTCCTGACTTAATATTAGGATCTAATGATTTTTTTGAGTTACGCAGATTACCTGCATGCACAAGCTTTTGTCCCTCTGTATACAACGTAGGATCAAATGGTTTGAGTGGATGTAAATACATCACAACGTTAGCGTGACCATGATTTTCAGGAAATAAACTGATTTGTTCTTTTTTTACATTACCGCGCGAAATTTGAATTCGGATGTAAATATCATCATTATTTTCTTTTTTATAAAACTCATATACCTGCTTAGTAAAATCGTCTTTACTTATGCCAATATTGAGCATAATAGCCTCAGCAGAGCGATATAAGCGGTCAATATGTGCTTCTAGGGAGAATAGAACTTTTCCATAGGATCTGGTGACCTCATATACAGCATCACCAAACAAAAAGCCTCGATCATAGACTGAAATAACTGCATCTTCAGGCTTGGTAATTAACCCATTTACGCTTACTAATGACATTTTTACCTACATAGAGCTTTTTTGACTCTTGAATCTGTAATGTATAACTGGCCCATATAGTACTTATCATCAATATTAGAAATTAAAACTATGGCACCGACTAACAATTTTAAATGTATAAGATCCTTAGTGCTTGTTATCAATCCTTTTTTATTAATTGTAGTAAAAAAGAAACTCGTTATATCCTTATACTCACCACAACCTTGCGCCTTAAGATTATTCAAAAAATATACTCTGGTATTAGATGCACTATATTTTTCATCTAAATGGAATCCTAAAGAAAATTCACCCGCTTTACCATTAAGATAATGCGACAAATCTATTTGGCCGCCACCATCAGTTTTAAATAAATATGACTCCTCGCTTAAAACAGATTGGTGATCAATCAGAAAGGCCTCGAAGGGCAAGTATTCTCTAGTCAAAGTTCCTAGTAAAACTTTTTTTTGCGTATCTGTTCTTGCAACTGGTCGCGGGCTTAATACGAAGTAATCTAGCTCTAGTTGATTACGCAGGGTCAGAGGAATATCGAGTGTATCATTACGATTTAAAGTTAAAACCTTTTTATAATCAATGCGTTTTTCTTCAGATTTATGAGTACAGGACACAGAAAGTATAATTAAAAATAAAACTCTAATCATAAGTTACTATCCATTTCTAGCTCTCGAAGTGGCACATACCTAGGAGCTAATCCTAACCCCTTGTACAACCATTGCTTTGCCTCTGTGCGAAGGTTTTTCTTTAAAAAAATACGTATCTTACCCGTGATGGCCTCAATACTGTTTGGGTTAGCAATAAGTATATAATTCCAAAGATCATCAGCACATTTAATCTTTTCTGCTTTATAACAATACGTAGCAGCAAGCTTAGCATGCTGCAGAGTTAGTTGCCCAGATAAAATCCTCTCGCTTAAATTAGTGTCTTCGAACTTTGGATCAAAAAATAGCTGCATAGCCTGCAAGAAAGAGTCTGTCGGGTTAATTCTTTGCGCTTGATCTAAATATTTACGAGCCAAAATATCTGACTTACTTTTATAGTACAACATAGACATAGCAGCTAAATAATATGGATTTCCTTGGTACTTATATTCATAGCGCTTCAAAAAGACTAGAGTCTTTTGCACGACAACCTTTGGATGATATAAAGCCTGAGATTGTATATTCATAAACATAAAATTGGGATTTATATCTAAAGCGCGTTGAAACATTTGCATGCTTTCATTTTCATACTTCTTTTCTAATAGTAGTAGACCTAAGAGCATCATGATTTCTTGACGTTGATCATATGGTTGTATCGCATTGGCAAATAGATCATTTAGCCACGCATCATCTTCTGGAGAGAATTTTTCGTCAAAAAACAATGTCTCATAATGTAGATAGATTAACGTCGATTGCGCATTCTCTAGTTTTACTTCATCTGGTAAAAATACTTTGGCTTGAGTAATATCATCCATAAGTAAGAAACCATCTACTAAATTAATCTGCGCCTCTTCAAATGTTGGATCTAATTGCATTGCCTGTTTAAATAAAGCATTCGCTTCTGGAAAATTTTGTCGGTGTAGCTCAATAACTCCTGAATAATTCAAGAGCCTCGCTCTATCTTTTGATGGCAAGTTGTCAGTTAACATAGACGTTATAATTTGCTCAGCATTTAAAAACTTATCCTCGGCTATATTAGCTTCTATAAACTTATAGCTAACATCGGTATTGTATCTTACTTGATCATTATAAATGGAGAGTATTGTTTTCGTATCTCCCAAATAGTTTGATCTATCCCATAAAGCCGAGTTCACAGACAGAGATTTAACCTGCTTACTTTCTTCTAAAAGCAAGCTGCCAAACAATGCAATACTAACAATTAATATAGCAATATATAGGTAACGTTGCGCCTTCGGTTTTGATTTTTTGTATCCAGGCTTCATAGAAATTACACTAATACTGGAGTTGTTTTGCATGATATCTTCTGCATCTTCTCTGTAATCACTAAAGTTTGTAGATTGATGATCAGACAATGAGGCTGTGTGATGCGATAGTTCTTTTAACTTTATTAATCTTTGCGACACAGTAAAGGCTGTTTTCTCTAGCGTTGTAGTTACATCATCAACATCATCTGAACTTACACGTGATTCAATGATATCTTTAAACACCTTACCTAAGGCTTCGTCATCACGCAAAAAGCACCAGCGCGTAAACGGCGTCTTAACCTCATCAAATGCATGTATTTTTTTACCCCACATCTGATCAATTATTTCTTTGATTGTGAATGGCCCTAAAATTTTATGTGCTGATTTTATGATGTAGATTTTTGAATGTAATTGTTCTTGGCCCATTACAAGGATAGTCCAGATAACAAGAGTTTTATATCGTCATTTGTAAGATACAATCCGGCTCCAAAATATCCACTAACCCCTGTGCGTTCATTTAGGATATCATCAACTCCACCTAGGACATAGATTCCTCTGTAAAATGACCACTTTAAAGCACTACGTATATTTGTCTGGTCAAAATCGAATACGTCTAAATTCCATTTTAACTTATCACCATACAGGTAATATTCAAAACTAACGCCACCTTCATTTTCAATGATACCCGCCTTAACAGTTAGATTGAAAAAGTTTTTAGCAAGCATTGCATTGAATTTAATTTTATTTTTAAAAATTGTTGTGGTTGTAGTATCCGTTGTTGCTCCGCCAGTTGGCCCTGATATTACTTGCTCTTCTTCTGATACACCGCGCGGATCATCCACGATACCTAGCTCATAGAACCTATCTAAACCAGGCTGTATTTTAACAGATAGATAGCTTTTAGTTAAATCATCTTCTGCTAAGTATTCTGAGTGAAAATCAATGTCCGTGGTAAGCTTTCCTGCCGCGCCAAAGAACTCATTCACTTGAGTTAAGGTATCATTCACACTATCAATTGTAGTTTCATCATTAACAAGCTTACCCAATGTACCTTCACCAGAGTTGATCTTTCCAGTTATAGATTTAATGTTATCCATTGATTCATCTAATTTATTAATTGTATTAGAAAGTTTGGCCCAATTGGCCTTAAACCCACCATCACCTTGGTCATTAAATACGTCGCTCAGCCCAGTGGTTACATCATGAACATTATCAATGATCTCACCTATCTTACGCTTACGCCCATTAGAAATTTCGGCAAGATCCGCCGTAAAAACTTCCATGTTATTTATAATTCTTCCAATTGGGCTCGATCTATCTCCATCTTTGGTGGCAGCTTGCTCGATTGTTTTAGCGACACTACTTAATGAACCAGCAATTTTTCCCACTTCGTTCATAAGAGCAGCTAACGATCCGGTATCTCTAACTTCTAAGATCTGCGAACCATCTTCTAAAACACCATCACGGATATCTCCAGGAACAACCTCTACATACTTGTCACCCAAAATTCCATTTGCCCTGACTTCAATACGAGAGGAAGGACTTAATTTCACATCAGATTTTAAAGTAATTTCAACATAGGCCAATCCATCACGCAGCTGTATATCTCTAATAACACCCACATCAATACCAGCTAATTTTATGGAAGATTTTTTAATAAGGCCGCTGGCATCAGGCGTATAAAAGAAATATTTTTTAGATGTTCCCAAGTAGCTTGGATCTTCACTCATCGAAAATGACATGAAAACAATTAGCCCTAATACGGCTAAAACAACAGCACCCACCTTTAACTCAGTTGCACTACCTAGATTCACGAATGCTTTATCCCTTTTTCTACAAAACGTTTTACCAAGTCTATATCTGACTTGAGAAAATCTTGAGGGGTTCCTGACAACAGAACCTTTCCATTATCTAACATTGCAACAAAGTGAGCTAAGCGAAAAGCCGCATAAAGATCATGAGTAATGACCACACTAGTTACACCCTCTCTATGATTATGCGTATTTAAAATCAAATTATCCACCGTTTCCGTCATTATCGGATCAAGACCGGTCGTTGGTTCGTCATATAATATAATTTCTGGATCTAGGGCTAAAGCTCTGGCGAGTCCGCAACGCTTACGCATGCCACCACTTAGCTCTGACGGCAACTTGTCATAACTTTTCGCCTCAAGACCAACTTGAGTTAGTTTTGCTATGGCAATTTCTCGTCTATCAGCCACACTTAAGTCTCGGCGATACTCATTGATCGGAAATAGCACGTTCTCAATCATTGTATGATCATCAAAAAGTGCAGCATCTTGAAAAAGCATTCCATAGTTACAGCGAAAGCGAATTAACTCTTCGTTGTCCATCTCTTGCAGATTTTTACCTAAGACCTCTATGCTTCCATCTGTAGGTTTTAATAAACCTAGTAAATGTTTTAATAACACGCTCTTACCGGTACCACTGTAGCCAATAAGAACTGTAATCTTTCCCTTTGGGATTCTTAGATCTATGCCCTTTAAAACATACTCTGTACCATTAAATGTTTTTTTCAAATTTTTAATTACAATTGCGTCACTCATAACTCAAACCAAATCACAAATAATCTAAATATTTTTGTTATAAAAAAATCAGAAACAATTATCAGAACCATACTGTTCACTACTCCTGCATTTGTAGCGTCCCCGACACCCTTTGCTCCACCCTTAGTATTATAGCCTTTATAAGTACATATAAGACCAAAAATTAGACCAAATATAGTTGCTTTCAATAACCCTTCATTAAGATGAATGGGGTTTAACCAAAACTGTACTTTATCGATAAAAATAGCTGAATCTAAACCCAAGAGATGAACGCAAATAAAGTATGAACCCAACATGGCTACGAATGAAAATATCGCACTTAAGAGTGGCATCCCAACAACAGCTGCCATTATGCGAGGGCCAATCAAAAATTGCTTAGGATCAATACCCATGACGGCGAGTGCATCTATTTGCTCAGTCACCCTCATTGTTCCAAGTCTTGCAGCCATTGCACCACCCGCACGAGCAGCCACAATTAAACCCGTTAACACGGGACCAAGTTCTCTAAAAATACCTAAGCCCACAGTTGGCCCCACAAGATTCTCAGAATTAATAATTTTAAAACCTAAATAAATTTGAAATGATAAAACCATACCCGTAAAAAATGCAGTCAGACAAATGATAAAAATGGATTTATTCGTAATGAATTCCATATGCTTCAAAAACTCACCAAATCTATATGGCGGCGTAAAAAAAAGTTTAATGGACAACCATAAAAAAACGAATAAATTCCCTAGCTCTGAAGTATATTCAGATAGGCTTTGATTCATTCGTTGTAGAAAACTTTGCTTACTATCTTCCATATCCCTAATCTATAAAAAAACGAGGAATTCTCTCGCTGATTGAAGTTAACATTTCATAAGATATTGTGTTTGCTTTTTTGGCGGCATCCGAAGCGGCAAACCCCTTCTCCATCCCAAAAACAGTAATTACCGATCCAACATCTATTTTATCTTTTACTTGCTCTAAATTAACCATTGTATAATCCATACATATTGTACCAATCTGTGGGATCGAATACCCTTTATATCTAAAACTAATATTATTAGATAATACTCTAGGTAAACCGTCAGCATACCCCAGCGGCAATACTCCTATTGTAGTATCCTCATTCGCTCTCCATGTACCTGAGTAAGATACAATCTCGCCTTTGCGCACTTTACGGACACTTACTAATTTTGCTCTTAATTCCATAACAGGTAGTAAAGCATCGTCTTCGGTTTCACTATAGCCATAAAGTGCAATACCTGGCCTCGCCCCATAACTTGGCTTTTCTGCTAACAATAAACCATCACTATTATAAACATGCTTAAGCACACTATCTGCAAAATATTTTTTTTGTAAGGATTCAAATATCTCAACTTGTCGTCTACTGGTGCCATCGCTATTAGAAATATCCGAACTACTATGCAGGTGAGTCAGCACTCCAACTATTTGCAAACCTTGCTTCTTACAATCCTCAACTACCTTAGGCAACTTGTCTTCATCAAGACCCATGCGATTCATACCAGTATTTAACTTTATATGTACACGAATATGAGAGCTTATATTTTTAAAAGTTTCTAGATGACTCGGGTCACTTAATACAGGTGTTAAGTTAAATTGTAAGACTTCACTAGCACATGATTGAAAACTTGCCGAGAACACAAGGATTTCATTTTTATAACCACCATGGCGTAAATGTATAGCCTCATCAATGGTGGAAACACCAACAGTTGTGATATTTCTACCTTGCAAAAGATTTGCAATTTGCTGATCTCCGTGTCCATACGCATTTGCTTTTAACATTGGGCAAAAAAATGGGTGCTTTGTTTTATTTAATAAATATTCTAAATTACTAATCAGGCGCTCTAGATGTATCTCCGCAAAAGCTGGTCTTGATAGGCTTTCTGTTTTAGGCATTTTTTTTCTCATTTGGGTCATACGGCGGAACTTTTTCTGGAGTAAAATCAGGAGTAAATCCATCAGGCGCTTGAGCCACACACACACGGTTTCGACTAGTCTCTTTAACTTTGTAAAGAGCATCATCTGCTGCCTTAATCATTCCTTCTCCATCCCTACTAATTGTAGGGTATTCACTTACACCGATACTTATTGAAATAAATCCCATTGGTTGTAGCTCGCCAAATGGAAACTTAGTTGTCTCAATGATCTTACGCAATTTTTCTGCTTTAACTGCCGCACCCATTAAATCCGTATGCGGAAGAATAATGCTAAACTCTTCTCCACCAAGTCTTGCCACAACATCATTGGCACGACTGGTTTTTTGCATAAGCTTAGATATAGATTTCAATAAAAGATCACCATTTTGGTGACCGTTATTGTCATTATATTTTTTAAAATGATCTATATCCATGTAAATTAAAGAGACTGGATATCTCGTACGTCTTGAACGAGCGATTTCTTCATCGAGCTTTTGATTGTAAAAACGACGGTTATATAAACCCGTTAGTGGGTCTTTAATCGCCATTTCGTGCATTCGTTTTCTCATCACGGCATTATGATACGACACACTTAAAACCTGTATAAAGCTGTCATAAACACGTCTTGCAGAAATGTCTTCAATGTCTTGCGTAACCACAACACCAGCTACTTCATTTTCTAACACTAGAGGTAAGGCTAAAAATCTAGTTTGACCAAATACCTCTGACATTAAATCTGCCAGCGGCTCTAGAGCCTGCGGCGACTGGATGCTCTCATTGTAACTCTTAACAGGTATGTCTTTTAAACTAACTCCCACGCCTCTATACTCATCTATATTTAAAGCGCCAGCTTTATAAAGCAATAGGGATGAGTAAGCGGGTAAATGCTTGAAAAATATTACCGGTTTATTTTCAACAAGCTTTGCTGAATGAGCTAAAAAAATATCTAAAACCTCGTCAACCTCAATAACTCTAGCTACTTCAGCCATAAATGAATTGATGTAAACAACCTCCTCTTTCTCCTTTGCGATTCGCGCATTAAGATCAATCAGAGAATTGTTTTTTACTGCAAGCTCTTCAAGAAGTTGCTCGTTTTGATATTGTAAAAAAAGTTTTTCAACCGTTCTATCTAAAGTTACAATTACATCATTGATATCTTCGAAGGGCTTATGTAAGTAATCATAGGCTCCAAGTTTTATCGCTTGAAGAGCCGTATCTAGACTGGCATGTGATGTCATAATAATAAACTGTATATCTGTACTGATCGAGCGAACTTCGACCAATAAATCTATCCCACTCATTCCTGGCATACGAATATCAGATAAGATAACATGCGGAGGTTCTTTTTTTATAACCTCTAATGCATCCTCAGCCGTTGGAAATGTTTTAACTTGATATTTAGCATCACCAAGAGCCTCCTCCAAAATTGAACGAATCGATTCTTCGTCATCAACGACAAAAATCATAAACTCTGAGCGGTAGTTTGCAATATCCAATGCGTCTCCTATTTTACCTTAGGCTTTCTAATTTTAACTTGAAAGTCATCTGCTCTACTTTCATCTAACTTGGGGTCACGCCTAACATTTTTTACTTTTTTTCTAGATTCTGTAACCTCTTCTTTGGTCATCAGATAATCTCGGCCGCCAACCATACTATAGGACTTCTTCTCACTCACGTTTTCTATAACAATGTCTTCTTCATTGTCTTCATCTTCAGGAGCTGGTGGCATTGGTATTTCTTCATGATTTGTAACCTCTCTATCTAACGAGATTTCTTCTTCATCGACCTCTTTTGCCACCTTAGCAATACTTGCCACAATCTCTTCAGCCTTTTCTTCAACCACCTCTCTGGTTGACGGTGGCAGCGCTACCTCTGTATCTTTAGGGATATCTATAAAAAAAGTAGTGCCTTCACCCATCTCTGATTCAACATAAATTTTTCCCTTGTGATCTTTGACAATACCAACCGAAACAGACAAACCCAAACCCGTTCCCTTGCCTGATGGTTTTGTCGTGAAGAATGGTTCAAATATTCTTTCTTGAACATCTTTTGGCATACCAGTTCCCGTGTCGCGAATTCTGATTTGCACATTATCACCTACGTCATCTAGATATACATGCAACTCTTTTTTATCTGAGTTTTCCATTGCGTGACTGGCATTCATCATTAAATTTAACAGCACTTGTTGAATTTGGTTTGTATTTCCAGCAACTACTGAGACTTTATTAATATGTTTATGAATTTTTACATTTTGAAGCGAAACCTGGTGATCTACAAGATCCGCAGCCGAGTGTACTGTATCAAATAAGTTTGTGGGCACCAGCTCTAACTTTTCAGCCCTTGCAAATTTCATTAAGCTTTCAACAATCTCTTTAGTTCGTCTCGCTTCTTTTTCTATAAAATTCACATGCTTTAAAATCTCAGCATCTTTAGTTTTACCTTTTGCTAACTGCGCATGCCCTAAAATTCCAGCCAATGGATTTTTTACTTCATGGGCAATCCCCGCGCTTAACTGACCAAATGCAGACATTTTTTCACTTTGTATTAAGGCTGTTTTAGAGTGATCTAATGCTTCATCACGTTCCACCAGATTTTTTGCCATAGATCTAATACTTTCCGCAAGATCTCCTACCTCATCTTTTGACCTTACATTTACATCTACCTTAAAATCACCCTTACCTATTTTTTCAGCGAGCAGCTTAAGACGATCCAACGGATTGGTAATAAATTTTGCAAATAAGAATGAAATTACAACACCCACCAAAATCACGCCTAATGCTATGATAAGAAGCGATCTCCATAATTCATCAGCCGCTCTAAACGCCTCAGCCTTTGGAGTGGTCGTATAAATTAAAAAGTTAGTCAAAGGTACCTTTTCAAAACTTGCAACAATCTCTTGTTGATTACTATCTAAGTAATTATCTCCCGTTCCTTGTTTACGAGCGTTACCAACAACATCTTTTACTAAAGAATTGCCCGCATAGGATTTACCGATTTCATTTAAAAATGGATGAGCAAATACGACACCCTTTTGATCTGTGATATAAACTAGATTTAATGTGGTCTTATACTCAGACAGGAAATCTGAAAATATTGTAGCATCTAACAGTGCTATAATTTTTGTATTAGATAGTTTCGTGTCAGACAATTCTACTGGAAGAATAATTACAATGTATTGTTGCTTTTGTAAATTTTGGAAAAACTCAAACTCGACATTTCCAGCAGGCACTTGTTTAGATGCATAGCCACTAAAAATACTTGCCCACTCGCTCTCGGGCCAAGAGGCAAGAGCCGTAGAAGGTTGTTTACGTAACCACTGAATAGGACTCGCTGAATCTGCCACGAGTGATATAGCTAAAAACTCTGGGTATTGATTAAAAATTACCTTATCTAAATCTGGATGAGATTTTTGTTGTGAGCTTAATGACTGGTAATTCGAAGTAAAAATAGCTAATTTTTTTTGTAAATTCTGTATACGCTCTTGCACTATTTTTGAATTCGAGCTGTTGATCTTTGACGACATCTCAATCAGAAAATCTCTTTTATCCTGATAGAAAACTTTATTCGTATTTGTTAACACCGCCCAAAGGGCAGCAATAAAAACTAAACTTAAAACTAAGCTAAGTTTTAGCCATAATGGAAATCGCATCCGTGCTCCATATCCTGATCATAAGTGCATGATCTCATTATATTTTTACGTAATTTTCACTTTCAGTGTAGCCCTTTCTCAAAAAGCTCATGGCTTGACGCGTTATTAATTTTCATACCACTTTAGCCATCAAGCTCGTACTTATTATTTTATGGAATTCGATATTCTAATCATTGGCTCTGGGCTGGCTAGTTTTTATCTAAGTCTAAAGTTACCCAAGCACCTAAAAGTAGGGATTGCCACCAAGACAGACCTAACGGACTGTAACTCTAGAATGGCACAAGGTGGAATCGCCAGTGTATCCGCCACAAGCGATAGCTTTTCATCCCATATTGAGGACACTCTAACTGCTGGAGCTGGACTTTCGGATAGAGAAATCGTGCAAGAGATGGTTGAAGATGGCCCTAGCCGCATACAAGATTTGCAAGACTTTGGTGTAGCCTTTGATGTGGATGAAACCGGAAAAACTCATCTAGGCTTAGAAGGTGGTCACTCGGCAAGAAGAGTGCTACATGTGCAAGATCATAGCGGAGAAGCTATTCACAATGTACTTTTAGAAAAAGTAAGAGCTCAAGATAACATTACTCTCTTAGATCACCATTGCGCTGTAGATCTAATCACAAATAAAAAATTGCGATTAAAGCCATCAGCTAATATTCAATGCTTTGGTGCTTACGTACTAAATACTAAAACAGACCAGGTTGTTGCCATAAGAGCTAAGAGTACGGTCCTAGCAACAGGGGGCGCTGGTAAAGTTTATTTATATACTAGCAATTGGGACGGAGCTACCGGCGATGGTATTGCCATGGCATTTAGAGCAGGATGTAGAGTCTCAAATCTTGAGTTCATGCAATTTCATCCCACATGCTTATATCATAAAGAAACCAGAAACTTCTTAATCACCGAAGCAATACGCGGTGAAGGCGGAAGATTAATTAATAAAGATGGTAAGGATTTTACTGCTGGCAAACACCCTCTTGGGCCGCTTGCACCGAGGGATATTGTTGCACGGATGATTGATGAAGAAATGAAAACCTCAGGGGCTAAATGTGTTTACCTCGACATCACTCACAAATCCCCTGATTTTATTCAAAGTCATTTTCCTGTTATTTTTGAGCGCTGTCTTTCACTGGGCATTGATATTCGTAAAGAACCTATCCCAGTTGTACCCGCCGCTCACTACTTATGCGGAGGAGTACTCACTGATATCCAAGGGGTTACTGATATCAAAGGCTTACTAGCTATTGGGGAAACCGCATGCACTGGCTTACATGGAGCCAATCGACTTGCCAGTAACTCTCTCTTAGAATGTCTGGTTCAAGGCGGAAAAGCCGCCGACTACATCACAAATTTTGTTTCTCAAGAAAAAGTATCTGAAGTCATAATCCCTGATTGGATTCATTCAACCAAGCAGGATAGAGACGAATTAAGCGTGATCAATCATATCTGGGACGAGATTAGAAACTTGATGTGGAACTACGTGGGTATCGTTCGATCAGACAAACGCCTTGAGAGAGCGCAACAAAGATTATTACATATCAATTCTGAAGTTAAAGATTACTATTGGGATTTTAAAGTTCAAAAAGATATTTTAGAACTAAGAAACATTGCCCTCTTAGCCAAACTAACAGTCTTATGCGCGCAAAAGCGCAAAGAATCTAGAGGCATACACTTTAATATTGATTATCCAGAAACCTCTGAAAAATTTGTAAAAAACACCGTCATCCAAAATAGTATTATATAAGCTGCCTGAAATGTGCTATTAATGCGGGCAGCTTTATTACATAAATACCGGAGTAAGCATTGAGAAACATTCTACTTTCTATATTATTATTAAGTCCCAACACACTTCTTGCCTACGCAAAGCATGAAAGTCTTTATGAAGCCATTGATCAGGCAGAAGAACAACTTAGCTATACTAGCGCACGAGTCATATATACCAAATTTGTTGGTGGCCTAAGTTGCAAAAGAACTATAGATATTCAGACCGGCGAACAATTTGATTGTGAATACGACCCTTTAACTGAGAACGAAGCACAATCCCTTTATAGCGTACTTAATGTTGCAACCTTAGTCATATCATCTGGATTAACCCATGTTTTATATAGAAAGCAAGCTGGCAACTTAGCCTGTTATCTTCTAGCTCATCAGGTTCATAACGATCAGTTTTACTGTAAGCTTGAATAATTTTTTTGCGTAATCTATTTATTTAGCGAAAGATTTTTTACTGTACCCAACCCTACCCGTAAGAGTGAAATCTGCACTTGTAAAATCGATTTTAGTAGAAGGAACTGAAAACGTAAGTATATACCCTGTGCTCCAATGACTATGGTTAGGATAAAGCACCCTTAAATCTTCATAACGGTTTTTCATCTTTTGAATAGTAGATAAATATCTCTTTCCAGACGAATCAATAAAGGCGCGCCAATTACTGTTTTTTGACCCCAGATCATTCAGTTTATTGTCTGGTGTATAAAAACTTAAGAATAACTGTGTTTCAGTAGCTTTAGACTTTTCCATCTCTGCTTTTTTTTCGGCATACTGCGCATCATCCCATAAAAAATATATTCTATTTAATTCTAACTGATAGCTTTGCGTTTCTGCATCGAGCGGACAGACCACATAATAAAATGCATTTCGTAGGCCATCATAGACCTCATCTTTTACACAAACATTATTTAGATGAGCATAATATTTTCCTCTTAATTCTTTTAGCTCTGTAGTTAGCTTGCTGTCTTTTTCAAAGTGAGCGCACGACACAGTCGATGCTAAAAACAAACTAAGAAATAAGCTTTTTAATAAATACTGATAAATCTTCATACACTCTCTCTCGTTCTAATTCGTTATATATTTCATGATAAAAATTTGTATATTCAATTTTTTCTTTTTGTATTGAACCTAGGGCATCAAAAAATTTTAAGGTAGAAAACTTATCCACCAACTTATCATCACCCGCAAATTGGATGAGTGCGGGAAGTTGAATTCTATTCGCTGCATCAAACACCTTAGGAAATGTTTCTAAGAAATCTAAATATAATTTTGGACTTATGCGGTTATGTCTAAATGGGTCTGCATCATACGACTTAATGATCTCTAGGTCATGACTCAGGTCTCTGAAGTTAATATCGTTACTCATTGTAATTGTTGGAAGCAGGCTAACCATCATCTTCGCGGCGTAATCTTTAACCGGAGAGACTTTCATAGATATGCCCATAAGGGGCGAACTAAGCACGAACCCCTTAACTTCAATATTAGCTTCGTAATCTAATAAAAACTTTACTGTTACCAGCCCACCCATGGAGTGTCCCAGCAAAACAATAGGCAGTTGCTTATCATTTCCGGCCTTAACTAGCTTGTAAAACGTATGATAGTCTTTGATATATTCTTGAAAGCTCTCTACAAGCCCTCTTTTACCTTCTGACCTTCCGTGCCCTCGTAAGTCCCAAGCATAAATATCTAAAGGTATTTTACTCAGCAACGTCTCGCTAAATAATTTATACGCTCCCGAATGTTCTGCTAGACCATGAGTTACTATTACTATGGCTTGTGGATCGCCTTTTGACCACGACTGATAATACAGCTGCTTTTTATCGTATCCACTAAAATAACCTTCTGTTTGCTGAATCATTACTGCAAAATCCTTTGCCTGATAGTTAAAATACTATACATTGATAGTATGAGGCTTTTATTTTTACTACTAAGCTTTACTTATAACCTAGCTTTGGCACAAGAACAAACACCTACTTCCGGTGGCGGTGCTATGGCTTTGTCGGTTTATGCCGGCCCTCTACTACCTAATAATATTGATGGTGTAACAGAAATTCAATCTTCTTGGGGGGCTAGACTAGCAAAAGTAGCTGAATGGGCAGATTTTTATGAAATTGGCTTTCTAATCTCAAACTCAGAGGGCGTAGAGATCTTTGATTACTACTTTAGCGCAAAAAAAGAAGTCGAAACTGATGCTTTTTTAACACAATTATATGCTGGCTTAGATTATTTTACTTATAAATCAAATGCTGGTGATGATGATAAAGTTTTTGGCTTGCATGCAGGTAGCGCTATTTTAATCCACGTTTCTCAGTCCCTACTATTTAGAACAGACATGAGATTTAATTATAAACCTGGAAATATATTATTTATAGGCTTTGGATTAGAGACTCGTTTTTAGTCTGCCAATCTGCCAAATTGGTCTTAATTTGCCCTATCAATACATCCTCAACCCCAGCATCCATGATGTATGTCTTTTTACCAAAGGGATAGGTTACTACTAATTTTGCAGAATTAATACCTGTGAACTTTCTAATTGGCAGTGAGTAGTATTGCAATTGTGAAAAAGCTTTATCTTTATACAGATCAGACCCTGTTTTATAGTCGACAATCCAAAGCTCACCATCAACAATGCCCCAAAGATCAACCTTTCCTTCCATTAAATAATTACCGACTTTATAAGTAAACCCCCATTCTACATGCGCAGAACTCATTAGCTGCGCAAATGGAAACTTTGTCTGCTCTAGTAAATAGTCTATCGCTTCAGATTTAAGATCTTTATGAAATCGATACCGCTCTAATATCGAATGGGTCTTTGTACCAATATGTTCAGCAAGTAAAGACGTTTTAGTATCTGTCTTAAAGTTACTACTAATATTACTAGATAGTATTTGGCTAACTGAAAATCTGCGCCCTGGCTTTAAAATATCTGATGCCTTATTAATTGTCTTTCGGTTATCACCTTTAGCTTCAAATACACCTTCAGTCTCATAGTAGCTATGCTTACTAATATAATTAGCAGTGCTGTGTTCTGTAGCCTCGACAAAGTCCGTAGGAAGATAAGAGAACCAAGAGTTCTTGCCAAGTTTTTCTTCTCCGACGAAATATACTTTTTTAATAGCTCTTGTGACTGCCACATAAAAAAGTCTAACATATTCTTCAAGCTTCTTTTCTTCATCACGCTGACAACTGCTAATCCCAAATATATTGTGCTGCTTGGTATTCTCGTCTCCGTAAGGAAGCGCTAATGACCAGCGAGAGAACGAATCATCAAATACAATTGACTTAAATTGACTACCTTTGAAACTTTTATGCATAAATGGCAAGATTACATGATCAAACTGTAAGCCTTTAGATTTATGTACAGTCATTAACTGCACATGATCATCAATGACCGGAGACACTGCTTCAACTTCATCATAGGGACTGTAAAAACCTAGGCAGTACTTTGCAAATCTAATAATATGAAAACTTACATTTTTTTCTTGCTCCTTTAAAATTTGCTGAAACTTTAAAACATTAGCATATGTCAATCCACTACCATCTAACCCGAAAGACAGATCTAAAATATTAAATGTAATAATGAAATTTTGTAAAACTTGTGAAAACGACTCGGTTTGTATTTTTTTATAGTAATCAAGAAATAGCGATATATTGGGACTCTGTTCAATATGATCTTCGATGTCTGTCCAAACACTATCTGTTTTTTTGTCTACAAAAATATTATGTATATCTTCCTCGCGGAGACCCCAGACTGGATTTCTCAAAGCAGTTAGCAAAACTTCATTATTATAGGGGTTAGACAGGGCAAGTAGAAAATACAGCAAATCTTTTACAATGCGATTCTCAAAGAGACCTCCACTTGCACTAACCAGAACAGGAATCTTTTTACTTAATAAAAATCTTTGAACTTGTGATAACTCATCATTAGTCTTTACTAAGATGGCTATCGATGACAAGGCAGATCCACCAGCTTTGATGTCTTTAATCAATCCAAAAATTTGTTCAAATGACTGACCATCGTTATGAAAGAGCAGCTCGCTTACACAAGCCTTAGGTTTATCTATAAAAGGTTTCATCTCTAAGAAACCTAGCGGAGTGAAAATATCATTAATTACAGCTAATAGAGGAGAATCTGATCGATAATTAATATTTTTGATTTCGAGATCTTTATCTTTAGATTTGAAATCATCTCTCATTTTATCAAAAAGAGATACCTCTGCCCCTCTAAAAAGATAGATACTCTGCTGCGGGTCACCCACAATGTATCGTTCATTCTTTCCAATTAATTTCTCTAAAACATGTAGCTGTACTGGGCTGGTATCTTGAAATTCATCAATGTACCAATAATCGATTTGTTCTTGCACCTTAAGCGGGACACTTTTATTCTTTGATAATAAATAGTTTGATAATCCTTCGATTTCAGAAAGGCAAATTTTGGTATCCAAAATTTTACGGTTTATCATGGCATCAAAATATATTACAAAAATTTCTTCTAAGGCGCTAAATAAATTAATGTTATCAGTCCAAAATTTAAGATCTAAAAATGACTTATGACAATTTTCTTTTAAGAACTCTCTAAGGGATTTTACTTCATTCCATGCTGACTCATCTAGATTTAATTTTTTACTAAACCTAGGGAATTTAATATCATCAATTTTTTTTATGGATGAAAGATCAGAGGTCAATGCAGAAAGGTATGCTGTAAATTCAGCGAGAGCCTCTACTCCAACTGTAAGGGTAATAATTTTTTTTATCCTTAAGATCAAGTTATCGCGATACTCACTATATAATGAATTTAAATCATTTAATTCTATAGGTTTAAGCTCGTGGTTATTTAGTTTTATTAAAAAAAGTTTATACAATATTTCATTGATCTCTTTGAAGCTAAATATTTCAAGAGTTTTCTGAAGCCTATCATTATCGATAAAAATAGCTCTTGTAAGTTTACGTCGGTATCGCTCTTCTGTTAACTCGTCTTGTAATTGAAAGTCAGGCTGTAACCCAAAATCAAGAGCATATTTACGAAGTAGATGATTTAATAGTCCATGAATTGTAGAAATATTAACTAACGAAGGATCTTTAATCACATCTAAGAGCTTTTGATCGCCCGAATCATAGGCCTTTTTGACCAATCTCTCTCTAAGCTCTTGCGTTGCTTTAACAGTAAAGGTACACACAATAAAATGAGGGTATTTTTTATTGGCCTTAAAGTAGTCCTTAATAGACGTAAACACATGGTCAGAAAGTGCTGTTGTCTTACCCGCTCCAGCACCAGCTTGCACCAGTTTTGAGTTTAATTTAAATGGCTGGCTCGACATGTATTTCTCCATGCGCACGTGTCGCATTTTTTGATATCTAAAGGATTTGGTCCAAACTTACCATCTTCAATAGCAGCTATAGATTGTTTAATTTTATCTCGTAAGTCTTGATAATAAGCTTGCTTCTTATCTTCACTAATAAAACTCCTTTTATCGCCATTATACGTATATAAACCCGTATTTGCCTCTAGTAAAAATCCTTTTTTTCTCTCTAGAGGCTTTAATGTATAGTATATACCACCAACTACTGAAGCTAAATCCTCAAACTCTTTAATATCTTCGATGAGTAGCGAATACATCGCCAATTGAAAACTGCCCTTAGAGAACCATGTCGAAATATTTGTATGCTGGCTAGATTTTTTAAATTTATAGTCTATGACTAAGTAATTACCTCTTCCATCCGTATCAATTCTGTCTATTTTGGCTTTAAATGGATAACGGTTCGATCCAGGCTCGCGGTGAAAATATCCATTATTATCCAGGTACGCATTTATTTCGTATTCAATACCAATAGTTTTTGTATCAGGATAAATTCTACGCCAATCCACTTCAAATTGTAAAAAAGCATCTAGGTATTCTTTAGCCTTTACTTTATAAGAAGCTATTAACTTTTCTTCTTTTATATCTTTCTGATAACTTAAAACGGATTCGTTGATGGCTTCTGCTAAAATTTTCTGAGATATATTTGGCCAAGATTTATTTGCAACAATAATTGCCAAGGCCTGATGAATAATATTACCGTTGGTCATCGGATCAACGTCCACATCTAATATATTCACATCTTTCAACTTCAACACATTCTTAGCATAAAAGATAAACGGACACCTTACGTAGGTTTCTATTTGGGTTGCTGACAGTCTTTTCATTACGTAACTGGCAAATGTGCTGTCGCTGGTTTGAATATCATTACATCTATTAGATTGCAGCAGTAAATTATACGAAGGAAGTATAGTCGATTTATCATGTGGTAATAAAAAATGAAATATGCTTGGCTCTAGAAGTTCGGTTGATACATCGTTCTTAGCATAAGAAAGATATACGCGGTTGTCCTCTTGCAACACTTGCAATATCGCAAGCAGTCTTCGTTGTGAAAAGTGCGATGGAAATACAAACCCTAGGTCTGTCGCAAGCTTTTCAATTATTGCAGACTCAATAAATGCATTTTGTTTTTCTTTTATATCTCGATCATTAAGGCCTAAAATAAAAACGTGTTTATTTTCTTGCAGTGAGCTCTCAAGCACATCTAATACTTGTAATACGCCGTCATGGATTGTGCTTTTTCTTAAAAACTTTGCTCCAAGCGTCTGCTCTAAGTACTGGATCCAGGAGGAGTGTCTTAGTTCAACATCTTCTGGGACATCATTTAGAATTCCTGTAAGAGGCGCAGAATCTATTTTATCAACCCCCTCTAGGAGCCAGTCCAAAAAGTTATTAGGTGTAAGCTTCTTTTTTTCATCGGATTTAGTAATGTTGGCTTTATCCAATAAAGTATCAAAGCTTTGGGATTGATATATATTAGTAAAGTTTTTTGCAAAATCTGCGTAAGTATTATCTTTAGAGTCATGAAATGCACTTAGTTCTAGTTCTTCCGTCTCTGCTTTATTGATCTTTAACTTTAAACGCCCAATTAAATTTTGAAGATGTTTTACACCTAGCAAACTACTATCAAGTGTTGATTGAGAATGTAAGCCCTCAATTTGCATAAATGTATCAAAAATCAAAGTATATCTCTCTTTACTTGTAGACAATATAGCAATATCAGCGCTAGGTACCCCGGAAGCAAGAAGCTGACGGATACGCCCAACCACCGACACCACCTCAGCTATGATGGTATCAAACTCACTATACACAACTTTATCTACTGGAACAGATAACATTTCCGCTCCTTGATTAGGAGCAAATAGCATTTTAAATATTTTAGATGATGTTATCAAAGAGCTATCTTCACTTAAAGGTTTATAGATTTGATAGTCCCACTTAAAATTTACTATGGGCTTAACAACAGGAATCATAACCTTAATGTGATTAGCCTCAGACAGTGCTAAGAATAGTTTCGTTTCAACTACTGATAAGGAAAAATCTAAAGTGATAAAAATATCTTTCGTATTAAAGTTTTTAGAAATTTCATCTTTGTATTTATATAAAAGAGCAGGCAGCAAATCTCTGGTGACCCATTTTTTTTCTTCCAGCACTCCAACAATTATTTTAAGATCATCAATGTGCTTTAGCCAAGTTTCGTCCTTATGTATATTTACTGCCAACCATTCATCAAATATTTCATGCAAATCCCCGGCATATAGAATATCTTGAAAATCTAAAAGTAATCTATAAACCGTATCACTTTGAAGCTTTAGCTCATTGTCACTTATAAATTCTGTTAAAAATGTTTTTAAGAAGGCAGGTGAAACCAAGCTATAGTTTTGAGGTAAATAAATAAGTAGTTTTTGCCAAAAATCACTTGCTCGCTGAACAGCATCATCTGTAAGCAGATCTACCTTTTCTAAAAAATAATTTCTCCAAAAAATTTTATTATTAAGACTAGCTACCAATAAAATATCTGTGCTTATATTGAATTCATTCAATGCAGATTTTTTATCATTTATTGTACTAGTTTCTATTATTTGGATCATTGAAGCTACTGTAGCCAACTGAAGAAATTTGTAAACAATTATCTACGTTGCTTTAGCTTTTTTCGATTTGCTTTATCCATCGTAAACACGTTAAAATTTGCATCAAGACCGAGCTCAATTTTAAACTGAACCAGATATCTTCTGTCCTCTAACTGTCCAGGATACGCCCCTAGTTCTTCTGAGAATGAAGCTAAATCAATTTGCAGAAATGCCAAATCTACTGTGGCTCCGTAAGTATAGTAGCCATGATGCAAACCACCGCGCACGGTTATCAATGGCAAATCTATCTCAAGTCCTATATCTAACTTTTTATCTATATCAATATCATTTCTATCAACAAACTTATAATCAAGCGCCGGAATAATAGTAATTAGCGGTAAATCAATTTGCATCGCTGCCCCTAAAGACATATATGATTTTTCGGATGTAGGGGCCAGTTTTCCAGCTCCTGTCCGAAAAGCGATATCACCCGCATTGTGCATAGAAAACCCAAAACTAGTAGAAGTATTAGCTAGTTTGGTAGTATACATTAAGCCCAGGTCTACGCCGTAGCCGGTACCCTCACGAAGAATTTCATCTTTTATCGTATCACTATCAAGATTTTCAAGGGTCTCTAGCGTAACATCATACGATCCGCCCGTGCGACTGATACTTCTTACGCCAATACCCAACGCCAGATTAGGAACAACTTCATAGGCTAAGCCCAAATGAAAACCTATATCATTTTTAAAAGTAAGCTCTAAAGTTGGAAAAACAGGATTGGTCATATACGCATTTAGCTCCCCTTGATCATAATAATGTAGGGAGAAATTTTTCATTGTTATTCCGGCCTTTGCACCTGCTGCTGCCCAAATATTTTGTCCATAAATATCACGAATAAATTCAGCAAAGTCATCACCCTCTGATCCATCGCCCTCATCTAATGTATCTTGAAGTTCAGTTATGTCGTTAATCCCAATGTAAGGATCCATGAATGTTAGATACATTCCTTCAATTTTATTTAGACCTGCAACATTATAATAAATAGCATCGTGTGTATCTGCTACAGCGGTAAAAGCATTTCCCATTCCTAAAGCTCTAACAGAGTAACCTCTGTAATTTAGAGGCGCAGCCTCTAAGACAATTGGTAAAAAAATAAGGAGTAAAAAATATCTCAAGGACACACCGCACACGCACAAGCCGTTACATCACCTGTACATGTTCCAAAACCTAACGCTTCGCTTTCATTCATCAACGCTCGCATCGCACAGATCTGAGCTGGCGTCACGGCACTAGCATCCGTCGCATCGCAAACTCCAGACACTTGCATAGGCTCACCTATGTCGCATAGGCCATCTAAACTATCGCCAAGAAAACTTAAGCTCGAACTACTAATATCTGAAATCACTCTAGCAAACCCACTAACAATTTGTTGAACATCTGCGTTTGATATATCTCCAGAATCACACGGGTCAAATGCGGGATCCAGCGCATTAGCTGCATCTGCTGCAACATTATTTGTTACTACGCCAATTCTTGCTAGCCCGTTTAGGACTGACATATTGTAATCCGATGTTACGGCTCCATTATCCGTTTTTATCTCTTCGATTTGAGTATTCGCTATCACACAATCATTTACTTTACTAGTGGTAGCATCGGGCATAGCAGATAGTAATAATGGAAATAAGTTTGTCCCAAGACCCAAATCTTCTGAAATATCATTTACAAAACTGATAAACTCAAAACCGCAGCGTCCCATAAGAGCAGATACATAGAGTGTTTTAGGCTCTCGCTTTACTTGTGTTGCGATAGGCAATTCGCCATAAACTGTAATAGCCTCATCCCATTCAAATTTATTTAAATGTCTTTCCATCTCAAATATTTTTGCCTCATCCGAATCGGTATCCGCCGTTGAGTCATACATATTTTTACAAGATGTTATGGTAACTACTATTAATAGTAATAAAGTAAATCGAGCCATCCTAGCCTCTCATGTCTATATATAGTATATGTGCATTTTTTTTATTGAGAAACTGAAGTTTGCCTCTCTCACTACCATAGTCTTGCTTAACCTAGACTAGAGTTGGTTTTTAAATTCTTGTCTCAATTTGAATCAAAAACTTCCGATGAGTTAATCATGACTATGCGTCTTTTACAAATTACCTTCTTTATTCTGGCTTCAATCATTGAGGTGAATATTGCCAATGCAAAAGAACGCTTTGAGGTTTTTACTGGCGTGAGGCAAATGGGTATGGGTGGAGCGAGCATTGGTGTGGTTAATGACGAAACATCACTACTTAGTAATCCCAATGGATTAGGAAAAATACGAGATAGCATATTCACGGTCATCGATCCCGAATTAAGTTTAAGTCAGAACTTTTCGAGCTATGTTTTAGATGGCGGCAATCCTTTAGACTATTTTGAATTGCAAGGTACTGTTGATGCCTTAAATACAACGACTGATGAGCATCTACATTCAAAATTGCAAATATTCCCCTCTATGGTTTTTCAAAATTTTGGTATTGGATTGTTTAAGAAATATAATGTTGAGGCACAATCAAGCGCTGATGGAACTACTGTTGATTTCGATTACTATGAAGACACCGCACTTCTTCTAGCGTACAATTTTAGATTCTTTAAAGGTCGAGTAAAATTGGGCGTTACAGGTAAATATCTGAACCGTGGATACTCTACCGGTATATTGCCCACCACAACAACCGATGCTGATCTTGAAGACTACATGACTGAAGGTGTTGGTATAGGTGCTGATGTGGGCTTAACACTATCGGCCCCATGGGACTGGCTGCCTTCAATTACCGCCGTTGCTAGAGACGTCGGCAACACCAAATTTTCTGCCGCAGGAGGTATGTTTTATACTACTTCTGAAATACCTGATTCAATTCCTCAAACTATTGATGTTGCTATTTCTTTGTTTCCAATACATGGAAATCACGTAAGATCATCTTTGACGTTTGAATTAAAGGATATCGAAAATGCTTATGATGAAGAAGATGCAAGAAGACGAATGCATATGGGTTGGGAGTTTAACGTTCATGACCTTATTTTTATCCGAGCAGGTATGAATCAAAGATATTGGACAGCTGGCTTAGAATTTGCGACTGAGAACATGCAGTTTCAAGTCGCCACATATGGTGAGGACATCGGGGTCGATGAAAGCCCCGAAGAAGATCGTAGATTTGTATTTAAATTTTCCTTTAGATTTTAGAAATCTGTACTTAGAGATACCATATACCTTCTGTCTTCTATATCAACATCAGAGGTACCGACTTGCTCTGCCCAAGTAGCAACATCTAAACGAAATATTGTAAACTGCAGTGTAACTCCTGCACTAGGATTTCCTTGGTAAAGGCCCAATCTATAGGCTCCATTTACCCAACCATATTTCCAAGCCAGTTCTGCACCAAGATGAAGTGCCTTTTCAAACGAGTAGTATTTATGTCGTAAATTTCTAACATCAAGGGTTAGTGTTGGCTCAAATACCCAAAATGATGGAAGTTTCCAAGCCGACCCAACATCTATTGTTCGCTCTAAATCTGGCGGTTGCGTAGAGTCATCGTTATATAAGTCGAAACTTTCAGAAAATCCCAATTTCAATAAATTTCTACCCACTAATGAGAATGTTGGAGTCACCCAAGATACTTTCCACCAATGCGGCTCATACAAAATACCAATATCTAAATCAACCGTAAACCCTTCTTGGAAATCCTTATCATCAATCACTTCATCGTCTTCAAGATCGATGACCTGTAAATCTTTTGCAATGTAACCACGATAAATTGCTTTTAGGGTTCCACCAACACTTAGGCCTTTTAATTTTTTTATCCTTCTGGCATAACCCCAAGCTAAAGTTGAATCTTGATAAATCTCTGCGGAAACTTCTGGTCCTAGAGTTTGATGCAGGCCTAATTCAACTGATAAATCTAAAGGTATAAAGCCTAAAGCCCAACCTGGCCTTGCCCAAATTGCTGATAGACTAGGGCGAGCATGAAAATGATCTCCATAATACTTTTGCAAAGCATCAATAATCGCTTGTTGCCTTTCAGGAGTTCCTTCTTCACCTACGTCATTAGCATCACCTAGATCATCAAAGAAATCCTTAAACTCAGTAGAAACTGAACCCTGTATAGTTAAATTTATCTCGGCTTCTTTTAGTTTCACAAGTGCTGCCGGGTTATAAAATAGAGCGCTATAGTCATCCACTGCAGCAGTAATTGCGCCGCCCATACCTAAAGCCCTGGGTGTCACATATTGATTATGTATTGCAAAATTGACATCTTTATCAGCAAAGCTATTTGTAGCTAAAAAAGTACTTATAATCAGAAATAACATCTCTACCTCATTATTTTTATTAGAATCTATGGTTAAATATAGTATTATGAACCTAGTAATTTTATGAATATTATAACTTCAGCGATTTTCTCTACTTTAGTCTTTAGTTCTCTTCTACATGCTGCAACTGTAGAAAGAGCTGAGATCCATGGCACTAGCGAACCAACACAGTTTTTAGAGCCAATTGACGAATATACAATTACACCCGCTCCTCCGGTACCTAAAAATGTACAAAGCGAAACCACCTATACTTACATCGCCGATAAATCTCTTTTTTTTAGATTTGGCCAATACACTTTTTGGGAAGAAAGCGAAACCTATCACCCCATCGGCATTACATTTTCAGATTATTCTAGAAATATGGAGTCCTTCGAGTATGGCTTTGATCTTAAATCAGACTTAGGAAGATTGTTTTTTGGTAAAAAATATTACTTTAATATCACTGGGCGCACCCGTACTTTTTATAAGTGGGATATCGGCCTAAATTTAGATCCTGATGACGGCATTGCAAATATCGTGGACTTTAAAAAATACATGGTTGGCGGAGCACTTGGTAGCGAAATTTCAATTACAAATAGATCCGGCTTACGTTTCGATGTTGAATTATTGCGATCAAAAGATGATACTATTCTTCAGTTTTTTGGCGGCTATACCTACTCTTGGTAATCATATAACTATTTTTTTTAATAAATCTTCTATCTTAGTTTCTAGCGAAGATATCGAGCTGTCATTCTCAATAACATAGGTAGCGCGCTTAGCTTTTTCTTTATTCGATAAAAGCCATGAGAGACGTAAATTTACCTCTTGCTTAGACCAGCCATTGCGAACCTCCAACCTTTTATACACCATTTCAATCGGTGCGTTTATAAAAATAGTAGCTTCAAAATCTGTTTGAATATTATTTTCAAAAAGCAGAGGAACATCATAAAATGCCATTTTAGCATGATTACGGGATAATCTTTCTTTGATTTCAGCTACTTTTGATTTTACCTTTGGATGAATGAGATTTTCTAAAACTTTTTTCTTTGATATATCTGATTTTATAATTTCGGCTAATTTTTCTCGATTTAACTTACCTTCTAAAAAAATATCTAAGCCAAACTCATGCGATAACTCTAACCTCAGATCTTGATCTGTATCGTAAAAATGATGAACAATACGATCGGCATCAACTACCGGGTATCCATTTTTTCGAATAATTTCGGTAACCAACGATTTACCACAACCTAGACCACCTGTCAGACCAAACCATTTCATTCTCAGCCTCCCCCCCAGACTTTAGCATGATCTAGTTAGATAAAAAACTAGAAATTTTATAAAGAACTGGTCTAAGCCGCCTAAACTACTAAGGAAAAAGTTACGATACATACATATAGCGAGGTAACAGTGCAGTTTGAAACTTGCGGACCATATGTATTACTTGAAAAAGTTGCTTCCGGCGGTATGGCAGAAGTATATCTTGCTAAGGCTCCAGGCACTGAGGGCGTGTCAAAATTTCTAGCTATAAAAAGAATCTTACCACAATACACCACTAACGAAGATTTTATAGAAATGTTTAAGGCTGAAGCTAAAATTGCCATTAACATAAATCATACAAATATCGTTCCTATCTATGAATTTGGCTCAAGCAAACAACAATTCTACCTGGCTATGGAATACGTCCATGGAAAGAATCTTAGACAACTCATAAATAAAATTAAAAAGCAAAGTCAGACACTTCCGCTTGAGCATGTTATTTATATAATGAATGAAGTAGCTAAAGGCCTTGATTATGCACATAGGTTTATTGATAGATCTACAGGTAAGCCTTTAAATATCATACATCGTGATATGAGTCCGCAAAACGTAATGGTAAGTTATGAGGGCGAAGTAAAAATCGTAGATTTTGGTATTGCAAAAGCGGAGAGTAAACTAGAGGCTACACAAGCTGGAACTCTAAAAGGTAAGTTTGGCTACATGAGTCCTGAGCAAGCTGAAGGATTAGAGTTAGATTACCGAACTGATATATTCTCTTTAGGTATATTATTATGGGAAATGCTAGCTAATGATAGATTATTTTTAGCTAATAACGAACTAAATACCATCAAAAAAATTCGTGATTGCCACATTCCACCGATTTCAAAAATCAATCCAGAAGTCCATGTAGACCTAGAAGCTATCGTCAATAAAGCACTTGCTCGTGATCGAAGCTTACGTTATCAATCCGCATCTGATTTACATCGTGATTTAAATAAGTTTCTAAACAAACATTTTCACGAGTACACTAGCCAAGATTTTTCGCAGTTCATTAAAAAAATATACTTACAAGAAATCATGGAGATGAGAGATAAACTAATTGAGTTCGCAAAAATCACTGTCTCTAGAGAAAGCTATGAGCAAAATGAGGCAACAAGAACAATTACTAATACTGCCAGTGATATTGGCGGCGTACAAAATGCCATGATTTCACTAAATGATAGTAAACTGACACAAGACTTAGATTTCAAAAGTGCCATAGCTTTGGACGAACGATCTGTTTCTAAAAATTTCAGAAGAAATTCAGCTAAATCAGTATCGCAGACTAATCCCGGGTATTCATATGGAAATCCCAATAATACTAATTATACTATTACCGTAGAGCAGCCTGGTAAAAACAATGTCTTCACGCTTCTTTTATCGCTGGCTATTCTTGTTACCGCAGGATATTTGTACTATGACCAACAGGCATTGCTTGAATTAAAAGTAGCCATGGGACTTATTTCAAACGAAACAAAGGTTGTGGCGTCAGTTAACTCGGATACAACAACAGCTGCACAGGCACAAGAATATACTTTTCATGTTAAGTCCTCTCCTCCAGGAGCCAGAATTTATATCGACGAAACTGACACTAGCTTTTTTACTCCTGGGCGCATAAGAATAAAACCTAACACAGCCTTTACACTTTCTTTACGTAAAGATGGTTACTTAGATTATAGAAAACAAATTGTGCCCACGGCAAATGGGCAACAGTTTCAAGGTACATTGCAAAAATCAAAAGTTGGCTATGTAACCATATATGTACCCGTTCCAAATGTTGATATATATATCAATGGAACAAAAATACTAGAAAAACCACCTGTTACAAGGTATGCAGTACCTGCCTCATCGCGTGTTACTATTAAAGCTATTAATCCAATAAGTAAGGCCTATGATGAAAGCACTATAAGTGTTAGAGAAGATACGCACCAACAGATCAATTTATTTCCAAAGAAGAGATAGCAGCAATTGAGATACAACTTATGACTGAAGACATCTGTAAATATTTTTTAAAAACAATAGACTCATATCCTAATGAAGTATCAGTTATATATAAAAATACTACCTGGTTAAAAGACACTTGGAAGAACTACCAACAAAAAGTTGCTTGTATTAGCTCATTCTTAACTAAGCAGGGCGCAAAGAGTAAAGACAAGATCGCTATAATGTCTGCCACTAGGTATCAATGGGGAATCAGTGATTTTGCTATTTTATCATTGGGCGGTGTCACCGTTCCGATATATGCCAGTAATACAACCGAAGATATTGAATATGTTTTAACTAATAGTGGTGCAAAAATTCTCATTATTGATAGCCAAGAAAATTATGAAAAGTGGAAAGCTATACATGACAAAGTAAAATCTATAACTACCGTTCTGTGTTTTGATCACGTAGTAGATCCTGATGTAAAAAAATTATTTTTATGGAACGACGCCATGAAAATTGGCTATGATGATACTATTGTAGAAAAAATGCGAGAAACTATCGGTAGCATAAAAATAGATGATTTGGCGACTATTGTATATACCTCGGGGACAACAGGAAAGCCAAAAGGTGTTATGCTTACTCACCGCCAGATTTTAAGTGAGGTTAAGGATGTGTTTGCGTTAGTTAACATTAACCAACAAGACACCTCACTAAGCTTTTTACCTATGGCACATATTATGGGAAGAGTAGAAGTATGGGGTCATGCCTACGCAGGGTTTACGATGGGTTATGCAGAGAACGTTGAAACATTACGCAACAACTTTATAACTATAAAACCAACATTTTTAGTTAGTGTACCTCGAATCTTCGAAAAAATTTATAACGGGGTAATCTCGCAAGCTGAAGCAAGCCCACTAAGACACAAGCTATTTAAATGGGCCGTCGGCATTGGCAAAGAAGTAAACAAAAGAACCTCACAAAATGAAAACCTGCCCTTTGATTTGCTGGCTAAGTACAAAATAGCTAAAAAAATAGTGTTTGATAAATTAATTGAAAAGATGGGCGGAAGAATTCGTTACGCAATTGCCGGTGGGGCCCCTTTATCTCAAGAGATTGCTGAATTTTTTCATGCAGCAGGTCTTTTAGTTCTTGAAGGCTATGGCCTTACCGAGACATCCGGCGGGGTTACTTTTAATGCACCTTATGCCTATAAATTTGGAACTGTGGGAAAGCCTATTGGTGATGTAGAAATTAGCTTTTTAGAAGATGGAGAAATTCTAATTCGTAGCCAAAAAGTTATGACGGGATATTATAAGAACAACGAGGCCACTGAAGAAGTTATTAATGATGGTTGGTTTCATACAGGCGACATCGGCACATTAACCCACGATGGTTTTTTAAAAATAACAGATCGAAAAAAAGATCTGATCAAGACATCAGGTGGAAAATATGTTGCCCCTCAGAAGCTTGAGAATTTATTAAAGTTAAATAAATACATATCTAATGTCTTAGTGCATGGCGATCAAAAAAAATACATTGTGTGTTTAATTACCCTTAATATAGAAATCATCCAATCTGAGTTGTTAAAAAAAGGTATTTCGTTTACTAACCCATCCAGCTTAAGTACGCATACAGAAGTTCTTCGTATTATTAGAGGAGCAATTTCGGATGTAAATCAGCAGTTAGCAAGTTTTGAAACGATCAAGAATTTTTCAATTTTGAATTCAGATTTTACTATTGCAGATGGAGAATTGACTCCATCAATGAAAGTACGAAGAAAATTTTGTGATGAAAAGTATAAAGATATTATTAATGCACTTTATGGTGTGGATGCTAGCACCTTTTAGTTAATATAAAATCTAAATCCTATAGCAATCAACCAACCACCTAAATTAGATTTTCTATTGGTACCATCATGATTTGTAACAGCATCTCCGTCGGCGTAGGGCCCTATAAAACTGGTGCCGCTCCCCTTATACTCCCATTTATCCACACGAAGATCTCTGTATCCACCCTCAATAAGCATGGTACTTACATCTGCCAAATTAAATTCGAATCCAAATAATATCTCGGCTAAAATTGATTGCGCCACAGCTTTCTCATCTACAGTTGTAAGCGAATAAGCAGCAGTGCCTGCAGAAGTTAACTCATAATTATTTTGTAGCTTTAAATCTGCAAGGCCACCATTAAATGCAACATATGCCCTGAACGTCGGTCCTAGTTTATAATGCCAAAGAACACCCGCTTTTAATATTGTGCCCCTGACCTTAGATTCTAAGTCCATTAACTCTGTTCCAGAAGCATCCGTACCTGTTTGAGAAACAGATGACGCCCCCAAAAACTCTACTCCTGCAGTAAAGCCTACCCGCGCAGAAGTAAATAAAAACCCCGCCTCTCCTGTATAGTTATACTCTGGTGTTTCTGAAAACTCAGTAGCTGCGCCACTAGAACCACCGAAGGAACTATCGCCTAAACTAGACATAGCTATGCTGCCCCTGAAGTAGGGGGCAAAGTGTTCATTATGAAGATTAAAAACTCTTGCCTGCACTTGCCCGGTCAAAAGTAGAAGTAAAATAAATCCCATAGTCTTATTATATTAGAAATATACTTTTATGTCTAAAAGTTACTAACTCGACTATGCGAAGGTTTGAATGCATCGAGGTACTCTAGAAGAGATTCAAAATCGCCATCAATCATAAAATTCACATACTCTCTAGCAAGATCTTGAGTAAGGCCTGTCTTAGTTGTGGCGTAAATAGTATTAGCCAAAATATCTACCATTACCTTGTCTTTTAAAATCTCAGAAAAATATGGAAGAATAGTAGGGTTTTTACTTTCAGTAGCAGCTAAATCAGAAAGAGCCTTCCTCATACGACTATAGTCTATGTCCTCGTCACGAACAATAGCACTAACCACACTGTACCCCTCTTCCACCGACTTAGCGTCCCGGAAATAAGCAACTACAAACAAATATGACAACTTATCTACCAATGAATCTTGAGAAAACAAGATACTCCTAAGTAACGAATTTTTAACAATCGGCAAATTAGTGTAGTTAAGGGTATTCAAAAATTTAATGCTAAAAGAATTTTTATCAGAAGCTATTTCGAATAATTTATTACTCAAAAATATAAAACTAGATGAATTCCCTAAAATTTGCTCTGCGGACTTCAATAAAGATAATAGTGATATGTCATTTGTCGGAAGTAAATTTAAAATGGATAATACATTTTCAGAAATTACAGATCCACCACCACCTTCTGAGTGCTGCCAATACAAATCAAATATAGTAGAAAATTTATGTCCATCATTCTCAAGCAGTAAACCTAAAGAACGACGAATGCTACTGACACTATCTGTATCTAGCGCTTGCAACATGGATTCAAAGCTAATAGTGAACGCTTCTATTTTATTTTGACTCTCTAAAATTTCAAGACCATGAACCAACCTAGAAAACAATCCAATCTGCGATGGTAAGTGCGCAAGCCCCATATGATTTAAATTAGGGTCTTGTTTTTTGCGATACTCTTCAGGAGTAGCGTCTAATAATTTTTTATAAATCATTTGCAAAAATCGCAAATGACCCTTGGCATTCATATCTTCAAGAACAGAAAAAGTTTCTTTAATGTTTTTTAAATTATTAAGCTTTCTTCGATTACCGCTAATTGTTTCATACGTTATACCTTGTGATATTTTACTTTTTAGTTTTTTTAAAGTTTTATCTAAATCTGTGCTTGTCGCTATTTCGTATTGAAAAAATGTAGCAATGTGGTCTACCCCCAGATTTCCTGCCCATGAAGCTACACCTATCTGAGCATTCTGCACTAGAATTTCTAACTGATCTGCTGGAGTGACTAATCTAATCGTAGGTTTTTTATTCGAAAAAGAATAGTATTTGATTACCTTCTGCTCTCCTACCATCCAATGAAACAAGTTAGTAAAAGAAAATTTTTCGCTTTGCAGATCTTTAAATGCTGTGATTAATCCTTCTAAATCACCCTGCCTTTGCGATTGCTTTAAAAAATTTAATAAATGTTCACTATAAAAATATTTTTTACCTATATCTTCCGCAGGAGGAACTTCATATACACCGCTTTGATAGTAGTACGAATGGTTACGAAGTATAAAGTTTTGAGAGGAATGAAGCCACAACTTATCAAAATCCCCTTTAGACTCAGCTAACTCTGAGTAATCTAGATCTTTTTTCCAGTCGCTTGCTATTTCGTAAAGTTCTTCAGCGTTACTAAGTGTAGATGAAAATATCGCAGGAACTGAATAATACAAGGGTAAATTATTTTCATAAGTTGGTATATAGTCAATAATCAGATCTGCTATATTATCAGTAGACAGTACGTCGCCAAAGAGAGAGAGGGTTTTATTAAAGATTGGATCGAGCGCAATATTTGATAAAATTTTATCCATAGAACTAAACACATTGTGTTTTTTCAAAATTTCTTCAAATACTATGTGTAGAGTCGACAAACTTTGACTACTGTTTTTTAGTGATTCAAAAAAATTATATGTTGAGAATTTCACCAACAACTGATCAATCATTCTTGTAAGCGCAGAGAGTATGGTTTCATTACCATATGGATAGTCATGAAGTTTAGTAAAAAGATCTTCAAAGACAGGATAGCTACCATTCGCGTTTGTACACTTCATGAAATCTACCCATAATTCACTAGAACTCGGCGCCAACAAGTTCCAACAGGCAGAGTAATCTGAATTGATTTTATTCTTAAGGGTAAAATCTTTCTTAAATACATTCAGAGGCCCACGATACTTGGTAAATGTGTATGGTGAGGGGTATATATCTAAACCTGGTACGTCTATACTCTTAGCTACTTGGATAAAAAAACTCACAAGCCTTCTAAGCTCACCATTTTCAGATAATTCTCCGGTAAAGGCTAATGCTCTTAAAAACAATGGATCTTTGAAATACTTCTCAAGGACTGGGTTCATTGCCACAACAAAGTCTTTGTCATTGATTAGGTCTTTAATGAAATCTACAAATGGCGCTTCGCCAGTTTGTACGATTGCTTCGCCAACACTAGCCAACAAATCTCCCCAACCGGCGTCTTCTCTAGATAAACTCTCAATATAGGTTTTAACAAAATCTTTTAAATTTCTGCGAAATACATAATTAGGGCCAAACAATTTAAGCATTACTGTCTGTAACTTAGAGCCTGGAGCCCCACCCATCTCTTGCCCTGATAGATACAAGATAAGCTCTGCATAAGAAGCTTTAGCATCCATACTATTATCGATAGACATCATATGATCAATTACTGCGTGAAGACTAAACCTGTTTTGCTGAGAAACATCTAAAATATAAGATTTTGTTTGCACAGATATATCCGCAGTACGCATCCATTTTTCTAATTCAAGCACAGACAGATCTTCGATAAACATATTACGGATCATTTTATGAAAACTAATAAAATCATCCGCTGACATATCTTTTTCTAAAACCTCTAATACATAATAAAAAATATCACTATGCGAGAAGTTTTCAAAGAGACTGCTTACGCTATTAATATTCGCACTTGTCAGTAGTTTTTTTAAGTAAACAGACCTATCGTAGGCGGCCATGCTAGAAACGGTATTAAACATAGCGTCTGCATAGCCCTCTCGCGCTAAGAGAGTTGGTATTTTAATGTTTTGCTTAATCCTTTGATCAAAAGCGCAGGATTTTTGTCCGATAAAATAAAGGGCCGGTATTTTCTGCTGTATCTCAGCACTAAAACCCTGACTCGTGTTGTAGCCCACTAATTTATCAAAAATTGTTCCAAATAAATCATTCGCGGTTACATTAGCATCCCAACACTCAGTTGGTGCACTCGCTCCACGACTAAGCTCTACTAATGATTCAAATGCATTGCTATTATTTTCATTTTTATAAATTCTCTTTAAAAAAGACCCATACTTTGCAACGCCATCTTCATTTTTTAGTATCTGCAAAACGATTGGATGAAGTATTGGGTCTGTGACTAATAACAGAAACTCTTGCCAGCCATTCGTTTGAATCGATTGATAAATACCATCTGATATATCATCAACAACAACGTCTACTCCATTTGGATAGGTAGATGAAAGTGTCACCGCCATATAGGTTGCCCAGCGACTGCGGCCAGATCCCATAAGTTTAGCTATGCTAACTAAAGCCCTGTTAATCTCTTCTTTTTCAATGAACACCCTAAGGTATTCACTTATAGCATCTATGGGGCGATCCCCAGACTCTTCTGCTTGATATAAAATCGCAAGAACCGGCAAAAGTGTTTGTAAGCTTCTGACTTGAGTCAGATAGGATATGTCTTTATAAAAATCTTGGCTCATACCTTGTTTATTGATTAGATCTAAAAAATCAAATACTTTTCTAAACCTAGATTCTTTAACCAAATGTTTATTGTAAATATCAAGTAAGACTTTTAAATCTTTATCAGAAACTGATTTCTCTAGAAAGTCTGCATAAGGCTGAATAGCGCCCTCATTACCATTGAGACAAGTTATCAAATTTCTAACAGAGGACGTTTTTAATTGGCGTAAATCTAAATCAGTTTTATAACAAGCCTCAACAGGCACACGCTGTTGTCTAGGGGCAAGCTTAGGCGCAGACGCATCTTTACTACAACCCGTAGCCATAATCATAATAAGTATAGAAGATAAAATTCGTTTCAGTGGCCCCCCATTTGTCTGAGTCATGTAACAACAGCCAGTCTATAACTCCAATATAAATCTTACAGGAATGTAGTTTTTTTCATCAAGTCCTGCGCTATGATTTGTAGTATAAAGTATAATATTCATGACCAGTAAAACCCCCTAACCTAGTAAAACGACTAGGCATTTTTTAACCTATGACGTTTTTTGTCACTTTCGGAACGCTTGTTGCAATTCAGTGCCAAGTACAAAGGAGTCTCTATGAAGAAAAACTTGGTAATTTTAGGTCTTAGTTTACTAGCTTGCTTGGCTTGTAATGATGAATCATCGTCCGATGCAGGCATCACGCCCCAAGACAGATGCATATACGAAGGTTATGGCTGCCAATCTGATTATAATGGACAATCATTTTATGGTAACTACGGATATCCTATGAATAATGGATATTACCAAGGCTACGCTGGTAACGGTGTGTACAACCAAATTTCTTGTCCGCCAAATACACAACCAGTAGCAAACCCTACATTTGGTATGGGTTGTATTCCGAACAATCAGATGCCCAGCATTCCTCACTCTAGCTACGGAATAAATGTGGGTGGCCAACAAAGATATGTACCTCAAAGCTGCATGTCGGATGGACAGTGTGTAACTGGTCGCTGTATTCGACAATATCCTAATGCACCAGGGATTTGTCATCGCTAGTATTACATGCTAAAAAGCGTCAGGAGCCTAGCTCCTGACAGTCGTTCACTTAACTGAAAAAGCTACTATGGATAAAATAAAAGACAGCCTATTTTTACTTATTATTGCAGTATTCTTTGCATGCCTACTGCAGTTTTTGGCTTATAAACTATTGCAGGCGCCAATTGCCACCAGCTGGTTATAAAGCGTCAAAATCTGCCTTAATTCTCTCAAACTTTTGTGACATGTATAAAAAATGGTGTTAATTCTTAGTTTATGAAACAAAAGAAATTTTCACCTGTTTTAAAAAATATAGGCATCATTTATCGCCGCCGTAGCGTTGGTGCACAAAAAGAAACTAAAAAATTGATTACCTGGTTGCAAGAAAAATCAGTGCGCGTATTTATTTCTGACACCAAAGTTAGTAATCCAAAAACTAAAGCTCTAACATCGACCAACTTATCAAATTTAGATTTGTTAATTGTTTTAGGTGGAGATGGAACTTATTTGTACGCTGTAAGCCTAGTGCAAGAAAAAAATATACCCATCTTAGGCATCAACTGGGGTTCACTGGGATTTCTCACAGAAACTCCCGCAGAGAGCATGTACACCGTTTTAGAGCTAGCTCTATTGGGGCAACTACAATATCAATCTCGTAGTTTACTTAAAATAATTGTTAAGAGAAAAAATCGCAAACCCACTTCCTATTTAGCTCTAAATGACATCGTGTTTGAGCGTGGTCCCTATAGTCGACTAATTAGTTTTTTATTATACACAAATAATGATTACGTTACTGAATCAAAAGCCGATGGAATGATTATATCAAGTCCTACCGGCTCCACCGCCTACAATCTAGCTGCTGGTGGACCCATTATGCATCCAGACACGAGAGCTCTCATAATCACCCCCATTTGTCCTCACAGTCTAACGCAAAGGCCTTTGGTTGTTCCTGAAAATCATAAAATTTGTGTAAAGATCCAAGCCCCCACGCAAAAGGCAAACTTCATGGTGGATGGACAAAAAATGGAAACTCTATCACCTAACGACGAGGTGGTTATAGAAGTGGCCAAGGTAAGGCATACTTTAGTGTCTTCAGCTAATTACAGTTATTATGAACTTTTACGCAAAAAGCTTCAATTTGGAAAGAGGATATAATGCTTCAGGATTTACAGGTTAAAAACTTTGCTATCATTGATTCTGTACAAATCTCTTTCAAAGATGGCTTTAATGTCATTAGTGGCGAAACTGGGGCGGGTAAATCTATTTTACTAAAAAGCCTGTCTCTACTTATGGGTGGTAAATCTACCCAAGACATGATTAGATCAGGTGCAGAGCAAGCAACTATTGAAGGTCAGTTTGATATAAGTAAAAGGGCTGACATCCAAGAAAAATTATCTTCACTTGGCATTGAATCAGATGAGAAAACTTTAATTGTTAAAAGAATTTTTCAATCATCAGGCAAGGGTAAAGTATTTATAAATTCTAGTCTTTCAACATTAAATGATTTAGTTGAGTTGATTAGCCCGCTTGTAGAAATCACAAGTGATTCTGCTCCGCTTATCGAAATGACATCACAACATGAAAGTAAAAGCTTACTTTCAAAATCCTATCATTTACAACTTTTAGACCGCTATTCTATGTGTATTCCTACTAGAAATGAGTATCAACAACTATACTCACAACACAAAGAAACTCAGCAAAAAATCGAAACTATCAAGGCTGATGTCGAAGCCAAAAAGATGCAGCTAGATTTTTTATTGTACCAAAGAGATGAAATTAAAAATTTATCCCTAAAAGATGACAACGAGGAACAAGAATTAGAAACCTCATATAATAGAATAAAGCATGCTGTAAAAATAAATGAAGTTATCAGTACTCTATCTGATATATTGGTTGATGATGAGGATTCGGTAATCACAAGATTAAAAAAATCATTACATGTTGGAGCAGAACTAAAAAAGTATGATCAAAATCTATTTGAAAAAATGGACTTATTAAAGCAAGCCTTGGCTCTTAGTGATGAGTTTTCATACCAATTGCAAAACTATAAAAAAGATATTGATTCTGAAGATTTAGATACCGCAAAAATTGAGGAGCGCTTAAGCGATCTTCGAAAACTGCAAAAAAAATATGGTCCAACTATTACCGATATACTGGCTCACCTACAAAGAATTGAGAGCGAAATTCATCATATAGAAAATCATGATGATATTTTAAAAGACCTTGAGTCTCATAAAATTAAAATACAAAAGCAAATGCAGGCGCACGCTCTTAAATTACATCGAACCAGGATGAATGCCGCTAAACTAATGCAAGATGGTGTAAACGACGAATTAAAAGATTTAAACATGAAAGGTTTAACTTTTGAAGTTAGCGTTGAACGTCTAGAAGAGCTAAATATTAACGGCCTAGATGATATCGAGTTCTTGTGTCGTGTAGGTAAAAATACCGAGCCAAGGTCACTAGCAAAAACAGCAAGTGGTGGCGAGCTAAGTAGAATTTTATTATCTTTGAAAAATGTTATTGGCTCATCGGACTTATCAAGAACCTATCTATTCGATGAAGTTGATACCGGAGTCAGTGGAGAGACAGCAGAAAAAGTCGGTAGAAAATTACGACAAATTTCTGTTGGCCAACAGGTCATTTGCATTACCCATTTACCACAAGTGGCATGTCACGCTGACGCTCACTACTTTATTGAAAAAGACCCATCAGCAAAAACTGTAAAGATGAACGTAAATGAACTAAGTAACAAAGAGCGCGTGAATGAAATAGCCCGATTGATTTCGGGGGAAAAAATCACAAAAACTAGTCTTGCCCACGCAAAAGGACTACTTAACGAGGCTAACCAATAATGGCTACAAAGTCAGTTTTTCCTATACAAATATACACGGCAAATGTTGGTAAAAAATCGAAAACTCTAAATGCGGGGCTATTGCATGATATTAACGTGCTAACTAGAACCGATCTTGAGGGAATTAATTGGTCAAATAAAAATTATATCGGTGGCTACACTTCTTACAACTCTATTACTGATTTGCACCAAAGGTTTCCTGATTTTATTGATTTAGAAAAAATACTTAGACCTCATGTAAAAAAATATATTTCTAGTTTAAATTGGGACTTACAAGGGCGTAAAGTTTTAATGACTACTTGCTGGATAAATGTAGTGCCAGCCAACACCTATCATAGCCTACATATTCACCCACTAGCTGTAATTTCTGGGACTTACTATGTAAAGATCCCCAAAGGATCTAGCTCCTTAAAACTAGAGGACCCTAATATCACAAAATACATGAATTGCCCTCCTCGTAAAACCACAGCACCAACTAGTCAGCAGCCGTACTTACACTTGCAACCTAAAGCTGGCGATATCGTTTTATTTGAATCTTGGATGCGTCACGAAGTACCTCCTAACAAAAGTAAAGATACACGCGTTAGCGTGAGCTTTAATTACGAGTGGCTGTAAATTTATCTCAAATTGAGACGTGAAACTTATCTACAACCAGCGTATCATTTTGAGAAAGTAATCCCCATCCCCAATATATTACAGCTTGCAGGCACACGCTTTGCTTATTAGTTATGTGGGGGTTCCATGATACTTTTATTAATCATTTTATCACAAGCGTTTGCTGCTAAGCCCGCTGTTAAAACCCTTCAAATTACCGGAGAGCTTGGTAAAATTGAAGGAACGAATACAGTAGTAAACCTAAGAGAAATCACATCATTCCATCATGATATACCTCTGATTAATGCATCTTTAGCTAAAACTAAAGCTGAAAAGGAGTGGATCAACCTAAGTAACTTAGAGTCTAAATGGCTAACAGGTAAACGCTATGTATATATTAAAGGTATCAAAACTGAGGTCACACTCGCACAAGAAATTGAAATATTAAGGTATCAAGCCAAATTGAAACGAGGAGAGGCTGGCCCAGGCTTATTAGATGATGAAAGAGAATATTTAAATTTAAAGTTAGCGGATATACAAGCGGCAGTTGATAAGAAAATTCAGTCAGATGTTTATAATGATAAATTTAGAGCTGAAATGATTTCAACTACACATGAAGCCTCTGAGGCTGTGGCTAAGGCTGCATCTAAAACCAATGGAAACATATATATAATTATTTTAGACGGCCTTCCCTACTTCTTAGGAGCTCTTCCCTCTGGAAATATCGCTGAATATAAAATAAGTGATAAGACACTTGCTTTGAAATCAGATTTAGGACTAGCGTGTAACTTAGCAACAACACCTCCTCCAAATACAAATGTAAAATTAAAACTAGATTCATACTACGCGACAGCTAACTACATTGCATATCGCGGAGCAGATTCTATGTTTATTGTGGATACAGTAGAGAACACAGCATTTTGTGATGTTCTTCCAAATCAAGATTCTATCTTTAAAGGTGATTTTGAAGCGATTGCTGGACAATAACATATGAAATACGCATCAATCTTATTTTTTTTACTATTGGCATTTCAAAACTGCAGTGATGTAGATTTGATTAATCCAAACACAGGTACGAACCCAAGGATTAGCACTTTTAGTCTATACCAACCCGCTCTTCGAATCAATGAACAGCAAGCGATCTCTGCCGATGGCAACCTACTAGTTGGATGTATTAATTCGACTATTACTCTATTTGATCTAAATTTAGGTGCTGCCATTGATAGTAAAACTATAACAGGAACTTGTTATGACATTTCAATGCATGATAATTGGATAGCAGTAAGCACAAGATCTAACACAGTAAATACATTCAAAATTGACAACAATCTTTTAATTGCTATGCAAATAATTACTAGAGACAACAGCTCAACTTCGGTGTCTGGATTTGGTGAGAGTATTTCTTTGCAAGACTCTCTACTTGTTGTTGGCGATAGATATCATGGAATTAATCCCAATGGTCGTGAAGGAGCTGCTTTTATATACCGTAAAACTGGTGATATATGGAGTTTGCAATCACAAATTATATCAACAGACCCAGGTAACACCGAACTCTTTGGTCATAAAGTCGTCACTGATGGTATTGATATATATATCAGCGCCAGGGGCGATAACGATAAGGGTGCTGTTTACGTATTTTCAAAACAAGGCGCTGACTGGTTACTTAGTCAAAAAATATCTCCTCCTGAAAATATCCCAGAACAGCAGTTTGGTTTTAGTTTTTCTGTAGATCAAAATCACCTGGCCATAGCAGCAGTCGCAGTTACAGGAACTCCAACCACACTGTCTCGCGGAAGTGTTTTTCTGTATGAAAAAAATATAGACTGGCAATATAAACAAAAAATTACTGCAATCACTCAAAAAAACGAAGACTTCTTTGGTTATCAGGTAAAACTTAGATACCCAACCCTTGCTGTCGCAGCTACGCAGCAATTTTCAACAAGCGATACTGGTTTTGTAAATCTCTACAGCTTTGATAAAGACAGTTGGTATTTCGAGCAAGAACTAAAAGTACCCACTGTACGTTCATTTGGAGTGGCTTTGTGTATAACGGATCAATATTTGATTAGTAAAGGTTTTAGCACTACAGAAACAGATACCATTTTTATTTATCAGCAGCCTGCCAACTAATTTCACCCTTATTTACAACTAAAACCATCCGTTCCTCATTCCACCAACCTAAATTGATATTACGTATAGGCTTGTCACTGCTTACAATTTCTTTATCAAATCTTACATGAAAATGACCGCTGATAAAAATATCAAATGACTTTTCCTGGTATTTCTTCAAGACATAGGTATCAAGAATACTCTCTATGTTATTTCTATTATCAGAAGAGGTCTTTCTACTTTCTGTGCTAGCTTTTAATCCTAAATCTTGAACTAACTTCCCAGGTACCTTATAAGCAAGCCAAGTTAAAAACTTAGATCGTAGAGCTGCACGGTACCGCAAATATGCTTTATCATCTGGATTTGCTAAATCACCATGCTCTAATCTAAATGTTAGTCCATCAAGATCTATATATAGTTCATTTATATATACCTTACATCCCAATGTCTCTTGCCAAAATCTCTTTAGATAAAGATCATGATTTCCTTCAAAATAATAAACCTCAACTCCACTAACTACTAAGTTTTTAATTTCATCCACTATCTCTTGGTATGTTTCTATGAAACATTTGTGGTCGGCAACCCATAGATCAAAAATATCGCCTAGTAAAAATAATGATTTAGTGTCTTTAGATTGAATGCGCCTTAAAAAGCGAAGAAATAACTGATACTTCTCTTGCTCACGATCTCTTAAATGTAAGTCTGAAACAAAGTAATGCATTGTCGTTAAGGTAGAATATTATAAAAAGAAAGGCTAGACCAAAATAAAACTCCCACCATTTTAGGTAGGAGTTCTAAAGTTTTGTAATTTTTGTCAGCGCTAATTAAAAATTATCGTCTTCTTGACGTTGTTGCCTACGAATATAAGCAGGTACATCCAAAGACTGAGAATCAAATGGTGACTTAACCACTTCTTGTGCTAATTTTCTAGCCGCTTCAACTGGGTCTTCTTGTTGAAAATCCATTCTTAACTGTTCAGGTGACGGCATAGAAGTTGCGCCTTGGCTATCACGATAAGCCTTAACCTTAGCTAAAAGCACATCACGTGGCAAAGGAGCTGGTTGACCATCTTTTAAAACTTGCTGCTGCTGTGGTTGTTGCTGACTCTCTGTCTTAGCGGTAGGGGTCATAGGAGGCTGTGGCATCATCTGTTGTTGTTGATACTCTTGTGGTTGCATAGGTTGGGTAGAGTATTGCGCCGGCTGCTGCTGATTCATTTGCGGCATTTGAGCATACGTTTGAGGCATAATTTTTTTCTCGCCCTCAAGAGTGAAACCTGTTGCAATAACTGTTACACGAATTTCATCTTTTATGTCTTCATCAATCACTGCACCAAAAATAATTTCAGCATCTTCGTGAGCCGCATTGGTGATTAACATGGATGCTTCATTCACCTCATATAAGCTTAAATCAGCGCCACCAGTTACGTTAATAATGATACCTGTCGCACCATCAATAGAAACATTTTCTAGTAACGGAGAAGATATTGCCATTTGTGCTGCTTCAAGTGCTCGGTTCTCACCTACTGCCGCTCCTGTACCCATAATTGACATACCCTTTGCTGCCATTACAGTTCTAATGTCGGCAAAATCCAAGTTTATCAAGCCACGGATATTAATTAAGTCTGAAATTCCTTTTACTGCTTGTAGTAATACTTCATCTGCTTTTTTGAAAGTATCCAACAGTGAAGTCTTCTCATTTGCTATAGCCAATAATTTTTGATTTGGAATTACAATCAGAGTATCTACATTTTCTTTTAATTCTTGAATCCCCGCCAAAGCTTGCTTTAGACGTTTTTTGCCTTCGAAAGCGAATGGCTTCGTAACTACGCCGATGGTCAAAGCACCAAGCTCCTTACCAATCTTTGCAATTACTGGAGCTCCACCAGTACCTGTACCACCGCCCATTCCTGCCGTGATAAAGACCATGTCAGATCCATCTAACTTTTCGATAATATCGTTGTAAGATTCAATAGCTGCACGCTTACCAATCTCTGGATTTGCTCCTGCACCTAATCCACGAGTAAGCTCAGTACCTAAACGAATTTTTTGAGGAGCCTTATGTGCATCGAGGGCTTGTGAGTCTGTGTTCGCAACTAAGAACTCCACACCACCAAGTCCACCTTCTATCATTGTTGCCACTGCGTTACCGCCACCGCCGCCGACACCAATAACTTTAATATTTGCACCAACGCTAGTATTGTCTTCTAATTCGAACATAAAACCTCCTGTTTATTAATTCGCTTCCCCAAAAAAAGTGCGAATCTTAGAAAAAAACTGATTCATATTTAATTTATCTTCTTTTTTAACTCGTACAGATGATTTAGCTCCAACCTGGTGAGCATATTTCACCAGACCAACCGCTGTTGAGAATGCTGGAGATCTCACAGTATCCTGTAAGCCCTCTACATCCTGTATCTGACCACGCCTTACGGGTAAATCAAAAACAAACTCTCCCATTTCAACTATGCCGTCGAGTTGTGATGCTCCGCCGGTCATAATTACCCCAGCACCTAACATTTCACTCAAACCGCTCGCCTGTATTTCATTATTAATAAAATTAAGAGTTTCCTCTATTCTAGGTTCAATGATTTCGCACAAATGTCTGCGAAGCACTGATCTAGTTTTTGTGCCGCCAACACTTGGCACTTCCATTGTCTCTTCTTCATTGATCAAGCTCGCAAGAGCGCAACCAAATTTCTTTTTAATCTCTTCTGCAGCCGTTTGCGGAGTACGCAGACCTACCGCAATATCATTGGTAACATGTCTTCCACCGATTGAAAGACTAGCCGTGTACGAAACCGCTCCATTGCAATAAATAATTAAATCCGAGGTGCCACTCCCCATATCTATAACTGCGGCACCCAGATTCTTTTCATCACTATTTAGTATCGCAAGCGAAGATGCTAACTGTTCTAGAACTAAACCATCAACTTTTAGACCTGCTTTTTCAGCACACTTCAAAGCATTCTGTATGGCAGTGTAACCGCCAGTAATGATACGTACAGAAACTTCTAAACGAATTCCTGACATTCCGACTGGGGCACTGATTCCGTCTTGTTCATCCACTTTAAATTTTTTAGGTAAGATATGCAGAACTTCTCTATCCGATGGCACAGCAACTGCTTTAGCAGCTTCTATTACTCGCTTTACATCTTGTTCTTTAATTTCATCATTAGTGATGGCAACCATGCCTTTAGAATCGAAAGATTTAATGTGTGATCCACCAATAGAGAGAAAAACTTTATCGATTTGATGCCCAGACATTAACTCGGCTTCAACCTTAGCTTTTTGAATTGCTACAGTAGTTGCTTCAATATCTACGACTACACCGTTTTTCATGCCTTGGCAGGGCGCAGAGCCAACACCAATAACGTCCATCACATTATCTTCATTGATCTGTCCAACAACCAAACAGACTTTACTAGAACCGATATCTAAACCGGCAAAAATCTTAGGTTTTGTGGAAACAACCTTTCCATGTTGCGGCTCACTAGCCTTTGAATCGACCAGTCCTTTGGCCTTCCACATAATCCCCTCCCTAGGGTTATTTTAGTGACATCTTTAAAATCTTAATGATTTTAGGTACTAGACGCCCCTTGACTAAAGGCTATCGAGGTTTATGCAGCTTAACAACAACTTTTTGGGCGAAGTTAGAATTGATAACGCGCCCCTGCAAATTGCGTTGATGTAGATATTCTAAAACTTTTTCGCTTCTAGCTAGACGAAGGACCATCTCTTCATTTCCCAAACGAATCATTGCGTTTGAAGGAGCCACAACTATGTATATTCCCTCTTTATCACTCTTAACTTCTTGCAACGTTTTGATATTAATCAAACCTGTATCAGGCATAGCTTCGATGATCTCGATTATTTTTTTATTCAACCCACTTTTCCAATCCTTAATACTCACAGAAACGATTGGTAAATCAGGTCCATCGAGCACATCAAGGCTGGGCAATATATCTCCTGCATTAGTGATTGGATAATACTTTTGTGATTCACGTAAATACGCTACCCATCTCTTAGGTTTCACCGTTATTTGAAGCCTGCCTGGAAAACTTCTTTTAATATAAACATTATCAAGCCAGGCGTGCTCACTTAAACTTTTTGTCATAGCCTTCATATTGATCGATAAAAGTGATTTACCTTTATAAATCTCTAACTGCTTCTCTAAATGTATTTGCAAACTTTGATAAGCAAGAGTCTCAGAGAAATCTTTTGAAGATTGCGCCTGAAACTCTAGATCTTGCAGTAAAAAATATCCCTTTTGATCAGCCCAGTAAATTCCTGAGAGACCTAAAAAAATAAAAAAAGATCCTATTAAGGCGCCCTTAAGATAAGCCCGCATAATCCAACGCTGCTGTATCTAAAAGTTTTTGTATAAATGCTGTAAATGGAATTCCATCATGTGCCGCAGACTTGGGAACTAACGATGTTTCTGTACAGCCTGGCAGGGGGTTCACCTCTAACAAAAATGGCTTATCATTAGCATCCACCAAAAAGTCAACACGGGCATAGGATCTAAGATCTAAAGAAACATATATTTTTTCTGTTAAGGTTTGTAGCTCCCGAATCAGTTCTGGCGATTTATTAGGTGGAAGTAAGTATTGTGTTTTGCCCTTTGTATACTTGTGCTCATAATCGTAAAAGTTTTCATTTGGTACAATCTCGATCGGCGTAAGCGCCTTGCCATCTAAGATAGGCACTGTGATCTCAGAGCCCGCGATAAATGTTTCTATTAACACCTTATAGTCGTGTTTCTTAGCCGAAATTAGTGCTGGCTCTACCTGATCCATAGTTTTACAAATACTCACACCAACGCTAGAACCTTCACGAGAGGGCTTTACTACAAATGGTAATTTAATCTTTATGTCACTGCTTGAAAAAATTTTTGTACGATAATCTAAAACTTGAAAGTCTGCAGTTGGGATCCCATCTTGCAATAAAACCTGCTTAGTTTTGATCTTATCCATCGTCAAAGCAGAAGCTAAAACACCACTTCCAGTATACGGAATCTTCATATACTCACAAATTCCTTGCACGGTACCGTCTTCCGCGTACTTTCCATGTAGTGCATTCAACACTATATCCGGTTTATATTTTGCTAGTTGGATAGGTAAATCTTCGCCGGCATCAATAACCACATACTCGTGACCTAATTCATCGAGTGCTTTGATAAATGCCTTTGCAGTATTTAAGCTTACAGCTCTTTCAGCACTCATTCCACCCTGTAGAACCGCGATTTTCTTCTTCATGCTTCAAGTATGACACAAACTATTTTGAAATCTATTAAAAAATATGCTTTTGCAGCTCTCTTACATAATCTTGTGAATGCTTAAAAAAAAGATTATCCAATTGATCGACCGGTAAAATTTCAATTAATGAGTTTGTTATAAACATGCCATCAAAATCACCTAGACTAGGCAGAAAAATATTTGACTCTTTAACTACCTTTTTTTCTAAAAGTCTTTGTCTGATTATGCCCGGCAATAAATCTCCTGCCTTCGGCGTAAAAATCTCGCCTCTTTTACAAAAAAATATGTTTACTTTAGTTCCCTCTAGTAACTCTTGATCATTTCTTCGCACCACATCCCAACTGGAAGCATTAGCAGATGCTAGTAGGTTTAAATGCGCTTTATAATCACAAAGCTTATGATTAGTAAGTAAATATTGAAATTCACTACTCGCATCTATTGACTCTAAAATAATTCTTGGTGGGAATTTTGGTGCATATAACTCAATAGAATAAAATATATTCTCTTCTGAAAAAATAAGTTTTAATTTATATTTTTTATTTACACTGCATAAGTTTTGTATGGCGGCTTTTACCGCAGCCTTAATGTCATCATATTCATAGTGGGTTTTAAATATTTCAGTATTTGTTTTTTTAGCACGTAGCAGGTGCAGATCTAAATCTTGCGCCAAGCAATTTTTTATCAAAACTGTTTCAAAGCAACCTTGCAAAAAAAACCAGCGATCTACATATTTATCGATACTATCTGGTTGGTCATCAACAGACTCATAGTTTAAAAAATAGTTCATACGCACTCAAAAAAGGTTTGGGCTTTCAATAAACATTCTTCCCACTCAGATTCTGGCTTAGAGTCGTATACAATGCCACTTCCCACTGGGTAAAAATAGGTATTGCCATGATGAAAAAGCGTTCTTATAGCTATATTAAAACAAAAAGCATCCTTTTTAATCCAACCAATACTTCCGGTATATAATCCTCTTGCTGCCACTTCATATTGATCGATAGCCTGTTGACTACGGATCTTTGGACAACCCGTAATAGACCCCGAAGGAAACATAGCTTCAAATATTTGCGTTAAAGTCACATCTTCCTGCAGTTTTCCCGTAATATGTGAATACAAATGAAATAACTGCTCAAGCTCTAACACTTCATTAGTTTTTAAAACAGTAACGCTCCCCTTCTTAGAAATTTTATATAAATCATTTCTAAAAAGATCAGTGATCATATTTAGCTCAGCTAAATCTTTTTTACTTTCTAACAGATCAGTTTTGGATTTAGTCTTAGATATGGTTCCCTTAATTGGTTTTGCAGATATTTTATCATTTTTTTTCTCTAAAAACATCTCTGGTGATGTCGACAGTACACTACACTCTCCCCATTCGAAGTACGCAAAATATTGAGCTGGGTTTTTTTTAAAATAATCTTTAAATGTATCAAATGGATTTTTATTACTATTTTTTTTAATAAAGAAAGTGAGATTCATTTGGTAATACTCGCCGTTTGAAATCTCGTCTTTAATTTGATCTATAGTTTTTAAATAACTATCTTTACTTATTGTAGAAGAAATTTCTCCACTATCGATAAATGTAATATCTTTGACATCAGATTTTGAGTCTACAGTTAAACTCTCTCTGGCCTCGTAATTACTGATGATTTCTTTATACTTAAAGGTGTCAGATTTTTTCTCAATTTCTATTACTCGCTTAAAGGCAATCCATAGTTCTGGCGGGAGATCGCACACACTTTTTTTACTACTTTTATTAGGATATGATTTATAACCCATAATTGTAGATTCAGGAAACTCCAAAAAATGTGCTTGCACCGCCTCGGTACTTACAAAATATTTGCAGGGCTCAAGGCCGATTTTACTACCGCCCTTGTCCGACAATAGTAAAAATGCACCCTTGCACCTAACATCTTCAAAATAAGTCAATGCATCTATCTTGGATTCCCAGGACTTAGTTTGCACCACAAGCCTCCAAAATATTTGTTATCAACTTATGGCCATATTCTGAAGCAAAACTCTCTGGGTGAAATTGAATTCCATATTGTGGTTTATTATCAATCTGTATAACCATAGGGATTTCATCTACCTCTGCCAATACTTGGACACCATTCCCTAACTCGACCTGAAGCGAGTGGTAGCGCATGCAACAAAAGTCTGTTGGTATTTCATTAAAAATACTTGAACCATTATGAGTTACCTGACTAGTTTTTCCATGCATAGGCATAAGTGATTTTACAGTATGTCCACCTTGATTTTCGTTCATTGCCTGCATACCCAAACAAATACCCAAAATAGGTGACTCAGAAAATGTACTTAATACATCTTGTAATAATGGATAATGACTCGGGCGACCTGGGCCCGGACCAATAACAATAAAATCAGGCTCAAAAGTTTTAATATTATCAATTAACTCGCTGGGAGAAAATACACGTATATTAGCTGCTCGTGGTAAGCATTCCTCTAGCAATGCTATTACATTGTTAGTAAACGAGTCATTGTGGTCTAAAAAAGCAACTTTCATTATAGATGCATATAATACATTCCAACCGATTCTGTTAGCGGATTTTCAATTTTGATGCTTGGCGGAGGCCCTCAACTAAGCTTTCTTTGACAAGAGCTCTCCCTCCATCAGATGCTATGAGATAAGGAGCCACCCATGTTATTACTGATTTTCATATCCCACCTATTTGCTACACCAACTAACGTTAAGTTTTATGGAACTGCCAAAGATAAAAAAGGCAACATTGCCTACCTTGAAGAGCATGAGCTAAAGTACAATGATGAGGTTATTGAATCTTCAATTACTAGATACACAGATACCAATAAAAAGGTGATCGCTGAGTTAATTTCTACTTACACTCCACACAAATGGATGCCAACCTATAGTTTTAAAGACTTACGTTTTAGCAAAGTAAATGGTGTAAATACTAGTTCTGATACAATCGAAATGTTCACACAAGATGGAAAAAATGAGAAAACGAAAAAGAAAACCAAAGCATTTAAGCCAGATATGATTGGCGGCCAGGGTTTTCATTATTTTATACAAGACCACCTAGAGAAACTTAGCAAAAATGAGACTGTAAAAACAAAATTTGTGTTGCCTGGAGCACTTGACTACTACAGCTTTGTAATCAAAAAATCTGATAAAAAGAAAGTTAAAGACACAGAAATTTATTTAGTAATGAAACTCGATAGCTTACTTAGTGTTTTCATCTCTCCCATTTATATGACCTATGACATTCCCACTAAACGCTTAATGGGCTACGAGGGAGAATCAAACTTACAAGATGAAAATGAGAAAGCTCTAGACGTCGAGATCACTTACAAACATGAATAAAATCAAAGCGTGGCTTTATCTTAAAATTGTAACTCCCATTAAGATGCAGCTCATTCAAGGTTACAGCGTTGAGAAGGTATCTCTTAGTATTGCAGTTGGGCTTGCGGTGGCCTGTACCCCCATCATTGGGATTAGCACAGCACTTGGACTTATCATAGCCACTGTATTCTCGCTAAATCATGTGGTTTTACAAACCATCAATTACGCCGCATACCCGTTACATTTAGCACTGATAGTACCATCGTTAATGTTAGGACAAAAGGTCTTTGCTAAAGCAGTAGTGCCACTAAATTTAAAGCGGATGTTTATTGAGTTTGGAACAGAGCCTCTAGTATTTTTTAAAACCTATGGGGTGATTGCCCTACAGGGTTTTTTACTTTGGCTTTGTGCAGTCCCCATTATTATTTTTGTAACATATTTTTCAGTTAAGCCCCTTATAAAGGGCTTAGCTAAAGTGGTTTCACGCACCAAAAAAATCTGATAACAGCTTATACACAGCATGAATAAATTTCAGAATCCGTAGTCACACGCCACCCTATTTCATTACAGATCGGCACCATATTTGCTCTTATGACAGATATGGGCATACGATTTATAAGTATTCTATTACTCACAATTTCACTAAGCTTCTTAACTGGAAAACTGGCTGGTAAGCGAACCATGCAAAGCATTGACGCTTCAATGTCTGGGTTACTTAGTAACATTGAAATGGTAGAGCAAATTCATAAAATGAATAATAAAACCAGCCCTAAAACCATGGGCCCTAAAAAGCTGGTTTCTGATGACCCACAACTTTAGAAGCTGCAGGTCCAAAAACTATAAACCAATAAGTTCTTTTAAAATCAACTTACGATTATAATCACTCTCTTCTTGCTCATAAGCTGTCAGCAAAAACTCATGAATTTTTTCTGCTGGAACCGCATAAGAAAGTTGTTTCCAGATGTCTTCTGATTGCTCGCTTTGAATTCTTTGTAGGTAGCTAGCATCTCTTACGATTGGATCCTTTGGAATTCTACCTGTCCAAATAATTCCAAGCACCTTACCGTTATTACGATCTACCATCGCTGAGCCAGAATCCCCGTGAGAAACGTCACAGCCATTTGCAAATGACCAGACTAAGTCAGGACCTGGATTAAAATCATCTGGGTCTTTCATGTAGCGAATAGCCGCAGAGTATACCTCGCACTCACTATCTTGATTAACCATTAGAAGTCTTGCCGAATTATTAGCAATTCCGTAGCCCGCTGTAATGATTGGCTGCCCAACATACAAAGGCAAATCAAACGCAAAATTTCCAGCGACATTACTTAGCAGAGCTTCATCTTCTACTGGCACTGTGATTGTAAATAATGTTAGATCAATATTGTTCCAAGTACCTAAAAAGGTATTGGCGCGATATGATTTTTTTAGAACTGTGAAATCAGCCATTTTACCCAAGCAATTAAATGCAGCTGGACACACATGATGGTTTGTTGCCATTACATGGGACCCACCAAATTTACCCAAATAAAATGAAGTTCCCCCACCTATTTTTGCTGTAGCTCCAGTGGCTCTAGCATAGACTGTATTTTGCATTTGTTGCTCAGAGATAGGAAGTTTCCCCCACTCTGGACCGATTTGATAATCGTCATTAATAGCTTTTTCAAAAAATAATTCTGTAGAGCCTAATTTATTGACAGGTTCAACGGCATTAGAAACCCATGGTAGTAAAACTAGTAATAATATATAAAATTTCATCTTCTCCCCCTCTTTAAAGAAGCAGAATTGTTTAGCATCTCAACTTGTCTGTCAAAGCTTTATAAGTTACGATGCGTCCTAGTAACAAAGGGGTCAAAATGTCACAACTCTCTGATCGCTACAATCCAAAGGATGTAGAGCAAAGAACCTATAAATGGTGGCAGGATAATCATTTCTTTTCAGCTCTAGATCAGTCCACTAAGCCTCCTTTTTCAGCTACTCTGCCGCCACCTAATGTCACAGGTATGTTACATATGGGCCATGCCTTAGATTATACTTTGCAAGATGTTGTGATTCGCTACAAACGCATGATGGGTTTTAACGCCATGTGGATGCCTGGGCAAGATCATGCAGGTATTGCCACTCAAGCTGTTGTTGAAAAAGAATTGATGAAACAAGATAAAACCAGAAGGCAAGATCTTGGACGTGAGAAGTTTCTAGAAAAAGTATGGGAATGGAAAGAAACTTACGGCGACCGCATCTTAGAACAGTGCAAGCGCCTTGGCCTATCACTTGATTGGGATCGAGCTCGCTTTACTTTGGATGAAAAATCTAGCCAATCTGTAGAGAAGGCTTTTGTTGAATTATTTAAAAAAGATTTAATCTATCGTGGCACCCGCCTTGTTAACTGGTCACCAAAACTAGAGTCTGCAATTTCAGATTTAGAGGTGGATAATCAACAGCAAAAAGGCTCTATCTATCACCTTAAATATCCCATTGAAAATTCAACTGACTTTATACAAATTGCAACCACCAGACCAGAAACCCTACTTGGAGATACAGCTGTAGCGGTACACCCTGAGGACAGTCGCTATAAAGACTTAGTTGGCAAATACGTTATTTTGCCTATAGTAAATCGTAAAATCAAAATTGTTTCTGACACCTATGTAGACCAAGAGTTTGGATCTGGTGCCGTAAAAATAACACCTGCTCATGATTTTAATGATTATCAATTAGGAAAACGTCATGACCTTGAAATGATTAATATCTTAAATCGAGATGGCACCTTAAATGAAAACATGCCTAAAGAATATCAAGGACTAAGTGTAAAAGATGCCAGAGATAAAATTTTAATTGAACTTAAACGTCTAGAATTTTTTGTAAAAGAAGAGCCTCATACATTAAACACACCCATTTGCTCACGCACTGGCTGTGTCGTTGAGCCAATGCTATCCAAACAGTGGTTTGTTAAAATCAATGATCTAGCAATTCCTGCCAAGAGAGTAGTTGAATCTGGTACAATCTCTTTTGAACCAGAGATGTGGACAAAAACTTATTTGCATTGGATGAACAATATCGATGATTGGTGCATCTCACGTCAACTTTGGTGGGGCCATAGAATACCAGTATGGTACTGTAAAGACTGCGACCATCACACCTGCGCTATTGGTAAAGTTTCAACTTGTGAAAAATGTAACTCTAAAAATATTGAGCAAGATGAAGACGTATTAGACACTTGGTTTTCGTCCGCTCTTTGGCCCTTTAGTACATTGGGTTGGCCAGAAGACACCGAAGGATTAAAGACATTTTACCCTAATGATTTATTAATTACTGGTCATGATATTATTTTCTTTTGGGTTGCCAGGATGATTATGATGGGTCTTCACTTTATGGAAGATGTTCCATTTAGAAAAATCTACATGCATGGAATTGTGCGTGATTCGCAAGGCCGCAAAATGTCAAAGTCACTTGGCAACGGCATTGATCCGCTTGAGATCATAGAAAAAGAAGGGGCAGATGCTCTGCGCTTTTGCTTACTTTCGCAGGTGCAGGGCGGGAAAGATTTAAAGTTTTCAGAACAGCGTCTTGAAACCGCTAGAAACTTTATGAATAAAATCTGGAATGCCTCTAGATTTTCATTAACGGTTTTAGAAGGATTCGAGGCTCCAAAAGATGGAACTAGCGCAACAGTAGCCACCGTTGATTTATCTCTACCAGATATCTGGATCACGCAAAAGCTAGCAGACACAATTGAAGAGGTAAATAAATCACTACTGAATTATAAATTTTCAGAGGCCGCAAATGCACTTTATCACTTCACCTGGAATGAGCTGTGTGATTGGTACATCGAATTTATTAAGCCTATAGTTTACGGGACCAATGAATCCGAGAAAAAGGCCACGCAAATGGTTTTAGCCCAAACTCTAAATCGTACTCTTCGTCTTTTAAGCCCATTCACTCCGTTTATTGCTGAAGAGCTATTTAGTAAAATGCCTATTAAATCTGGAAGCTGTATGGGAGATCAATACCCGACGCTTGAAACAGAAAAAGATTGGCTAAAAATTGCCTCTCGTGAAAAAGCAAAAGAACTAGATATCGTAAAAGATGTAATTGTTGCCATCAGAAATATTCGCGGAGAGAACCGAATTAAGCATTCTGACAAGCTAGAAGTAAGCTTAGTGATTGCAAGCCCCGAACTACAAAAAGTCTTAGGCGAAAACAAGTCTTTTATTTTACAAATGGCAGGATTAAAAACTTGCGCGGTTACAGATGCAGCTAATATGCAAAAATGTGCTGTGAATGTTGTAACAACAGAGTGGGGCAAAATCGAAGTAGTCGTACCTTTAGAGGGTCTTGTAGATTTTGACGAAGAAGTGAAGCGGGTGGAAAAGGCAATTGAGAAGCTACAAAAAGACATTGGCTTGTTGGAAAGAAAGTTTAATAACGAAAGTTTTATTAAGAATGCACCACCAGAAATCGTAGAAGCTGATAAGTTGCAGATGAAAAATGTAAAACAAGAAATTCGCGTACTAAGTGAACACTTACTGCGCTTGAAATAAATATGGACTATTTCAAGCTTTGATGTTGAAATAGGCAAAGGAGTGCTCACATAGCATGATGATTCTCGGCACAGTCAAACGCCATCCCGACGGTTTCGGGTTCCTAATTCCTGATGATAAAGATCACGAAGATGTA
>JBBKWS010000122.1:0-4112 GCA_037969075.1 Bdellovibrionales bacterium | reverse complement strand
CTATTGATAATAGATATTTTTGACTTCATATCTACCTTTTCACTATCCATAATAACGCCAGCAATAATGATTTGCTTTTTAGTCATGGCACTATAATCTTCTTTATAAATATGAAGTTCCTTGATTTCCTTATCTTTATATTTTGCCAACTGCTTCATATCAATCTTTGAACCCTTACGGAATAGCAAAACAAACTTGGTATCAGATAACGAAAGATAAACATCCGCCTCTGCCACTGTGCCAGAGAAAAAACTAGAGATCGGTAATGTAACTAAATCTTCTTTTCTTGGGTTCATAATCAGCTTTGTTCCCTTACTTAAAATGCGTACGTCAATGATACTCCTGTATCGAGAGCATAGGACAATCCATCAGAATTAAGAATTAAATGCAACTTAGCATCTAATAATACATAAAAATTTTGTGAAATCGTAAAGTCATAACCTGTAGCTAGATGCGGAAGAACATAAAAAGGTAAATCTTCATCTGGCACATCTGTAACTGTAGAGTTATAAGTAACTGTTGCCTCAGTAAGTTTTGCAACCTCTAGACCGTAGCCCCACCAAAAATTATCTTTGGCACTATCATAGTTTTTAAGAGTGGCCCCAAAGGCCAACATCTTCTGATTGAATTCAGCAGTATTAGCAATGGAACCTGAAAATGTAGCGTCACCCTCTAATTCATGCTCCCGTAAACTTAAAAACAAACGAATCATTTTTTTATCGGTCCATGGGTGATCGTAATGAAGCCCGATAAAACTAGAGCTCCCCTTTAAATCCTTAATGCTGACATCAATGGGAGTCACTGCTTCTGCCGTAAACTTAAACTCCCCTATATTCACATACGAAAAATGGTAGAATATTCCAATGCCGCGTTTTGTATGGTATGCCCCGCCGCTGCCAGAATTACTGTTTTCTACAATTCTGATCCTAGAATTTTTAATGTCAGAATTTTTAATCCAGCCAAACTGTGTTTTTCCACCTGCATCAACTTTAATCTTTTTCCATGCACCGTAATCTCTGGTTGAAACCGGCACTCGCTCTCCTGCCTCTAAATTTGTCAAAACATCAGCCTTAGCTTTTGGTTTTTTATAAACGATTACATCTTGTCTAAGCACAAGCTCTTGCACTTCTGCCTGAAGACTTGGTGGGCATAGAAGCCCTCCGAAAATCACAAATACAAAAAATAATTTATTCATATAATAACCATATACATAGCCTACCAAACTTAACAAAATACTGTAGCTGAAGACTATAAAACTAGCCGCGAGTCCTAATTCATCTTGACCTGATTTTTAAGACAGCGTAATGCTATCTAATAACGCGAGGTTACCAATGAAAATCCCTCTACATGGCATTCCAGAAGAAGGCTTAAAAATTAACTTTAACAGTGCGACAAAAGAGCTGAAACCAGTACTTGAAGAGTACTTTGGGACCACTCCCTATGAAGGCGAAGTAGAATTACGCCCAGCAGGCGAGCATTTTCACATGAAAGGCAACTTTAACTCAGAGCTAAAGTTAACTTGTAGCTTTTGTAGCGAGGAGTTTGACTACATCATAGATGAGGAGTTCCAAGAAATATTGGCTCCTATTTGGGAAAAAAACTTAAAAGGTGCTACTAGCCCTAAAGAACTACTTGAGTCTGATGTCGAGCTAATCACAGGTCTTGAGGGTGAGGATTTCTTGCTATCTGAGTACCTAAAAGAAGTGGTTGAATTTGCTCTTCCAGCTCACCCTAAGTGCAAAGACGGCTGTAAAGGTCTTTGTTTAACTTGCGGTGGCAATTTAAATACAACACCATGCCCATGCTCAAAAATTAAGCAAGCGCAATCTTTGGCTTTTAGCGGACTAAAAGATTTAAAGATTGACAAAAAGCATTAATAAACGATACTTTCCCACTTCATTAAACACTGGATTTTATTACGTTAAGAGAGGTTTTAGATGCCACAACCGAAGAGTAAAGTGAGTAGATCACGTCGCGGAATGCGCAGAAGTCACGATTTCATTACCCGTTCTGCTGACAGCAATTGTAATAACTGTGGTGCGATCACTCGTCCTCACCGTGTATGCAACGAATGCGGCTACTACAAAGGTAAAGAAGTTTTAAGAGCGAACTAAAATCTTTTAACTAGGATGTCTCTTGTTTCAGACACGGATAGCTGGCACAGGGTCTTATCTTCCTGAAAAGACCCTCACTAATCACGACCTCGAAAAACTTGTTGATACCAATCACGATTGGATCGTTGAGCGCACTGGTATTGTATCCAGACATATTGCCGCCCCCGACCAAGCTACTTCTGATTTAGCATACATTGCTGCAACCCGTGCGATGGAAGCGGCAAAGTGTACAGCTGATGATATCGATTTTATTTTATTTGCTACTGTCTCTGGTGATCAGCGTATGCCATCGACTGCATGCTATTTACAGAGTAAATTAGGCTGTAAGCCAATTCCCGCACTTGATATTTCTGCCGCTTGCTCTGGATTCTTATACGGTATGACCTTAGCTCACAATATGATTCAAGCAGGCGTTTACAAACGAATTCTTGTTGTAGGGGCCGAGATTTTATCCAGGTTAGTCGACTATACCGACAGAAATACATGTGTCTTATTTGGTGATGGCGCAGGAGCAATGATCCTAGAGAGAGCAGAAGACAACGCCCAAAGTAAAATTTATTCTTACAGCCTTGCGGCAGATGGCAATCTTGCAGATCTATTAGAACTGCCTGTTGGTGGCTCAAGATTTCCGTTTAAATCTACTTCCATTGAAGACAAATCTATTTACATGAAAATGAATGGCAAAGAAATTTTTAAAAACGCTGTTCGTACAATGAACACATCTTGCCAAAAAGTGATGGAACAAAACAATATGCAAGAAAAAGACATTGCCTGGCTTGTTCCTCATCAAGCAAACGGTCGTATCATTGAGGCTGTCGCCAAGTACTTTGGGATGCCAGACAACAAAATAATTATAAACATTCATAGAACCGGTAACACTTCGGCTGCCACTGTACCCATAGCATTTGATGAGGCAGTACGTGATGGCAGAATTCAGCGTGGCCAAAATATTTTGCTAACTGCTTTTGGTGCTGGTCTCACCAGCGGCAGTATTCTTTTACGTTTCTAGGAGTTATATATGCTAGCATTAGGGTTCCCCGGTCAGGGCAGTCAATTCGTAGGTATGGCTAAATTTTTAATTGATGATTTTGATATTGCTAAAAGCACAGTCGAAGAGGCATCCGATACGCTACAAATCAATTTTAAAAAATTACTTTTAGATGGCCCAGAAGATATATTAAACAAAACTGAAAACACACAGCCAGCTCTTGTTGTGGCATCCACTATCTACTACCGAGTAATCAATGAAATTGTTCCCATGTCTCCCCTACCCGCTTTTGGCCATTCGTTGGGGGAGTACTCTGCCCTTGTTGCCAATGAATCATTAACCTTTGCTGCTGCACTTAAATTAACAAAAAGTCGGGGGCGATTTATGCAAGAAGCCGTACCTGTTGGAAAAGGTGGAATGCTTGCTGTTCTTGGTGTTGAAGATAGTGACGTAGAAAAACTTTGCGCTTGGACTACAGAGCAAACAGGCCGGGTACTAGAGCCTGCAAACTTTAACTCTCCAGGGCAAGTGGTTATTAGCGGAGAAGCTGCGGCTTGTAATTTTTTAAAAGAAAACTTCAAAGAAGAAATCATTGGCAAAAAAGCTAAATTTATTCCGTTAAAAGTAAGCGCGCCTTTTCATTGTTCATTGATGAAGCCTGCCCAAGAAAAGATGGAAGTCTTGCTTGATGCTGAGACCATACTAAAAGCTGCCGCACCGATAGTACAAAACTTTGATGCTAAGGCACACACTGATCCTGATGAAATTAGACAAAACCTAATTCAACAAATAACCGGCTCGGTGCGTTGGACAGAGTCGGTTATGACAATGAAAGAAATGGGAATTCGCCTCATTCTTGAGCTTGGACCCGGTAAAGTGCTCAGTGGATTAGTGAAAAAAATTGACTCTAGTTCGCTTACGACATTCAATATGCAAAACCTTGATGATATTAAGGTCTTAGAGCAGAATTGGAAGGATTTTTTAAGTGGCAGCTTTAAAGGCTAAAAAAA
>JBBKWS010000121.1:0-12468 GCA_037969075.1 Bdellovibrionales bacterium | reverse complement strand
TCTTTATTTTTATGTCTGACAGCTTCTGTTTCTAGGGCAATTTTTGCTCGCTCTTCGTTTTGCGCCTTGTTACCCTTTTTTTCTATATCACTAATACTATCATTGTAGCGATTTTGGATAGACTGTGATTGTTCAGCCATTTTTTCTTGGGTGGCCTGAATATTTCTGGCTTGTTTCTCTTTAAGAGCGATTTGTTCTTTTGAGTAACTTTCTTTCTGCGAATTTATAATCTCATTATGTTCACTTTGAATTTCTTTATAATTCTCATTTTCTTTACGAAGGCGTTTTTGGTGTATCTTTGCCTGATTGTCTGAATATTCTTGAGTCTGTTCAATACGCTCTTGATTTATTTTTTTGATGTGGTTAACGGTGGCATTCCCACTTTTGGCGATTTTCTTTTCTTGTTCTTGATAATATTTTTGCGTATTGCTCACGCGCTCTTCTCCGCGCTCAGCAACTTCTTGCTTTTTACGATCGTAAGCTTCTTGTATTTGCTGAATTTGCGTATTTTCAACACGTGATGATGCCAAAAGACCCTCCTAGTCTCAGTGCTTAGTATAGCAAGAGATTGGGGGTTCAGATCACTATTCGGCTGTAGAACTAGGCAATCGGCTAGCGTCTTTTGGATTTTGGCAGTGAGGTTTAAAATCGCCGGTAAATTCATAGCACTTCCAGGAGTCTAGAAGTTGCACTTGGAAGTTCTTTGGGACATCAAAATAGTCCCCGTACTGTAAGTTATCTAGGGTCGAGGTAACCTCTTTTACTTTTTGGCCAGCTGTATCTAGGATAACTAGTTTATGAACGCGGTATTCCGCAAATAGGCTAGGTAATAAAAGACCGATCCAAAATATCATAGTGTTGGATCGGTAATATTTTTAAATTACTTTAGTGAACGATCTTTTCTTCTTTGATCGAATTTTCTAATAGGTTGAAGTAGGTTTGCACTAATAAGTCGTACTCGCCCTCATCAAGCTCTTCTAAAAAATCTCTTTTATCTTCAAGACTTTCTTCGGCAATAAAGTCAGTTAATAGAGTTTGCATTTCTTTGAGTTTTTCCATGCTAAAGGGCTTATGGTCTTTGTCTTGAGTACGGCTTAATACTCTGGCAATATCGCGGTTATCAAATAGTAAATGAATACCCTTTAAGGACTGCTTCAGCAAGAATTCTAGCTGCTCTAGCTTGTCCAACTCGACAATATTATTCATACGGCCTCCCTGCCCCCGAGTTATCCATCTTGGATGACTCCTACTAACATTGTTCTTAGAGTTCTGACTTCTTGCAAGGCTTAATCTGCATAGATTGACAACGACTGTCATATTTTGATTGCCCATATGAGTTTAGCTTCTTACAATGTAGCAAATGTAAGAAAATGATGAGGAAAAATTGGCGAAGAAAACAGCAGCAAAGAAAAAGTCAGCAAAGAAGCCAGTCCAACGTCGGGGAGCGACTAAGTCTCAGGAGCCGATCATTGTTGATAAGGACAAGGGGTTTGTGTTTCCTAATGAGGATGCACTTTATTCCCATTTTCAAAAAGAGATTGTAAAGCTCGAAGATGAGTTCTTTAAAGCCTATGATGGAGCAAAGGATATAAAAGAGGCTGAGTTTTTTGAATACGAAGAACTTTTAGTAGAAACTTTGACAGAGCCTGATGAGATTTTTAAATCAGAATTAATTACTAATTATCCAGCATTCCATTATGTAAAAACATTTGAGTCAGAAGCCACAGGTGAAGATATTTTTTATGTGGCCATAGTCTATGTTTTAAATGATGAGCCGACCTTTGTATTTTTTCATTTCCCGACTAAATCTGCTGCTTTGTATGAGTTGTTTCGTCAAGGTGAGAAGACCTTTGATAAAGAAATTGCCTATCAAGAAGGAGATGCTCTAGGAGACGGGGATCCATTGGCAGCAGGTCTGTATAGCGCCATGCTAAAGATTAGATCTGAAAAAGACATCGTAGAGGATGAGTTTCCTAAATATAAAAAGTATCGGGATGAATGTATCGAAGATCCTGATGAGATTTGGAGAGATCCAGATTTACAAGGGAATATTTTAGTGAGTTTTATAAAAGATTTTACAGAAGGCAGTGAAGATTTGTTTTACGTTTCCATTGCGGTCGAAGACAAGGCGTCTGATTCTCACTTATTATTATTCTCATTTCCAACAAATGACCGATCACTTGTAGGTCGCTACAGGCATGGTGAAAACTTAAATGCCGAAGAGATCGTACAAGGCGAAGGCCATTAAAAACAAAAGTCAGAGTAAGAGCGTCTAGCAAAATCAACTGCAGGTGTATTTGAAGTTGCTTCGCTGATATACGGATGCAAACTTAGTAGTTGGTTTTGACTTGTATGAGTGCTTTTGTAATCCTTTGGGCTTGCATACACAAATGGTATTAACGCATCTGAGTAAGCTTCAATTTGTCCAGATGTTGCATTGTAAATAGCTACTTGTACTGCGTGATACCCGATATCAGTACCATGCACTGAAAAAGTAATTTGATTTGTATTCACAGCATTAGTTGAAGTCGCCGTTAACTGTGTAAAGCCAGTATAGATTTGTCCGGTTACATTTACATCAAAGCGCAGTGGATTTGTATCTGCTACTACCGAACTATTTGATTCTTGCTTCCATCTATAAAATACCAACAATTTATTATTTAAATCGATAGAAGTGGATAGACGTATATCTACTTTATCAGAGTAATAAATATTATTATTTTTAAAGACTTTAACATTACCTTCAATGCTACCCATCTTTGAAAAAAACTTTGTGCACTCCATCAATGCAATACCGTTAGAATCGTATTGAAGGTCCCCAGTATATTGATTGTACGGATTAACTGTTACGGCTTCATTGTCGGACTTACTACATCCGAAGCCTGATATGGCAATTGCCATAATTAGTAAGATGCTTACCTGTTTCATATATTCCCCCTTTTTCTTCCACACATATACTTAAGGAGCAAAAGGAGTGCCAAATCCGGTAGATGCTAGAGACGAAAAACCTTCTGATTTCAATAATTTAGCTTGATTTTTAATTTTCATTTTGAGACACTATGTAAACTAAATTCCACTAGCTATGAATCTTTTGGATGGGAGCTCTAAGTATGCAAAATAATACGCTTTTTTTTACTGTAAAAATTGTCGTCAGCTGTTTAGTTCTAATCTCTTGTAGTGGCTTAAAAAAAAGAAGCTCAATCAACCTAGATCATAAACCCGAGATCGTAATACTTACTAAGCCTATTCGCATACAGTTGGCAGGGCAGGCAGGGTACACAGAGAAGCACATGTACCATGTAAGCTCTGTAACGAAGCATTTTGATCAAGGGCAAATCTTGCGAGAGAGAGAAGAGATAGTCGATTTTGAGACAAAGTACACGGTTGAGAATGTGAAGGCAGGTGTCATTCATGTTAATTTCACAACCACCAAAAAAGATGGGGTTATCGATTTGCATGATTTAGTCATGCCAAGAATTAATGAAAAATTAGCTCTGCAAATGACTGCCGTGGGAAAGATTCTTAAAGCCGGAGACTACGCAAAAACATCAGCATTTTACTTGTCTCCTGTTGCGCTACCTGAAGATGAAGTAAAAATTGGGGATACTTGGTTTTTAGAAGAAAAATGGATCAATGAAAAATCGTCTATGCCCATGAAAATAGAATTGGTAAGTATTTTAAAACAAATCTATGAAGTAAATGGAAAGCAATTTGCCGAGATTGAAACCTCTGGTGAAGTCTTGGTGCCAAAAGAAGTTTTTTCTGGTGTAGACTTTGAAAGTAAAATTGTGGGTCGTATTATTATTGCTCTTGAAACGGGAGCAGTAGCATGGTCAGAAATTCGTAATAATGAAAAGTTAATCTATCCCGAATCAACTCTTGAAGTCTTATCATGCATGGAAGCAAAGCTTATAGAGCCTAAGGCATATCAATGGCTATGGGCTACTCAGCCAAGTTGTGATCCTCGTACAGAATTTGTATACGGAGTGCCGGGGGCTTAGATCTCGATCCAAGTAATCCCGTCACCGCCTTGGTCTGGAGCACCTGCTTGCCATTTTTTAATATATTCAGATCTAGAACAATAGGCCCTGACAGCTTTTTTTAATGTGTTTGTCCCGTGTCCATGAATCACTTTAATTCTGTCTATCTGCTCTTTGAGTGCGATATCAATTTGAGTTTCAAGCTTCTCCATTGCATCTTCTAGGCTAAGGCCTCTGAGATCTAACTGGCAGTCATCAACCGCAAATTTTGATACATGGTTCGAGTGTTCTGATTTTGGTTTTGCACCTTGTCTTGCAATCAAATACTTAAAATGAATTTGGAGTCGCATTGAATTTGACAAGACACTCACTTCACCCTTTGAGTTCGGGGAGGATTGTACTACACCGGGTTTACCTAGAGTTTGTATAAAAATATCTGTTCCAACAGGGTAGGTTTTAGAGAAATCATCGGCGCTAAGTTCTTTTTCTATTTTACCCTTAATAATTTGTGGTAAATCTACCTTCCACTCTAGGGGTGATTTTTTATTACCCTGCTTAATTTCATCAAAGACTTGCTCTAATCGTTTTTCTGCAGACTTAGCAATTTCATCAATTTTTTGCTGCTTCTCTTTTTCAAAATTGGTTAACAGGGTTTCATATTTATTTTTTTGCCGTAATATATCCTCGGCCTGAATAGCGTTCTTTTGCTTTTCATTTATTAGGTCTTGTTTAATGGATTCTAGGTCATCCATTTTTTCATTACGTTTTTTCCAGAGTTCAGACATAAAGTCTTTGGCTCTATTTAAAATAAAATCAGCTACACCGATCTTTTGCGCCGTCTTCCAAGCGAAAGAACTTCCAGATACACCACTAATCAGCCTGTAGGTAGGTGCGCCGGCAGCCTCATCATAGTTCATTGATGCTGTTAGTACGCCCGAATTCTCTTCCCAGCCTATTTTTAACGGGCTTAAGTGTGAGGTGGTAACAGAAAAAATATGATTCTTTCCATAGTGTTCAACAAAAGCCCTAGCTAGGGCAGAGCCTTCTTCGGGGTCTGTCGAGCCACAGATCTCATCAATTAAAATTAAATCTTCATATGATTTTGATTGTAGAGATTCGTTCAACTCTAACATGTGTGCGGCAAAAGTGCTGAGGCCTTCTTTAATATTCTGAGAATCACCCACAGAGGTAAATATATGTTTAAAGAAAGGAATTTTTGAGTTTCCTTCACAGCAAACTGGAATACCGCATCTTGCTAGTTGCGCGGTAAGGCCTATTGATTTTAACAAGATGGTTTTTCCGCCGGCATTAGGGCCTGAGACCAATAAGACAGTTTTATTTTTATTAAGTTCAATCGTATTTGAAATCACTTTTTTTGCTTGTAACACAAGTATAGGATTTCTTACTTGTACTAGGTGTAATTCATCTTTAGAGAATTCAATGGCCTTAGCATCAGTTTTTAGGGCATAGGTGGCAAGAGTAAAGCGAAAGTCACTTTCTTTAAGTGCTTTAAAATTACTTTCAAGAGCAACTTGTCTTTGTTGAAGTGTTTCGCTGATTTTTTTTAAAATTCTTTCGATCTCTGCGCTGATTTCTATTTCTATTTCTCGAAGTTTGTTATTAGTATTAACAACTTCTTGTGGCTCAATAAAAAGACTTTGCCCTGTATTACTAACATCGTGGATGATGCCAGGGAATTTACCTTGCATCCCGTATTTTACAGGCACAACCCATCTGCCATCACGAGTAGTGACAAATTTATCCTGTAACATATTTTCAATTTGATGATCGTTTAAAATTTGCTTTAAGCGATCATGAATATTTTTGGATAATTGCGTTTTTTCTAAACTCAAACTTGCAAGGCGAGGACTCGCAGTCGGTACAACATTACCATCGGTATCGATAGTTCTTTCAATGATAGTGATTTCATCGCCAAAGGATTCTATTAATGAAATAGTGCCTTCGCCCCAATTAGTATTTATAGATTGCAGAATGTTTAATAGGCCTTCAGTTTCGTAAAAAAATAGTTTTACATCTTTTAAGTCAGCTCCTGCTAAGACAGCACCTTTTTTTAATCTTGGTAACCAAAGGGGTATTAAGTCGATAGATTGTATAATGGGTCTATTGGGCGTTACGTAGGGGATAGCTTCATACGTATATCCCATTTGTTGTTGGGCAAATGTAGGGGAGGCGTGTGGCTCTAAGTTTTGAACTGCCGCTTTTGTGATTTCACTTTGTGTAAATCCCTCAATCCAATTTTTTAACTGATCCCAATCAAGTGTTCGTAAATAACTCAAAAATGTTTCCTCTTTTTACCATAAATACCAACTAGTGCGGTAACAAGTAGCAAAAGATAGGCCTGAAGGGAAGCAGTTATTCCGTAAATGGATTGACCAGGGTTAACCAATAAAGGAATTTCATAAATTTTTGACCATTTTTGATTTATCGGGGACTGTTCCAAGATTTTACCTGATGCCGTAATAGTAGTGCTTATCCCAGTATTAGTAGAGCGTATCATTGGCCTACGATATTCAATCGCACGAGCTAAGGTCATGTGTAAATGTTGGTGAGGTTCAAAGGTAGAACCAAACCATGAGTCATTGGTTACATTTATTAGTATATGAGCCCCTTGCTTTACTATTTTTTGATTATAAAAAGTATCAAGCCCTTCGTAGCAGACTTGCGGTCCTACTATAAAATTAGGTTGAGTTTTAAAAACCGATGGACCTGGCCCTCTAGCAAAGTGCGACACTGCAGGAACAATTTTCTCAACTAGATTTTTTAAAAATGGGGAGTGCTCAGTACCAGGAAAGTATTCGCCAAATGCCAATAAAATACTTTTACTATATAAATGCGTTACTAACCCTTGGTTTGAAATATAAGCGATACTATTAAATATATCCTCACCCTTATAGCTGTAGGTGCCAGTAAATATTTCGGCATTGTAGATTCTTGTAATGTCAGCAATTCTTTTTGTATGGGCTGAGTCCATTCGACCTAAGTTTAAAAATATTGGCATCGCAGTTTCTGGCCAAACAATCAGATCTACTTTTTCATCTTTTAAGGCTTCAGTAGTCATTGCGATATACTCATTGATAATTTCAGTTTGAAACTTACCCTCTTTTTCAGCTTTATACTTTAGTAAGTTTCCAATGTTTGCTTGCACTACAAGGGCCCTTAAGGTTCGGTCGGACCCTTGCCACATACGCTCTTTAACAAGGCCGACCATATTAAGAAGCGTAAAGCTGCCGATACCTATAAGGATTAATTTCTTTTTTTCTTTAAGTTCTATTAGGGCATAAATCCAAACGTTGATAAGTACGGTGATAATGCTTAGCCCGTAAACTCCTATGGTATCTGCCAATTGTTTTATAGGTAAAAATGTTGGCATCCAAGTGTAGCCCATACTCCAAGGAAAAATCATAGGAAAGAAAATTTCTAAACTAACAAACAGTAGGGCAAACCAAGATAGTGATAGCGTGCTATGGCGACGTATAGTTTTTCGGTAGATAACGGCTGCCACTATAAAATGAGTATTTGCAAAGGCACAGAATCCCAATAGACCCGCATAACCAACCCATGCTGGCATCTGGCCAAATTCACTTATGGTGTATCCGATCCAATGAAATCCAATAAGAGTTAATAAAAATTGCGTGATCCAAGTGCCAAAGATAATTTTTTTAAGAGAGGCGCTTCCTGTTAGTAGGTAAAACAGAGGAATAAATGCAATCCAACTTAGAAATATGGGGCCTGGGATGTAAGAAAACCCTATTAGAATGCCTGCAATAATAGATAAGAGAATTGGCCTATTTTTAATATCTTTCATATAAACGATTAAATCTAAGTTTTCACTAGGTTGCAAATCCTATTATGAGTGTTAGGATAGGTTTATTATGAGTAATATAAGTAAATTTGAAAAATGCCCAAATTGTAGTGAACCTAGACATTTAGATATCAAAGAATGCCCTTATTGCGGGGTAATCTATGACAAGGTTATACCTAAAGATATGGTTAATGGGCCTCAGGCCAATGTGGATATTGAACTGCTGCAAAATTGGCAAGAGCTAGTTACTGATTATGAGAATAAAGATAAACATGAAAAATTCTTGCAGCGGGCTATGGCTAAAAAAAGATTGCCGTTTGCTTCGCAACAATACCGAAAGTTATTAGAAGTAAACCCTGAAGATATTATGGCAAAAGAAATGCAAGAGAAGATAATTAACTTAGCTACAGTTGTTATTTTGCAGCAAAAGCGAGTTGTTGAAAAATCGAGGGGCGGTGGCATTTCTGGAATAGTGATGATGTTAGGTGTCGCTATTTTATGTATGGGGTTTGTATTTAAGCAAAATTTATTTATTCCAGGTGTATTACTGATTTGCCTTGGGGCTGGCTTTCGTCATTTTATGAAATCTAGGCAGGTTTAATGAGACTTCTAATCTTTCTAAGTTTAGTAATGGTGTCTTGTTCAACTAGGCAAAATCTAAATTCAGAATATGGGTTATCACTTAAATACAACAATGGAAATACTAGTAACCGTACTGTAGTTGTTTTTTTAATTGATGGACTAAGTTCTAAGCAGCTGCAATCAGAACTGAATAAGAGAAAATTACCAAATATAGAAAAGTTTTATTTAAACGGTAAAAAAATGTCTTACGCGCACACGGGTTTTCCTAGTGTTACATTTCCTTCTATAACTTCTCTTTTAACGGGGTCTCCAGTTTCATCTCACGGTGTTTACAGTAATACTTTAATTCAGAAGGGTGAGAGAGTTTTTTTTGAAAAGCCAACGTATTACCCAGAACTTAATCAATTGATTGCGGGCAAGACCATATTCTCGGAGTTTCAAAAAAAAGGCTTAAAGACCGTTAGTATTAGTTATCCCTATTTCTCTGATGTGAGTGCGCATATCGGTAAAAGTGATAGTAAATCAGCCCTGTCTATCTACGAGAAAAACTATAAATATGTAGATGCAAAGCAGTTAGAGGCTTTGCGTATATTGTTAACACAAAATAAAACGCAAGATTGGCCAGACTTTATATTTGTTCACTTGATAGGTGTTGATTTTACCAACCACGATGCTGGAGCTGAAAGTGTTTTGAGTCAAAGTTATTTACGATTTTTAGACAAAGAGTTAGGGCCTATATTTGATCTACTACAAAGAGAAAAAAAGCGAAATGTACTAAGTATATTAACGGCTGATCATGGTCAGCAAACCATTTCTAAGGTTTTTGATTTAGAGCGGGCATTAAGCCGTGATGATAAAAACATTACTGTGCTAAATGAAGGTAGGTATGCATCCTTATTTGCATCTGCAGATTGGCCAGAGGCTAAAATGCAAAAGATCTTACAAAAATATCTTTTGGCTCCAGGAATTGAGACGATAGTCACTAAGGGTGAAAATAAGTTTATGATTCATTCAAAAAACTTTGTTAGTACTGTATTTTTATCTAAAGATACGCCCTGTAAGTTTAATTCGAAATCATTCTCTTTGGATCAAAATAAATGGTACTGCCCAGAAGCAGTAACAACGCAGATTGACAATTTATTCTATCCCTACTTTATACCAAATTTAGTTTACTATTTTCAGATTTCTACTCCACCACAGGTGATGTTTATACCTAAAAGTAATTGGAGCTTTTCATCAAAGTATATTGGTCAACATGGAGGACCAACCAAGGATGAGGTAATGACTCCATTACTGCTGCATAATATTAGTTTTACTGGATCTGGACAGGTGCCAGCGATATGGGATGTGCTTAGTTTTCTGTAAAAAAGTTGCAAGGCCGGCGGGGGAAATGCGTGCCGACCTTGCGTGTGTGGTCTTATAATTGTTTTTCGAACATCTCTATAATTTTATTTAAGTCAGTAATGTTTGTAGTGGCCTCTGCATTTGGAGCAGCATCAGTTGCCGCGGCAAAAAATCGTTGTTGTGATGTTGTTTTTAGACCGCTGATAGTTACATCATCTTGCATTGCAAGCGCAGCCCACGAGTTCAACTTACCTGAGGTTTGATTTTTATCTTTAAGCTCATCCATGTAATCTGCTGTAGATAGAATTTGCTTTTTAACTTGTAAATAATCATATGATTTATTACTAGCTAACAAAAGTGCTGCTACACCACTTACAAAAGCTGTGGCTTGTGAAGTTCCAGTCATCGGGGCGTATTTTCCACCAGGAATAGTAGAGAAGATATTTTTACCTGGAGCTGCTATGTGTACAGTGTGTGCGCCGTAGTTAGAACTGTCTAATACCTTAGCCTCTGTATTGATGGCTGTTACAGATATTATATTATCTAAATCGTAATTTGCAGGGTAGTAGCGAGATTTATCTGAATTACTCTTCTCGTTCCCTGCGGCTGCGATAAATAGAATTCCTTTTTTGCGTGCATCATTGATGGCATTGTATTCATCTTTACTAAACTCTAAGCCACCACCAGAATAGTTGATAATGTGTGCTCCATTTTCTGTAGCATAACGAATCGCTTTGATAGTATTGGCTAAATTATTATTATAAGCAGCTTTTGGGTCATAATACTTAAGAATCATTAAGCTAACCTTTGGGGCAACTCCACTAATACCAATACCATTACCACCTTCAGCGCCAACGATTCCCGCAATGTGAGTACCGTGACCGTGGTTATCTGTTAGATCTGCATTGTTGGCTACAAAGTTCCAACCATGAGTGCCAGTTTTACTTGTCCATAAATTATTTTTTATGTCTGGGTGATTTATATCAATGCCTGTATCAATGATCGCAACTATAATTTCTTTGCTGCCTCTGGTGATTTCCCATGCTTTTGATGCATTAATAGTGGCTTTCAAAGAGTCGTCAAAGCCCCAGTTTAATTTCATGGAAGGATCGTTCATTAAAACGCTTTTTTCTGAAGAAGTGTTTTCTACGGCACCCTTAATTACGCCAAGGCTTGCTGGCATCTTATCCTCTTTAGATAAAACGTTATAGCATTCAGTTAAACCGTAGGCGGTTACCATAAGACTCACTGTTAAAACGCATAATTTTGATTTCATATTCATAATTCCCCCGAACTATAAGAACTTATAAAGCAAAGGCTGTGCCGAAGAGGGCAGCGTTAACTATATAAAATAACTAAGCTTTTTATTCTCAAATAGGGACTGCCTGAATAACTAGTTAACAGCTGTAAAAGGATATAAAATGTCTCAAATTGAGACGCTGATTACAAATAGTAAGAATTCATTAAGATATACTTTTCTCAATCCGTAATGGTCATAAATTTCTGTATTCTGCACTCACATGGGAACAAGCAAAAACACTCTAGCCATACGTCTTATATTTCTTAAAACTGAAGTATTTCGCTGAACCTTTGTACAGAAATAATAACCATAAAGTCTTTCATATGGGTCTCCGAAACATAATATATGAAATGGCTATTGCTTCTTTGTTTATCACTACCTTTGATCGCTTGTAATAATCAAGCTACTTCACTTACAAACCAGTTGCCATCCACAGAAGATTCCAATGGAGATGTACCTTCGACGCCAGCACCTATTATTGATGAAGAGGGTGCGCTCTTAGATGAAAAATTATTCATTTGCTCCACTTTAGATTTTAGCAATATGATCGCACCTCGTGATTTATCTGATATAGAGGTGAATGCCTTTGCGCTAGGTTTAAATATATCTGCTAGTTTTGAAGGTGTACAAGGTTGGAAAAATATCACCAATAACTTTGATGGTATGGGACTTAGTTTAGGCTTATTAAATCAAACTCTAGGTACCGGAAGTTTACAGCCCCTCTTAGTGCGCATGCTTGAAAAACATGAAGTAAAGATGAAGACGCAATATAGCTCAGCAAACTACAGTTCGATTAAAGCTATGTCCTTGCAATGGAAAACTGACACAGGATTTATTGTTAATGAAGTGGTGGATTCAAACTTATTTGCCCGTGATGATTCGGTCTTAAGCTCACTAGATGACGGTCAGGTTATAGAGATATTAGGCGCAGCCGAAACAAAGTCGGTGGCTTGGGCGGTTAACACCATTTATCAAGATTCTAATGGCAGAACATTTAAAGCTGATTGGAAATCGCAACTGCAAGCAATGGCAGCTAGTAGTGAGTATAGAGATTTACAGTTTACAGCCGCTAGGGTTTTACATAACAAAGCACTTGGTTATGTAAACACATTTGGACTTACAGAAATTAGGTCATATCTTTTTATGTTTGATATTGTTGTTCAAAACGGTGGTTTTTATCAAAAAAACTTTAATGACTACCGTACATTTATCGCTGCTAATCCAAATGCCACTGAAGAACAAAAATTACGAGCACTGTTGACCTCAAGACTTGTGCAAGTAAGAAGTGAGTACCGTGAAGATGTAAGGTCTCGAAAAGAGGGAATCATCAATGGGCGTGGGCGAGTACATCAAACTGACCGTAATTTTGAAACTGAATATTGCTATAAGTCTATTGAAGTAATTAATTAAATCTTTCGATATACTGACATCTTTGGCAA
>JBBKWS010000120.1:0-43075 GCA_037969075.1 Bdellovibrionales bacterium | reverse complement strand
CTTAGTTGCTTTTCAGCATGTTTAAAATCATCTTTGGCTAAAACATCCACTTGGTCTTCTTTTGCGAGATCAATATTTCGTTTTAAGCTATCCATTTCTGCAGATGGATCTGCTGAGTCCGGAAAGCTTGTCACCTTTGGCGTTGATGCGCAGGCGGTGATTAGTAAAAAACCAATTAAAAACGATAGGTATCTTGTTACTGTATTCATATAAACTCCTTATATAATTACAACGTATGCGATGCAGGATTTAATGTAAAGGAGGGTGCCACGTTCTTGTGATGTAGAGATATTGATATTCAGACTAAATGGTCTAAACAACTCGAGTTCTGTGGGTTGTGAAGTTTTCTTAACAACTAAGTTTTGTCTAGGTTAGTTAGAAATTTTTTTAATCGCGCTAACTATTTAATTGTTTATTGTGTTGCTTGCTGAGTAACAAAAGTGAAACTACGCAACCAATAAGCGCAAGGAACATATCCCACTGTGCATCCCAGACATCACCCTGTGTTCCTAAGAAATCAGTCGCACCGTCTCCGGCAATGACAGCGGTCCACCATTCGATGAGTTCATAGAATGCACTAAAGGATAAACAAATGGCGCAAATAATATAGAACATCCAATTTTTGTTACTAACTATACTATTTTTAATTAAAATTTCACGCGCAAGTATCGCCGGCACAAATCCTTGGGCTAAATGTCCGAGTCGATCATAATTATTTCTCGCAAGGTCTAACCAATCTTGCACCCAAAAACCTACTGGGACTTTCGCGTATGTATAGTGCCCGCCTACGCACAAAATAATTGCGTGTATTACGATTAATATAGCTAATAAGGGTGTTGGTGAAAACTTTCTTCTTGTTAGAAACAGTAGGGCGGCTCCAATCATTACAGGTACGGTTTCAAAGAACCAAGTCATTTTATCTTCGGTGCCAGGTAAGGATAGTAATACGGCTAGTAGCATAATTGAAACTGTATATTTGCTAGTTGTCTTCATAAAAAACTCCAATATATTCACATCTTGTCATTATTGTTTTTCAATTAAAAGCATTAAAACAGACTTGCGTATTTTAAATACCATGACTACCATTTTGTAAGAAGCTTTCAAGGTGGGTGTAATGACGAAAATATATGATGATCCAAATCGAACCTCTTCTGACCGTAAGGGTGCGGGCGGTCTAATGGAGCGCTTCTTAAGAACCTTTAGAAATTTAGCTTTTGTTATTTTAATTTCACCAATCGCTGTGGCGTACATCATTGCGATTAGTACCTCGATAATGCCGGGCATTTACTTTATACAAAATGCGATCTTACTGGCGCAGGGTGAGCCTTTGTGGTGGCAATGTATTATGTTGTCTGTAGCGTTCTCTCTAGGTGTTATAAGCTTTTGGCTGGTTATGATATTAGTGGTCCCAATCATTAATTTTCCATTACTACCTTTTATAAAACCTGTGAAAGCCACTTGGTACTCAATTGATGTTATTCCTTGGTATTACCATAATGCTCTCACTCAACTCGTGCGTTATACGGTGCTAGATTTTCTAAATCCAACTCCTCTAAATTTATTATTTTTTAGACTTATGGGGATGAAGATAGGCAAGGGTACAGTTATCAATACTTCAAATATTTCAGACCCTTGTTTAATCACGCTGGATGATTACGTGACAATAGGTGGTTCGGCCACACTATTTGCCCATTACGGTATGAAGGGTTATCTGATTGTTGCAAATGTTCATATTAAGAAAAATACAACGATAGGTTTAAAAGCCAGTGTAATGGGAGATGTGATAATTGGTGAGGGAGTAATGGTATCCCCACACGCTGTGATATTACCAAAATCTAGAATCGAAGATAATACAAAAGTAGGGGTGTGATTAAAAAGGGGTGCAATTCTGAAATGCCATTATCATCACAATGGATAAAACGACCCCTACAAATAACTGAATGTTTCTACTGATCATCATACCTATATTATATCGTAATTGTTGTTGTTAACAAAATGCACCGTCTCATTATGGGACAAATAAACTTTAAAAATCACATTGATTTAGAATTATTTGTTTTTAAATTCACCACATTCATACAGTTTTAACAGCCGGGCATTGTAATAGGTGCCAGCTTTATCAAACTGCCAAGGAGCATAAGGGTAAAACTTAGCCTCAACACATTTACCTACTTCGGCTACAGACCACTGGCGGTCTTCAGTGGATGCGGTGACTATTTCACCATCAGCAATTTTTATAGCTACAGCAAAGGAAAACAGTTGTTTCTCTGCCATTTTAGACCCCTCTTCGGTTGTGGTCCCCATAACAGCTACCGGTGCGGCTGGTTTTTCGACTTTAACAATAATGCCATCGACTTTTCGTGCAAAAATGTAACTGTAGTAATTGATAAATATATAGCTACTAAAAAACAGAACAACTACTAGTATTAGGGCGTAAACAAATTTTTTCACATAAACTCCATTGAATTCAATATCTATACAAAGTAGCTAAGCTAGTTGAAGAGTTCAATGGATTTTAAAAGAAAATAGCGAGCCTATAGCTCGCTATTCAAAACAGTACCTTCCGTGGCAGGACAGCCCATCAACTTCCCGTTAAAGACGTTTGTAACGTTACTCAATTCTTAAGTTATACGCATAGCTCAAAGTCTTACCGTAAGTATCTGATACCGACACTGCTTGGATCATGTAGTTAACCTGACGTTGTAGGCCTTGTACGAATACTTCATGCTCACTTCTCAAGACGTTATCACTGTAAGTTAGAATTTCTTGGCCATTATCCATATTTACTACTCGCACCTGAGCGGTCGCCGGAATATCTGTATTCCAAATCACCTGAATTTGCCCATCATACATATCGCGTACACTTATATTAGTGATAATTGGTGCTTCGCCATTTACACATGGGTTTATAGGTATAGAGTTTGGCAACTCATAGTTGTCGGCATTTAACGGCTTCCATCCGCGTGCAAGTAGGCCATTGTAAGCAGCCTTTGGCTCTGAGTTATTATTGTAGTCAAAATACATAGAGTTACCTTGTTGACCACAGCTAGAGTCAGTACCAACTTGGCTTTCGTCAGTAATTTTTCTCCACATAGGGATCACTGATATATGATCTCTTGGACCTTGATAATAATGGATCTTTGCTAAATAAGAATCATCGGCGCCCATTTGTATTGAGCGGCTAGCACAACCAAACTTTGTTGGATGAGTTCCATCATTATCAACAACGGTGACATAAGTACCAGCGTCACGAACTTGTAATACTGATCCATCATCTGATAGTAGCGCTAGCTCATAAAGACCTGGTTCATCATTAGGGCCCAGTTTAATTACCGTCTCAATATCAAGTGCGAAGTTTTCAACTAAAGCTTCGCCATTATCTTTTGTAATTGTGCCACCAGTTGCTGTAGGGAAACCTAAGTTAAATAGCCTTGTTGGCACATTGATTTGTGAGAAGAACATGATTTTATCAGATTTTATACCTGTCGTAAAATAATCTGCAACATGTGAAAGTGGGTTTGAACCATCTTCTAAATAATAGAGATTAGCTTTTAACCCTCCGTTTGCAGCTGGGTTACCGCCACCGCCAAAAGGATCACAGACTAATTTGTTTAAAGAGAATGTGTTCACATCAAAGTAGCTCTCGGGATTAATGTTAACTCCTTCGATCTCTGTTCCGCCCTCGTTACAAGCTGTGGCCAATAACAAGCTTAGGACTCCTACTGTTTTAAGTAACTTCATAACGTTCTCCTGTGTACAACTTTTACAGAATACTAGGGATTGAGTTTTTTTTTAGAAAAAGATTTTTTTTGTCTCAGGACTACCCACTAAAAGTTCGACACTTTTCGGAACTTTCTCATTTCGTTTTAAAATGATACCTGTATTAGCGCTGTGAGGAGGAATACTGTGCCAGTATACGTATGAGACAAAGTCACTGTCTCAGTGTCTCGCGCTATAGTGAGACACTCTGGTTTTGGTTGGATGGGTTGTATCAATATTAAGTTATGGTCTGATGGAGTTTCGCACTCTCACGCAATCTATGGTGTTGTTAGCCACCGCGAAATCGATACCCATGTCGTATAATTTCTTACATGTTGAAGAGAAGCGCTCTTCAAATACATCCCATTTCCAAGAATTCACAGATACGAATTTACCTAAGGCATGTACCCTTGCAATACGCTCTGCTGTCACAAATTTTTTATCCATATGAGCAATAATAATCATTGGATCGTTGATGGTTTCAAGCCACTTTAACTCTCTCTCACTCGTTGGCTTATATAACAATGCTACGTCGTTATCGATGCCTCTAGCTTCGCGGTACTTGTCCATTTCGGCATTCACCTGAAAATAGGCCCAATCGTATATATTCATAGTTTTTACGATGGTAAGGGTGGGCTTGATTACTGGTAGGGTCTTAAATTCAGCATTTATAATTGCTCGTGTTGAGACTTTATCGACCACTTGCTGAAATGAGGGCACTTTATGGTTGGTACTTTTGTATGTACAATTTTTGATATACTCCCATGTGCGCTTAGCAACTAAACCTTGGCAGTTAGTTTTTTTATCTAAGTCTTCATCATGAAATACAACAACAACCCCATCTTGGCTTAGTCTAAGGTCCATCTCTAATATATCTACATCTTCTTCGATAGCTTCTTCGAATCGCTCAATTGTATTGTAACTATCGCTTTGTGTGCCACCGCGGTGGCCAGCGACCATGGGAGACTCTAATCGGTCCCAAATGGTAAAGCTAAAACCTAAAGAAATTAATAGTGATACAATCATAACCTTTCCCCCGACTCTACTTATAAATCTATATCACCATAGAATAAAAGTGAGTTTTTAATTTGAGAGATTTTTATCAAGGATTGGTCTAAAAAGATTACTATTTATGCAGCTAGTTGAGAGTGTCTGTAGGGCCGTACATAAATTACTGGCCTAGCTAAAGCTCTTCTCTGAATAAGCAGGATTGACAAAGTGTAGATATTTATTCAGGCTATTAAAAAAACTAAGGAGAAATTATGAGAATAGGTCTTATTATTGCGGGAGCTATGTTGGTATTGTTACAACTTTCTTGCGCAAGTATGTCAAAAGAAGAGTGCCAAATGGGTGATTGGGCAGGTTATGGTAACCGTGATGCAACTAAAGGGGAGTCAACAGACAGATTTATGACTCACTCAGAAGCATGTATGAAGCATGGAATTAGTGGTAATAAAGAGCAGTATATGACCGGCTTTAAAGCAGGTCTAAAGGACTTTTGCGCACCAGAAAATGCTTACCAATATGGTTTAGGCGGCGGTAAATACAAAAACACTTGCCCTCCAGGTGAGCATACTAAGTTCATGACTAATTACAAAAAAGGTAAAGAGATCTTCGATATTAACTCTAGCATTAGTACTTTAGAGCGTGAAATAGATGGTCTTTCTAACAGTATGGTAGATCCAGCATTGTCAACTTCACAAAGAACAAAGGCTGCTTTTGATCTACGTGAAAAAGAAAGAAGAAAATCAGATCTAGAAAAACGTCTTTTAGTGATTCAACTAAAAGAAGAAATGAAAAAGAATTAATGTATCCTGCTTTTGACCTTAATGCTTATCACTTTTCTAAGAGGATGCATTTTAAGAATGTATCCTTAGGTGATAAGTTTAAGGTCTTGGTTCATACGCCGTATGAGCTGATTGTAGAGAAATCAGAAAACCAATATATATTTTTATATAACTTTGGCAGCATTGTCTTTGCAAACTGGAATCCTACCGAGAAAGAAGAAATTCTTCAGAAACTGTCTACGTTATTTTCTTTAAATATATCTGCCTATAAGTACGATGATTACATAATCGAAATACAGCCGGACTCAGGCACCAATCATAGGTTGGACTTTAATAAGGTTGTTTTACAAAAATTTGATTTTGAAGCTGTGCGAATTGTGGCCCTTCTAATTGGACAAAGTGTAGCCTTAGACTACTACCAATCTATTACAGTTGATCTGCTTGCAGAGACAAAAGACATCTCTGAAGAGCTAAGAACTAAAGGTAAATCTACTAGAAACATTAAGAGCCTGGTGAAGTACATGGGTGCGTGCATGTCTACTAAACAAAATTTGACGGATGATTTATATATTTATGATGAGCCTGATGAAACTTGGGATAACCAAAATGTATCAAAGCTATTCGAAGAAGCTAGAAGACATTTAGAAATTCAATCTAGATTTAAGGGGATTTACTACGATTTAGATCTAATTCAACAGTCCTCCGAGATGGTTGCGGACCTTATACATATAAGAAAACAAAATGTTTTAGAACTAACGATTGTAGCCCTTATTGCGTTTGAAGTAATATGGCTATTGGTAGATAAGATACTATAGATTTTACCTATTAATAAATAATAATAATCGATTTTACTTATAATTAATAACAAGAGAAACTGTACTCAATATGAATATCCTTAAGGAGGAATATCTATGTCATTACAAAATTTAGAAGGTAAAAGTGTTCCAAGTATAACGTTTAGAACTAGACAAAATAACGAATGGATTAATGTAACAAGTGATGAGCTGTTTAAAGGCAAAAAAGTCATCTTATTTGCGCTACCTGGCGCTTACACTCCAACTTGTTCAAGCGCCCATTTGCCTAGATATAACGAGTTAGTGCCAGCATTTAAAAAATTGGGTGTGGATGCTGTTTATTGCTTATCAGTAAATGATACTTTCGTAATGAACGAGTGGCAGAAAGATCAAAATGCTTTTAATATTACAATGCTACCGGACGGTAACGGTGAGTTTTCAGAAAAAATGGGCTTACTTGTGGACAAGGATAATTTAGGTTTCGGCAAAAGAAGCTGGCGCTATTCGATGTTGGTAAACGATGGTAAGATTGAAAAAATGTTTATCGAACCAGAAAAAGATGGCGATCCCTTTGAAGTATCAGATGCAGACACTATGATTAAATATCTTGATCCTAAAAATAAATTGCCAGACACAGTTACGGTTTTTACAAAACCAGGGTGCCCATATTGCAAAAAGGCCAAAGAAGCATTAGCAGATAAAGGCTTTCCTTATCATGAAGTAGAAATCGGCGGACATGTAACCATGACACATTTACGCGGAATAACTGGCCGTACCTCTGTTCCGCAAGTATTTATTGGTGGAAAGCACATTGGTGGGTCTGATGAGCTAATAGCATACTTAAAATAACGGGAGAGTTTTTTTATGAAAACATTTGACGTTGTAATTATAGGAGCCGGAACGGCGGGCTTATCGGCTCGTCGTGAGGTATCTAAAAAAACAGATAACTATTTAGTGGTCGACCCGGGCCCATTGGGTACTACCTGCGCAAGAGTGGGCTGCATGCCCTCAAAGGTATTGATTCAGGCGGCAAATGATTTTCATAGAAGACATCAATTTGCAGAGTTAGGTATTAGTGGTGCGGAGAACTTAAGAATCGACACTAAGAAAGTAATGTCTCATGTTCGTAATTTAAGAGATAGATTTGTTAGAGCAGTTAACAATGACATGTCTTCATGGGTAGATACGCATCTTATCAAAAAGCGCGCGAAATTTATTTCAAACAATCAAATTGATTTAGAAGGCGAAGTAGTAAGTGCAAAAAAAATCATTATTGCTACTGGCTCTAGCCCCGTAGTTCCTCAAGCTTGGATGCAATATAAAGATTATTTCTTAGATACTGATGATTTTTTTGAGCTAGAGGATTTACCTAAAAAAGTTGCCGTCATCGGACTTGGTGTAATTGGGCTTGAGATAGGACAGGCACTTAGTCGCTTAGGGGTTGAAGTTATAGCCATAGGAAATTCACCAGCACTGGGCGGACTGTCTGACCCTAAGATACAAGAGTATGCATTAAAAATTTTTTCAAAAGAAATGAAGATCAGTTTAGATGGCGCCGAGATCGAGGGTGCTAGTAGCGTTGGGGTAGTCATTAAGAGCGGAAGTGAAAAAATCGTTGTAGATAAAGTTCTACTGGCTATGGGTAGAAGACCAAACCTAGATAATCTAGGTTTAGAAAAATTAAACCTCGATTTTACAGATAAAAAAATCCCCGTTTATGATGATAGTACCTTTAACATTAAAGGTACTAATTTGTATATTGCAGGAGATGTAAATGCTGATCGACCAATTTTACATGAGGCTGCTGACCAAGGAAGAATGGCTGGTTATAATGCTGTCAGAGAAAAAGACCAGTGTTTTGCGCGCAGAACACCTATAGGCATTGCATTTTCGTATCCAAATATTGCAAGTGTGGGTAAAAACTTTGCCAGCTTGAAAAATAGAGATCTTGCCATTGGAGAGGTTAGCTTTGAAGGGCAGGGTAGGGCCATAGTAATGTTACAAGAAAAGGGCCTTGTTCGTATTTATGCTGACAAGCAATCTGGAAAGCTATTAGGTGCAGAAATATTTGCCCCAAATGGAGAACACCTGGCGCATCTATTGGCATGGGCTATAGCACTTGATTTAACAGCTCCCGAAACACTTAGTTTGCCATTTTATCACCCCGTACTTGAAGAGGGTTTACGAACTGCATTAAGACAAGTGGTTTCGCAATTACATACGCAACCAGATATGGAGTTATTTAGATGCGCTGATTTCCCCTTCGACAGAGCATAGGTTTAGTGCTAACTTAGGGCATGCTTAATTCAAATAAGACAAAAAGATTCGGTGACGTTGAAGTTGCTTATTCACTTGATCCAAGAAGTGATAAGTATGTTATTTTATTTCATGGCTTTGGAGCAGATTGCTGGGACCTATTTAACCTAAAAGATTATGCTAAGTGGTCAAAGAATTACAATTGGTATCATCCAAACGGCACTAGGCCAGCAAACGGCGTTCCTAGTGGTAGAGCATGGTATCCTATCGACATCATGGCTTTAGAGCGCGCGATGCGAGCTGGAGAGCATAGAGATTTTAGTGGTGATCGTCCAGCTGATGCAGATAAAACTTTATCCAATGTGCTTAAGATGTTTAAAGAAATGAATATTCCGCCCGAGAAAACTATTATTGGTGGTTTTAGTCAGGGTGCGATGTTGGCCTTAGAGTTAGCGCTAAATACTGAGCTACCATTTGCGGGTATATTATTGCTATCTGGAGCATTGATTGACGGCAATAAGATTATTGAAAAAGCTAAAAAACGCAAAGGCTTTAAGTTTTACCAAAGTCATGGGATGAATGATGTTATTTTGTCGCATGATATGGCCGAGAAACTTTCGCAAAAACTAATAGAGGCTGGCTGGGATGGTTACTTTCAGTCGTTTGAAGGGGGACACGAAATTCCCCCTTTAGTAATTACAGATATGAAAGACTTTGTTGAGAGTACGCTTAAATAAGTACTATTTTGGTGATCTCAACATTTTTCTAACTTCTGCAATATGCATCTCTTCTTCTAAGATCATCTGCCTAGCGTATTCTTCTAAATAAACACTTTTTCCTTCAACCAAATTTAATAGCTCTTTATAAGTTTCAAGGCCCTCAAGTTCGTGCTCTAAGCTTTCATTTAAAATATCATTGATAGCGTGTTTGTGGGTTTCAAGTAGTTTTCCTATTTTTAATGAGGGATGGCCTTCAAGTGTGGTGATGTGTTCTCCGGCCTGATCAGCGTGCATTAGACTTTCTTTAGCTTGATCACGAAGCCATGAGCAAATTGGGATTCGGTTGTGACCAAATACCATTAGCGCGTAATGGCTATACCTAACTACCCCTGAAAATTCGACTTCCATGATTTGGTTTAAACAAGCAATTACTTTTTCTTTATCAATCGACATAAATACTCCTGAGTGATCTAAGTTAGTCTATTTAAAATTTGATATGTTAATACAGCCATAATATACGCAATTAGATTTAGAGAAACTAGCTGCACTACGGCGAACTTAGTGGAATTCATCTCTTTTTTAGCAATTGCGAATGTAGCGATACACTGTAGGGCAAAAATAAAGAATACCATAAGCGCAATGATTAGAGGAAATGTAAATAGCGGGCTACCATCAGCATGAGTAGCCCCCTTCATTCTCCCTAGTAACGTTTGCGCTTGTGCATCTTCATCCTCATCCGTTACTTTAAAAAGTATTGCTAGAGTGCCAACAAATACTTCGCGTGCAGCAAAAGCAGTTAGCATTGCTGTACCTATGCGCCAATCACCACCCATAGGTTCAAATATAGGCTCAATAATATGACCCGCACTTGCTGCATAGCTAGTATCAAATCGTTTGATAGAATCTTCTTCTTTATAATTGGGAAAGGTAGAGCCTACCCAAATAATAAGTGCCAGTGTAAAAATAATTGGCCCAGCCTTAGTCAAATAAGATACTGTCCGTTTGTAAGCATTAAAGGTAATATTTTTCCACATAGGGACTCTGTATAGTGGGAGCTCCAAAATGAACTTTGTAGGAGAATTATCCTTGATAAAAATATTTAAAATTGCGCTAAATATTAATCCAATTGAGAGTGATAAAAAATAAACCAATGCCATAATCACGCCACCAAAAAGTGGATTGTCATGAAATAAGAAAGCTATAAATAGGGCATACACCGGAAGCCTTGCAGAACATGTCATAATAGGAAGAATGAACATGGTGATCCATCTCTCTTTTTTATTTTCAATGGTACGCGTGGCCATCATAGCGGGAACGGCACAGGCAAATCCAGATAGCAATGGTACAAAAGATTTTCCATTCATTCCTATCTTTGAAAAGAATCGATCGACTAAACTAGCGGCTCGAGCTAAATAACCAGAGTCTTCAAGAACACCAATTAAGAAAAATAAAATAAATATTTGCGGCGCAAATACGGCAAAAGCGCCAACACTCGCAACGACACCATTTGCTAAAAAATCACCAATCAGTGAGTCAGGGAGGGCGGCTAAAATGAATCCTCCAAGAGAACCAAATAGTCCATCTACAAAATCCATAAAAGGAGCTGCAAACCAAAATATAGAAGCAAAGACTAAGAACATAAAACTAATAAATAGAGTAATTCCTAAGACAGAGTGTAAAAATATCTTGTCTAATTTAAAGGTCCAATCTAATAAATTTTTACTAGCTTGTCCTTGCGGATAAACAGTAACCTTTGTCATTGTATCACGAATACTGTCTTGAATGTCTTGCTGCTTTTCAGCACTCCATCTAGATAACGGTATAATTTTATTATTACTATCAGCGTTAGTATCAATAGCAGCGGCTAGTTCTTTTACACCCGCACCAAGACGACCTTCAATAGGAATGATTTTCACTCCAAGCTCTTGTTCTAATAAAGGTATGTTGATCTGAGATTTAGATTTTTTTAATAAATCAGTCATCATTAGCGCAATAATGATGTCGTAACCGGCTTCATGTAGTTGCCTGTAAATATAAAGATGGCGTTGTAGTTGGGTAGCATCGGCTACCAAAATCACTTTTTTGTAGTCATTGTTTTTTAAGATATTTGCAGTAACTTCTTCATCGTTCGTTTTGGGAAATAAGCTGTAGATTCCGGGCGTGTCGATAACTTCAGCGGGGCATTTGTAGATTTCTAGTAATGGCCCTCTGCTATATTCAACAGTCGATCCAGGATAATTAACCGCCCGTTGTTTTTTACCAGTTAACCAATTGAATAAAGTGGATTTACCAGAGTTCGGTGCACCTATTAGTGGAATTACAGTTCTTGAATTTGGATCCATTGGGCGTCCTCACGGCGTACAGCAAATAAAGATTCCCCAGCTTGTAAGATAACAGGTCCACCAAATGGTAAATGTCTTACCAGACGTCCCTTTAGTCCCTTATAAACACCCATTTCAGTTAGGCGCTCGCGGAGCTCATCGCTTTCCACTCCTAAAACCTCAAATTGGCCATCTTTTTTAATTTCGCTAAGATTCATAATATTGGTATAGGCGCAAACAAGATAATCTACTAATGGAAACGCCTATCTTTCGTAATTGAAAGAGAATTGAAAGGTAGTTATCATATTCCTATGAGTGATCGTAAATTGGTTTACAGTACAGACCCTAAGGATATGCAGAAGAAAGGCTCTAAAAGGCCCAATAAGTGGGAGCCAATAAGTGTATGCTTAAAACTTAGGCTTGAAACTAAATCCAGGGGAGGAAAGGCTGTCACAGTGATCTATGATTTACCTTATGATCATCCAAACTGGGATGTGATATGCAAAAAACTAAAGAACCGCTGCGCTTGTGGTGGTACCTATAAAAAAGACAGTCTGACCATAGAAATTCAAGGTGATCACCGAGAAAAGATTCGTCCCTTGTTGTTGGCCGAAGGGTTTAAGGTAAAGGGTTAGTTTCGGATAAGGTAAAGTTTGCGGCCGCTGCATTTGTGCAATCGGTAATGCCATTTGCTACAAAATAAAAATCCCTAGAGTTTGTAGTATCAAGAGGTGTTGTCGGCGTTAAAGACATCGCAATTTTTGATTGTCCATCTGGACCAGTAGTTACATTTCCATCTATATCTGTACCGCCAGCAAAATTAGCTATGACATCAACAGATGCAGCTCCACCGCAACTGGCACTAAACAGGTTAGAAAATTCTATAGCCACACAGCCAAAAACACTATCTTCATTGGGGCGAGCCGAGGCAATAATAGCGCTATTGTTATTAAAAAATTCAAAATATTTACCGCTAGTACCAAATTGGCGATATATTTGTAAATTATTACAATCGCTACCGGCATAGAGTGCATACACACGAATTGAGTAACTGGTGGGTGTGTTACCGTCGTTGATGCCTTTGATTACGATGGTATGTTTCACCTCAGTGCTAGAGCTGGCGCAGGATATTAGTGTAAAACATGATAGAAGTAGCAGTAGTGCTTTCATGGTTGGCATTATTAACAGTCTTATGGCGCAGGGCAAGTTTTTTTACTTTGATAATAGCCCTTTTTCTATTAAATTGATTTAACGGGAGATTCTAATGGCATCAGTCAAAATTCAGTACGAAGGGAAGATCACGACTATCACTTGTAATGAAGGAGAGTCCATTCTTGAGGCAGGTTTAAGAGAAGGTGTTGATTTGCCTTATTCTTGTATGTCTGGAATATGCACAGCCTGTATAGCTAACAAAATTGAGGGTGACGTCAATATGGACGGAGCCGAAGCCATTGATGAAGATGACATTCGTAAAGGTAAAATTTTAACGTGTTGCTCGTTTCCAACAACCGACCAAGTTTTTGTCAACTATGACGAAGATGAGAATTAATCCGCTAAAACTAACAGAGGCTCTATTAAAGAATTACTCAACTACCGAATTGGTAGAACCGTCCTACGCCGTTGCAATTATTTTATCTGAAGATGATAAAATTTTATTTATTGAAAGGGCAACTAGAGTCGGTGACAACTGGTCAGGGCAAATGGCTTTTCCTGGTGGCAAAAAAGAAGCGGGTGATACAAATCTTTTGCTAACAGCAACTCGTGAAACAAAAGAAGAGGTTGGTGTTAGGCTTACACAAGAAAACTGTTTGGGCGGATTGATGGATATTGGGTTGCGTAAGCGTGGCTTACCAACACCCGGAACCCTGTTTTCTTATGTTTTTACAACTGAGGATAAAAAAATAGTATTAGATACGTCTGAAGTAAAAAATGCGTATTGGGTGGATCTAGAATATTTATTAGACCCGTGTAATATAGGTGAATATACATATCGACTCAATGAAATTAAAATAACACTTCCTTGTATCATCTATAAAGATAAACAGATTTGGGGCCTTACTTTTCAGTTGTTAACTCATTTTTTAATCTCATATAAGGCTGCGGGTCAGATAGATTAATTCCTGATTGTATATGCACTTATTGAGTGTCAGATTGATATAAGTTAGTAATAAATAATTGGTGGATTAGATGACAATTAACAAAGAACATTTTTCACTTAAAGAAGCTATCATCGCTGTTAAAAAAAAATCAGATCCTGATGGTTTATATGTCATAGACATAATCACTGCCTTCGGATCAAGAAGCCATGCATTTTTGATTTTGTTCTTTTGTCTTCCGTTTATTCAGCCACTGCCAATGATGGGTTTATCCACAGTGTTTGGCGGAATAATTATTTTGTTATCAGCATTTATGGCTTTTGAAAAACCGCCATGGCTTCCTAGTAAATTTATGACAAAACACATTAAACATAGTTTGGTCGTAAGTAGCTGTGATGCTTTGGCAAAGCTTTTAAGTAAAACAGAAAAATTAATTAAACCCAGATTTAATTTTTGGTTTAAGTTGCCGCCAGTAAGAATCTTTAACGCGTTTTTACTAGCGCTCTTTGCATTTTTATTAGCCCTTCCATTGCCTATCCCATTTTCAAACTCAGTCCCAGCGTATTTTATGATTTTAAATGCGATAGGTTTGTTAGAAGATGATGGAGTGCTTATCTTAGTTAGCTACATTATAGCTATTGCTGGATTAATATTTTTTGCAAGTCTTGGAATGGGAGCCACAGAATTTATCGATTGGTTTCGAATAAAAATAGGCATGTAGTATTATTTAAAAACGAGCTTATTCATTGTCCACAGCAGCTGCGAAATATGCGGCCTGTGGGTATAGCCAGTGGTTACCATCAAGAGCTTAGTGATCTTTAAGTTATCAGGATCTGTAAATAATAAAATCAACATTTCTTGAATGTAGTTTGTATTCAGAGTGATATAGTTGTCGGTACCAACGCCAAGCTTAACCCCTTTTTTCTCCCACCAATCAAATGGGTGATCTTTGTAGTCTTTAAAGTATCGTGTAAGCTTTGTGTTTGATGATGGCAGGGCCGTAAGGCTTACGCCTTTTTGGATCATACGGTTCAGCACATCATGCTGGTAGTGTTCGACCTCTCTTGCCATATGAAACTTAGCCTTAGTAAACTTAACTCTTTCGGGTTCAGAAATGGGTATACCACTTATTAATTTGTCTTTGATTTCTGGATAGAATGACCAGTCCATATCCTGAATTTCATAAAATTCCAAAGATTTCTCTGGCACAGGCTTACCGTCTTGATTCCATTTTAAAACTCTTTGGTACAAGCTATGAAAGTAATAGTTCGGATTAATACCTAAGCTAAGACCATGCTCTAAGGTGTCGATGTGCCAAATATTCATGGCATTATCAACAGCTTGTACACCTTTTCTTAGTGTGTACCAAACTTCACCGTGGTGAGACCTGATACGAAAACCCTTGTATTGCAGTTTTCTAAAACCATACTTCATTTCACTAAAATGACTTTTGCTGTATAAATCACGTTCGTTACCAACAGTATCTACTTCGCATAATACTTTTTCTAAAAATGGATACTTAGAAAGTATTTTTAAAATGCTATTAACCTGTGCTAAAAAATGATCTTGTTTTGAGGGAAAGTTGTCTTTATCAAAAAATCCAGGCTCTTTACGAAAACTGGGCGATAGAATAAATTTAAAATCAGGATACTCTTTTTGGTAATCAGTAAAACCGTCGTATAGGCCTAATACCACATCTTCTTCTGATAAATTATCTAAACCGGGGATCTGCTCTTCAGTCATCGAAGTCACACGTGATAATGTGAACTTTAATCTAATGAAACCAACATTATATTTTTCTTTTAAATCTTTGGCCATTGCGTAGGCAGCTTCACGGTGTAACTCGCGACTGGTAAGAACTAGTTTAGCTAGTAGCAAAATTTTTAAATACGTATCAAAGAGCTCGCCATCTTTAAGACGAATTAAGTTGTCGACGTCTTCAACATTCTTTATTGGCAAAGCATCGGGACCATAATTAGCTAATATGATTTTTTCATATATACGACTGTCTTTTCCCTCTAAAAGTTTTTTTATTTTAGGGTATAAAAATTCAGCCGTTAATGATCCTGTTAAGTGAATGTGCTCTTCTTTGTAAGGAAGGGGAAAGTGATTAAATAATTGATGTAGAGCTCTTGCAACAGGATGTTGTAATAGGGTTGGGATTTGCACCTGGTTGTCTTGAAAGCTTCCCAGTAGTGTCTTAAAGCTTTGAATTTGTATTAATAAGTGTGGCTTTTCTGAGATAGCTGCATCATCCTCAGCAAGTTCTAGTGTATCAAATAAAGCGATACCATTTGTTTCGCTTACTAGACGAATAAGTAGGGATGTTAGTTCATTGATGAGATTCTGATCTGCGTTGTTCATTCTGCCTTTATTTTACCAAATATCAGTGGATACTTACAATTATTTTACGTCTGCGTTTGCATGTAGGCCGTTTGTCTTAAGTGCATGTACAAAAGTACTGAAGCCCTTAGCTTGATCTTCTAATAATTTCATAATTTCAACATTAGTAATCTTGTCATTTTCAAGTATGGTCCAGACGTTAGGTAAGAATATGCGGTCTGGATATATGAAAGCATTTCGATAGCCAAAAACTTGCTGGCAATGCTCTACAGGTCTAAGGCCAGCAAACATGCCGCCAAGGCCAATAAAGCAAACCGGTCTGTGTACAAAAGCACCTGGATACTCAAAGTGATCGATAAATAATTTTAACACCCCAGGCATAGAGCCATTGTATTCTGGGATTACAAAAATAAGTCCGTCTGATGAAATAATTTTTTTATTTACTTCTTCTAGCCAAGCGGGTTTATTTTTGCTGTATTGATTTCCGTCTAAATCTTTTAAAGGAAAATCTTGTAAGCTAATTACCTCTACCTGTTCGTTGGCGGACTCGTATAAAGATTTAATGATATGTGAAATCTTTAAAGAGTTAGAGCCAGGTCTGTTGGTACCAGAGATAATATACTTCATACTAATTTTCCTTTGACTGCATTGAATGTAGGGCAAATGCATATAACTTCATTTGTTTGATCATTGCGGCTACCCCGTTGGATCTACTTTGGCTTAGATGAACGTTTAGACCGATTTGGGTGATAAATTCAGGAGAGGTTTGCATGATCTCTTGTGGAGTGCGATCTGAAAATATTTTTAGCAAAATAGCCAATAAGCCTTTTACAATCATGGCGTCGCTATCACCAAGGAAGATGATTTTACCATTTTGCAGTTTGGCGTGTAACCACACTTGAGATTGACAGCCATTTACTTTGAATTTATCCGTGTAATATTCTTCAGGTAAAGAAGATATTTCCTTTCCCATAGAGATGATCTGCTTATACCGATCCTCCCAAGTGTGTAATGCTTGGAATTGGCTTACAATTTGTTCTTGTGCTTGTTCAATAGTCATAGACACCTAATTACTAAAAGCTATACAATAATTTTAACAAAAGGACAAAGCGAATTGCTTGAACCACATGTTTTAGTTCTAAATGATGAATATTTACCAGCAGGAGAGCAGCTTGCCGCCGATCTTCGCGTGCCCCTACAGCGTCAAGTGGCAGAGGGTGCTACTTATATTCTAGTACATGATGACGGACTCTCTTTTGTGTCTCATTTGACGAAGCCCCACCTCAAATTACATCTAGATTTTTTACGCGGTCGTATTGCTTATAGGCTAAGGCAATCTAGTAGCGAACCAATCATAAAGGCGTTCCAAGATGTGCCTAAGACAGAGTACATCTTTGATGCCACACTTGGATTTGCCGAAGACAGCGTCCGCTTGGCTAGTCATGGGCACAACGTAGTTGCCACAGAAAAGAATCGGTTTGTTTATTTATTGGTAAAAGATGCCATTGATAGGGCTGAGATTAAAAACATAGAACTGTGGCAATGCTCTGCCGAGAAGAAACTATCTGAATTAGATAAAAAACCATATGCCATCTACTTAGATCCAATGTTTAAAATTGAAAAAAGTGCTAAAACTAAAAAAGAAATGCAGGTCTTACAGCTTTTAACTGATACGACCGGGGACAGCGAAGGTCTATTTTTGCTAGCATTAGAAACGGCACTACAAAAAGTAGTTGTAAAAAGGGCGATAGAGGCAAAACCTATATCTGATAGACCACATCAGAGTATTGTAAGTAAGACCATAAGATTCGATATATATAGGAAGTAAAATGAAAGAGTTTTGGATACACATTTTTAATTACAGTATTTATTTGTTGGGCGGCTATTTCTTTTATCATGTCCTACAAAAACAATACCAGACTGTTGTATTTTCAACTGCGAATAAATATATAAACTATATTGGCCAAAGCGCTATTAAGAACACTCTTTTGGGGGCGTGGATTTCAATCACCCATGTTAGTTTTGATTCATTTTTATCACATTTATTAATTATGACAAATACTGGCTATTTAAAGGTGAAAGATTTTATTGCCCTTTGGACTGGCGGATTGTTTGTTGTGCTATTGATCAATTTATTTATGACACAGATTAATCATTTGTTTGATCAAGTGCCATTTTACTACTTTCTACCGATTGCCATTTTGTTTCCGATTCCTAAGTTGCGTCCATGGATAAAAACTTTTTTCCTTACATTGTTATTCTTTCTGGTTCTTAGATTCTTTTCGGCAAATTTATTTCCTCTAGAAGATCAGATGTACTGGCTATTGCTCTTTCCGCTAGTTTTTCCATCGTTTATATTTTGGCCTTTCGTTTTTGCTCTCTTAAAGGTGCCGGTGTCTTTTTTACTGCTGTCTCTAGGTGTTTCTATATTCTCACTACTTATGTATAGAATATTTTCAGCTAAATCTGGTAACTCGCAGCAGAAACGGATTGTGTGCTCAGCGTTTATTATATGGACCTTACTTTTGCCTATTTCGTACCTTATAATAAATTTTGAACTCTGGATTTCATATGCGTATGCTTTTTCAATAATTATAATTTCTACAGTCCTATATCCGCTCTATCAGAAACTGGCTGAAGCTTTAATCTCAGAAAAAAATCACAAAGAAGCCAAGGCATTACTTTGGATTGAACCAATTGGGATGTATCATGTTTCATATTTTGCAGAGCTATTATTTTTAGAGACAAAAAAGAAAGCGGCTCTTGTATTAACCATGCTTGAGCAGGTTAGATCAGCATTTTCAATCGAGGCGCATGACATATCAGTAGAGAAGAAGTTGCAGAAATATGAAAAAATCACCGACAATATGCAATCCGAGATCATTCATTTCTCAGAACGTTTAATGTGTTATCAGATGTCGGCGTATGCGTCTGAAAAACTTAGAGCAATCCTTAGAATATCTAGTGAGTTAGAGAGTATGGCCGACAGCTGCATTACACTATTTAAGATGCTAGCCCACGTAGAAACTTTAAAGGAGAGTGAAGAGTACCATCAAAAGATGAAAGATTATCTTGAAAAGACAGTGCTTTATTACGAACTAGTTTTTGATGAGCTTCAAAATAAAGGTTTTTTTGAAAGAGACACTAGGCCTGCAAAAACTTCGATGCAGTTGGCAATTGAACTAAGTGAAATTAGAAAGCACCTACATAAAATCGTCCTACAGGGCGGTCTAAGCACCCCTGTTGCGGTTTATGCAGTCGAGTGGAGTACCCACATTAAAAAATTAAAGGGGCATGTCTCTAATATTTATCAAGCGCACCAGGGGATACGGTAAGAGTTTTTAGCCAAGCACTGGATCGTCTTTGCACACATTTACTTCGTTACCAGGTCCTAATAAAACAATGCGGGCCTGGTGGTGATTTACTTGTTTTTCTTCTAAGTAGGTGTACGAGCAAATGATTACTAGGTCACCCTTTTGCGCAAGCCTGGCAGCTGCCCCATTAAGGCAAATTTCATTTTCTTTGCCGTGAATAACGTAGGTAGCAAATCGTTCACCGTTGTTGCAATTGTAGATTTCAACTCGTTCGAATTTATTAAGTTTTGCTGCCTCGCAAAGTCTTGGGTCGATAGAAATAGATCCTTCGTAGTTTAAATCGGCATCAGTTACGGTGGCTCTGTGCAATTTTGATTTTAAAAACATTAAACTCATTTTATACCTCTATATATTTGATTTAAGTGCGTAAAATAAACCCTGTAATACTAAATCAGGGTGAATTTTATGAAATAGATTGTCGTCTTCAAAAAGTCTTGAAAATCCGCCTGTACCTATTAAAGTTACTTCTTCATTTTTAAAATGTTCTTTTTTAATTTGTTCAATCATACCTCTAATACCGTACAAATGACTGTGGTACAAACCCGATTGAATGCTTTCTACCGTAGATCTACCCACGATACTTTTAGGTTTAATAATCTCAACAGAGGGGAGTTTTGCTGTTTTCATTTCTAATGATTCCATGCAAATCCTAATTCCAGGAATAATAACTCCGCCAAGGTAGTCTTTATTTTTTGTGATCACGCACAGTGTGGTTGCAGTTCCAAAATCAGCCACAATTAAATTTTGATTGGGATACATTTGAGTCGCGGCAATTGAATTTGCTATTCTATCGGCGCCAACTTCCACAGGATTTCTATAGTTAATTTTTAACCCTGTTTTAACACCGGCTTGTAGTAAAAAAGGATTAATTTTAAAATATTTTTTACAAGCATTGGTTAAAGAGTACACGACCTGCGGAACCACAGAGCAGATGGCAATATTAGTTATTTCGGTGGGGTCAATATCGTTTTCTTTGATAACCGTTTTTAAAAATAAGCCAATCTCATCCGAGGATGTTGCGTAATTGGTGTTATGTCTAAAGCGAAGTTTGATTTCATCGTCGCAATATACACCGCCATAAATTTGGCTATTTCCTACGTCTAAACAAAGTATCATATGAGTTCCTTGGTCATGTAATAAAGTCTATCTGCCAATTCTTGTTTTGTACTTGTAACTACTTTTTCTTGGGGATTCATAAATATTTGGCAAATATGATTTTCATCAGAGATTTCTGTTAAGTCATTTTGCACCACAATTTTTGCGCCTGAAGTAAATATTTTTAAAACAGCGTCCATTTTTTCTTGCATGCTAGCGGATTCGGTTAATTTAAACCCTATAAGTATTAAATCTTTATTTTTAGAGGCACCTTTGATTTTATCAATAAGCTTTGGTGTTGGTTCTAAGATTAATTTTAGCTGCTGTCCTGACCGTATTTTTCCACCTACAGATGCTGTTTCGCTAGAATCATTTATCACTTTATTAACTCTATAATCGCTGACAGCTGCGGCGTGAATGACTGCATCGTAATGTTTTATGCTTATTTCTTCGATTAAAACTGATTCTAGGTCTGCAAATGTATAGTAATCAATATTAGTGGCACCATCAATGTCTGTGATGCCTTTAGCTTTTAGACATGTGACAGAGGATTTATTCTTTATAAATGTATCGGCAATAATTCTTCCGGTTTTCCCACTACTGCTGTTGCCAATATAGCGAACTGAATCAATGGGCTCTTTAGTGCCGCCAAGCGTGATTAAAATTTTCACCCTATCTCCAATGATTCAAAGATTAATTTCGTAATTTCATTGGGTTCAAGCATGCGTCCAGCCCCAATTTCTCCGCAGGCTAGATTCCCTTCGTTAGTGTCAAAAATTTTCAACCCCATTTCTTTTAAGCTGGTTATGGATTTTGCTGTTACAGGGTGTTCATACATCGATGTGTTCATTGCGGGAAAGACCAAGAACGGTTTTTTAAAGTCATAAGCTAAGAAAAATGTTGTTAAAATTGAATCACCAGTTCCACTTGCAAATTGATTGATTGTATTTGCAGTCGCTGGGCAAACAACAAGCGTTTCAGCCCATCTCATCAAATGAATGTGATCCATCATGTGACTTTCTTGAAATAATGAAGTGATCACGGGTTTACCACTAAGTCCCTCTAGGCTTGCTTTTCCTATAAATTCAAGAGCTGAAGCTGAGGCTACTACCTGAACCTCAAGGTCCTTCTTTTTTAAATCAGATATTACTTGGCAGGCTTTAAAGCCCGCAATGGATCCGCTTAAGAAAAATAATACTTTTTTACTCATAATTAAGCTCCACGTTGTCAATAAGTCTAACGTCGCTGATTGTAGCGGCTGCAAGTCTTCTTCCTTCAAAATCGTCTACATAATCCACAGCGAAGCCTTCTTTTGCGAGTTGCTGTTTTGCTTCGTCAGTGGTTTTAGCTTTTGATATAATTTTATGTAATAATGGAGCGCGCGCCCTGTCACTAGGAGATAGTAATAAGTTTCTAGAACTCATCGCTAATCCATCTGCTTCTCTAACGGTAGCTACGCCAGTGATTTTTACATCTAAAAAAAGAGCGGCAGTCATTTGCTCTATGAGTTTATATTGCTGATAATCTTTTTCTCCAAAAAAAGCCTGTGTTGGCTTAGTAATATTCAATAGCTTTAGAACTATGGTTAATACTCCGTCAAAATGACCGGGTCTATGTGCTCCACAATACTGCGCGCTTAGTGTTGTTTCGGTTACTTTGAAGCGAAAGTCGTCTGGGTAAATGTCTTCATAGGTAGGTAGTATGACGGCATCTGTGCCTACACTTTTTAGTAATACAGAATCAGTTTCAAGTGTTCTTGGGTATTTTTTTAAATCATTTGGGTTGTTGAACTGAGTTGGATTTACAAAAATACTAACGATAACATAATCACAAGTCTTTTTTGCTTCATGCACTAATGTCAGGTGTCCCTCATGCAAAGCTCCCATGGTAGGTACTAGTCCTATTTTACCCGTGTATGTTGCTCGCCAATCTTTAAATTGGCTTAACGACTTAAATATTTTCATAAATACGACTCATCCTTATTGGGAAATTCTTTTGTGTTCACATCGGCAACATAGCTATTAACTGCATTTTTAATAAGATCAAAGCCATTCAGATAAGATCTTACAAACTTAGGTTTAAAGCTTGGATTCATTCCTAATAGATCTTGTAAGACAAGAACTTGCCCGTCCACATTAGAGCCTGCACCGATCCCGATACATGGAATTTTTAGCTCTTTAGATATAGTAGTTGCCAGGGCCTCAGGTACACACTCAAGCACTAAGCTAAAACAACCCGCGCTCTGTAATGCAAAGGCTTCTTTAAGGATTTGATCTTTTGCATCATCAGTTTTCCCCTGTACTTTCCAGCCACCAAATAAGTTTATAAACTGCGGTGTTAAACCTAAGTGTCCCATGACAGGCACTCCTGAATTAACTAGGTGGGATATATTTTCTAGGTTTCCAGTAGCACCCTCTAATTTTACGGCATGAGCTCCAGCTCTCATCAAAATATCTGCATTCGTCATTAAAGTATCGAAGCCTTTTCTGAAAGACATAAATGGGAGGTCAGCGACTATGAATTTATTTTTAATGGCTTTTGCCACGGCAGAAGTGTGTAGGGCCATCATCTCCATTGTTGCGGGGATGGTTGATTCATATCCGTGCATAGTCATTGCAAGGCTATCTCCCACTAAAACAACGTCAATGTCAGTGGCTTCTAATATTCTAGCAAAACTAGTGTCATAAACCGTCATCATTGAAATTTGTTTTTTTGTTTCTTTGTATTTTAAAAAATCAGTGATTTTCATTTTCTACCTCAATTAGTTTAAGCTTGCAGAATTCTGTATAAATTTTTTGTAAGAGGGACCCATTCAATGCAGAGATATTTTTTTTAATTGTAGAGAGGTCCTTGCGAGCAATTGGACCCGTCAAACTATTAGAGTCTTGCAAGAAATTCTTCGTAGATTGCATGATATAATTTTTCCATCCATCAACCGGGCAACCTAACGCTTTAATTTCAAGCTCAATACTTTGCCATAATATTTGTGGGAAGTTGCCACTCATTACGCAAAGTGCATGGTACTTAGCTTTCTTCTCTGGGGGTATATGCCAACAGGGGTTCTTTAAATATTGAAAATTTTCAGTAAAAGATGCTGGCGAAAAATCTATAGCAAGGGGAATAGATGTATATGTTTCGAGGTCATATAGATCCTCAGAAAAAGTCATAAGCGGGTGTATACCATACGTGCCATCAAAATAGTTGGCTCCTGAAAAATGAACGATGTTTGAATCTTGTAGCCAAGGATTTTGTATTAATAAGTTAGGGATAGCTGAATCAGTGACGGCTAAATAAACTGTCCTAAAAATATCCGGCTTGAGAGTTTTTTTTGATTTACGAAACCAATGTGTAAACGGAATATTTAAGAGGTTGTGATAATGCATCCAATGGCTTGCTAACTTGCCATTGCCAATGATTAAAATTTTATTGCTATCAGGTACCTGTCCCATGGATCAAGTCCTACACTTTCTAAAAAAAGGTTGTCACTGCCAAATGGTCAATGCTGCTCAGAGATTACACTAATAGACTGTAAATGCTATAGTTTGCTATCCCGATGCAATGCAATAGCCAGGCAATATCTATAGAACGTAAAAATTACCTGTCTTTTTAATCTATAATCTTTTAAAACCTAAAATATGCCATCTACTAAAAAAGTCCGCCGCATTCGTCTAGCCCTTGGTGTTATTTGCTTACTTGCTGGCATTGCATTTATGGCCCACAGTTTTTTGGAGCCTAAGCCTAGTCCCATATTAAAACCATCCATAATTAGTTCTCAAAATGAGTTTGGTAAAAATGCATATAAGTTATTGTTGGCTAAGCTTCCTGAGAAGGCGATTCTAGTATTTAGCATAAGTGATTTTTCTGCAGAGAAAGATTTTGTATTAGGTTTTTTACTTGCAGGGCAAGAGAATGATCAAAGAGAGTATATTCTAACATCTTTCGTTCCCACATGGGGGGATGAATTAAAAGCTGGTATGACATTTATCGGGAAGCCATTGACAGAAGAAACTAGTGAGCTAGAGTCCTCAGTAGCGCCAACTTATGTTGTGTTGCGTGAAAAGCAAGACTCTACGTCTAATATTGATTTAAACATAGAAGATGAAAATGGTGAATATCAGCAGTATAGTTTTATAATCACGCCAGTTTCTTCAGATGGACCAAGTAACATCAAGTGCCCTAGTCGCAAAGACGCATTTTTATTACAATCAATTGCGGATCTAGATTGTTTTCGACTGTGGATAGAAAAAAATATATATCGACAAAGACACAAGATGGATTTAACCAAGCCTATCGGTGCCATAGATCAAATCGATCTACGGCACTATATTATTTATCATACTAAATAATTTCATGAGCTAATTTTCTTCTGTAGCTTCTAAAGTAGGAGCGCGGTGAAGAGCTTAGGATATCGTTTAGTGTTGAAGTGTAAACGCAGGCATATCTCGCTACTTGTCCAGCAAAGTAACTTTCTTCATTCCCACATCGCATGACCTCACCCCAGTAAGGGTTAAAGGTGGCGTTATGCTTTCTAATAAATTCGCTAATCTGTTTGTCAATACGGGTTACTTGCCCATATAGCCCATCAATATGTTTTTCATTAGTACTCTTACCGCTAAGATGATCAACATCTTCTAGTGTTACAATCTCAGTTTCTAGCGGAGCCTTTTCTTTCATAAGTGTTTGTATTTTTTCTGTGTATGGTGCTGTTTCAGTTAATTTATTAACCTCTTCCTCGAGCTCTTCAATAACTAAGGCTGTGCGCCAGGCACAGTCTTTTTTAAGGCGGACGATATCACCATAAATATGATCCCCAACGTATAATATATCATCGCCCGTTACCCCAAGCTTACTAGTAAAGTATTCTGCACAGCCACTTTGGTAAACCCCAGGCTCAAACTTTCCATCCAAATTATACATAGCGCCTGTATCTGGTGATATGCGGTAAAATGGCAACTTATCAAAAAAGAATCTTGGTTTGGCAGCGTGAGTAATTACGTAATCAAAAAGTTCTTTCCAATCTTTATGCTCTTTTAAAAAGGGAGTGACGGCATAGTCTAGAAGAAGCTTTGCATAATAAAACTCAGAGTTGGTAAGGATGAATAATTTTTTCCCGTGTTTTTTAAATTTTTCTAAGTTCGCAATCAACTCGGGGTCTATCAAAATATAATTATCTAAATTCTTCTTAACTTCAGATTTTAAACTACCGTCAGCATGGGATTCATCTACGCAATCTAAAATATCTCTAGAAATATCATCATAGGTAGGTAGTTCAAGTTTACCCTCATCTTTCATATCCACTAGATGGGCAAACATATTTCCAAATGAAATCGAGAAAGAGGTGTCAACGCTATTATAGTTTGGGTCACTTAAATCTAAGTGTGCCCCTTTGTAAATTGATTTCTGCTCTTTGTAATCAATCAGCTTTGTCCCATGATAACTAACTCTGATATAACCATGAATATTTAGCTTTAGTAGATTTCCACGCTTTTTATCTACAACAAGACCACGGATTACACGGTCATATTCAAAGGGGATTTGTAGAATTTCGGTTGGATAGCCTTTAAGGTTCACCATTTTTTGTAAAACAATATGGTGTGCTAACCTTTCGAAATTCTCGGTTTTATATCGGATAAGTGTGTGATCCATGTCGAAACCAAAGTACTTTAATTTTTTAAAATTAATAGTACGGTTTATGTAAATTCCGGCCATTTTATTTTCCTTCTGTAGGTAGCTGAAGTTGGTTCCACTTGATCATGCCACCAGCTAAGTTAAAGCAGTCTGTGTAGCCAATACCTTGAAGATATTGACAAGTTTTTGCAGACCTAGCGCCACTGCGACAAATAAAAATTTTATGACCTGTCTTAGGGATTTTTTCAAGATGTTGTGGCACCTGATCCATCGGGATTAGTGCGCTAGGGATAATATGTGACAACTCGCCCACATATTCATCGGGCCCTCTAACATCAATCCAGGTGATTGTATTGTTCGCAAGTAAGCTACTAGCAATTACAGGGTCAATATCATTCACATCGGCATATTCTAGATTTTTCATTGTTTTTAAACTCATAAGATTTATTATACGAAGATTTTTTCCGTTAAGGAAGTCTTATTTTCTATTGCAGCTGTCTTGATAATTATCAATGTTAAATTCGCAAAAAACGGGTTTTCTCTTGTCGATTTGTTCAGAGCTTGGCTTTCTGTCCGCAGGTGGGCTTTCGATTTTCAGTATCTTTTGCAATAATGCAGGGTTTGGCAACGCGCTAATTTTAGTTTGCAAAAAAGAAGACATTTTAGAGCTGCAATCACCGCTATCAATGGTAGCTAAAAAATCTTTTTTTAGAAGTTTATAATAATATGCTTTATCAAAATTAGTGTCCCCGCCATACTCTTCCACTAACTTATTAAGACTCGTCATGCTAGCTTGTCTAATGTTTTTATATACATTTTTTTCGCAAAATTCTTGCGGTAATAGTTTTATTTTTTCTAAAAATGAATCTACGTCAGTTAAATTGTAGTAGTCGTAAGGCTTTTTAAGGTCCTCTTTTGTCAATGTGCTAACAGGGGCTTTACTGGCCACGAGTCGATTGTTGTTGGTTGTACCTTCGTAATAAAATGCATAGGCATTAGATTCTATTTGAATATTCTCTGTATTAGAAACAAAAAGAGTTTCGACATAGTCGTAGTAAGAATTTTTATCTCTTCCTTTTATCTGAGCATAAGATTCAAATGATAATAGAGGTAGTATTAGGTTTTCGCTCTCCCACTTAGCGTAATTATCTTTTCCTAAAGCGGCCTTCATCTCACTAAGTTTAAACCCATTCTCTAATCTGTAATTTACTCTGGCTGTGATTTTTTCTTTGAGGGTAGGCACTACTTCGTTTGTGTATTTACTACGACTACTTTGTGTAGAAATTTTTTCAACAACACCAGAGATTTTCTGAAAGCGCAATAACTCTTCACTGGCCCAAGCTTTATGTTGTCTGCTTGCGGCTTTTAATTCAGAGGTTTTTAAAAAGCAAAAGTTAAGTATAGGTTTAGTGTTTATAGTATTAAAATCTTCTAGTGGTACACTTTCACTGAGTGCGCCACAGAGTATTCTACCGCCACAAAGAGTACACTTTGCTTCATCAGTATATTTTCCGCTCTGTATATTGTCGACAGAGTCAGCAAATGTAAAAAGATGTAGAGTAAATATAATTAATAGCATGCACTAGTGTTATCGGTAAATTATTAAGGAAACTAAGGGTTTAGAAAAAAAACAGGCCGTTTGGGGAAACGGCCTATTAGGGGGGGGAATTCTTGAGAAAACTCAAGTTGATATTTACGCTTCGGAATGGAGGGGAATTCCTATTTTTGAAGCGATAAATTCAATACCTTTGTACCCAAGCTACGTTCTAACGTACAATTATTCGTTATTATAAAATCGCAGTAATAAATCTAATGCTATGAATACTATGTCTTGCCTCAGCAAACGTAGTAAGTTAGAAGTTGTAAGCACTTGATATTTAAGGAATTTTTTTGCACAGGGGGGGATTAAATATGAGTTTACTAAGTGACAATACAGAAAATACCGTAAGAGCCAAAGCAGTAAAGTATGTAGATATTACTAGCCTAGACGATGGTCACGGGGATGAGCTAGTACCGAATCCGCTGTTGGATCTGGTATTTCCTGCTCTAGGATGCGCCGGTCGCTCATTAATATTATACTTTCATACTAAAATTTTAAAAATTACTGTAAATACCTTAGAGACCGTAACGGGAGTAAGGTAAGTAAGTGCTTTATGGCTATACCAAAATTAGGAAGTCTTTTATCAAAAACAGAAGCAATGGATCTTGCGATTCAGTTGGCTTATTTAGGCTCTAACAGAGTCAGTCCTAACCCACATGTTGGCTGTGTGGTTGTTGATAAATCGTATAAACTTTTATCTTATGGTTACCATGAGTATTTTGGTGGGCCACACGCTGAAGTTAACGCACTAAAGGATATTGCTGTTTCTAACTTAGAAGGAGCACATGTATTCGTTAGTTTAGAGCCTTGTTCTATCTACAGAAAAACGCCAGCATGTGCAGATTTCTTGTTAACACTGCCAATTGAATCCTTAACCTATGGAATAAAAGATCCTAATCCTGATGTATCTGGTAGGGGACTCGAGTTACTAGAAAAAAATAATATACGTACTCATCAATTCACTTATAAGTCTGAAGAAATTGAAGACCTACTTTTAACGTTCAAACATCACTTGTTACACAAGGAAACTTTTGTCTCTTTAAAAGTTGCGTCTAGTCTTGATGGTGCAATTACAGATAACAAACAAAAGAGTCAGTGGATTACATCTAAAGAAGCTAGGGAGCAGGTTCACTTTTTGCGCTCTAGATTTCAGGCGATATTGGTAGGAAAAAATACAATTATTGAGGATGACCCAAGTTTAAATGTAAGACATGAGCTCTTTCCGGAGCATCATAATAAAGTGTTAATTTTAAATGCAAAGCTAGAATTACTTTCTCAAATAAAAAATAAAAATGTATATAAGTTGCGAAATCCAGAAGACATAATTTTTGTTGGTGCATCAACCTCTACGCAGGGATTAGAGCTAGTGAAAGATAATATTTTTCGTGATCCTAAAACTGGAGTTACTGTCCTTGCCTTAGAGAGTAAAAGCACAGGGTTAGACCTAAAACAGCTTAAAAAGATTTTACCTAAGCTAGGTATATATGATCTTATGGTAGAGGGTGGGGCGGTAACCTACTCTAGCTTTTTGGAGCAGGAGGCTTTTGATCACATTTATTTGTTTCAAGCGCCGATAGTTCTGGGCACAAAGGATTCAAAATTATGGACTTCGTATCTATCAAGGGATCTAGAGAGTAAAATTGATTTAAATATTATCTCTACTAAAAAAATTGGTACAGATGTATTGTTTCAACTATCTAGGAAGTAAATCTTTAACAATAACAACATTATTAGTGACTACAAATTGAATATCAAAATTGTAAAAAGCGATTTTGAAATCATCTTTATATGGCTTTTCTTTGTAAATAGTGGGCCTTGGGTCTAATGACAAAATGCTTTTGATGGCCTCTTGAAGGTTTAGCGGGTGATTGTAGCTTTTTTTAATCTCTTCTTCGTACTGCTTTATTTTATTTACTAGGATCGTATCGATACTTACATCAAGTCTATTTTGGTTTTTATCTATTGGCCATGTGGCAGTGGCCTCTGCGACAGCGTCAGTATGGGGCAGGTAGGGTTTGATATCTAAAATAGGTGTTTGATCTGCAAGGTCTATCCCATCTACTAACAGATACTCATTGGTACACTCCAAAAGCCTTACTACGGATAACCCAATTGGATTCGGGCGATGTGGACTTCTTGTGGCTAAGACTCCTTTTTTTTCACCATCCAATTTAGGCGGATGAACCTTTGATTTTACTGTGCGATTGGTGTTTTGGTCAAACCACCAAATTAACCAGATATGGCTGAAATCTTTAATCCCATCAAGCATGGATCTTATATCGTTTTGATCTTGAAAAAAAATTTTCCCTAAACAACCCTTGGCAAGGCCCGCTTGTCTGGGTATTCCAAATTTTTGAGGAAAGCAGGTTTTGGCGACGCCTATACTTTCTACTTCGAATTGCGTTGCCATTTATCCTCAGGGGGTATTTTTTTTAATAAGCGAATGCTGTTTTGTACAATTTTTTCCCAGACTATTAACTCGCGACTACTCGGAGCTGCCCGCAAAATCATATTACTCAATGTGCTCGCTATACTTTTTGTTGGATGGCTTACGTCTTGTCCTAGTAACTGTAACCACTCTTTTACGCTATTGGCATTATACTCAATTTTTTGACTAGGTTTAGAAATTGCATTGTCAAAGCCGTGCATCTCTAGGGGTTTTTCTAGAAAATTTTGTGTAATATATAAGGCTAACAGTGCGGCATGACCTAAATTTAAACTTCCCATTTTACCATAAACTGGGAGCTGTGCTTGAAAGTTTAAAAGTTCTAAATCTGCGGCGCTTAAACCATCATCTTCGGGTCCTAAAAAAAGATAAATATTTTCTTCCCAAGTTTCTTTTGGGATACTGGTCTTCATGTGATCAAGTAATTCGGTTAACTGTGGAACGGCTCGATTTTTTCCACCGCGTCTAGTGAATGCGATTCTTAGGCCAACACCATGAGCCGCGTAAAAATCTTCCCAAGTTGGATATATTATCGTATTTTTGAGAGACTCTTGTGCCCCAGCGGCTCTCTGATGGGCTTCGTGTTGATGAATATCGCATTGTGGTGCAATAACTAATAAACTATCGGCTCCCATATTTCCGCAAGCTCTGGCGCAAAAGCCAACGTTGCTAGGATATATAGGTTTAACTAAAACTAAATGAACTTTTGTACTCATATAACCAATTCGGGTGCAAGTTTAATGCTGTTTAGGATATGTAACTTTAAATCTGGATATAATTCGCCGGCACTTGCTAAATTAGTAGTGATTTGTGATTGCCACTTTGGAGGAGTAGAAAATTGGTAAGAGAGCTCTAGCAGCTCAACTTGTAAAAGCCAGTCTGTAGAAAAATCCCGAGAAATAACTTTATAAAGATCTTCGCATCTTTCTTCTAAGGTCCGGACACTTAATTTTTTTGTCAAAAAAGCTCTTCTTACATCTGCAACCTTATTGTATTGCAAAAATAATCTTTTTTCTTTTTCGGTAGGTTTTAGGGTAGGAATAGCTACAGCCTTAAAATTTTCGGTTTCCCCGTACGCGGCGTGGTCGGCGGGCCCACCAAAAACTGAATTAACAAACGTTCCTACTCCCAAATCAAAGGTCCCCCATTCGGGCTTAAACAATACCTCATCTTCTTGAGTGACGGTACAGTCTTTAAATGTAAATAATAAATTTCTACCATTTTTTTGAAAGATCTCGGTGAGAATACCTTTTAGACAAACACCTGAAGTAAATTGAATGTCGCAGATTTTTCCTGATTGAAATCCCAAATCGTGTAGACCCTTCATATCTAAAGTGGATATGCAAGAGTCATTACCGACAATGGTATCTATAATCGTAGAGTATCCATCCTTATGATAGTCTTTGCCGTGCCCAGGTAACTGTCTGTCGTCAAAACAGAGCTGGCTAGGCCCCTCTAAGCGAATGTAATACGGCTTTAAATCCTTTACTTTGTAATCAACAAGTTTTCCTGACATCTGAAGACCAGAGTTTAGCTCTATGGTATTTACAGTTTTTGCTTTTTTAGCTTCACTTAAGCCTTTTTCGCCGCCCACTTTAAAACTAAAGGTGGAACCCATTTCGGATAAGACTTTATTTAAGTGAGAAAAGTTCTTGGCAACAAAGAGTTGCGGCTGCTCTTCGGTGATATCAAATGCATAATCTATACATTCAATAGACAGTGGTATTTTTTTAACACTATCAGATAAAAAGTTTTTACTCTCGCTAATAGAAGATAATATTCCTGCTCCATAAATTTTAGGATTTTTTATACTACCAATTAATCCATACTCAGCAGTCCACCAGTAAAGTCTGCTTACCTTGGTGGCCTCTGAAACATAGGTAACATTGGCAATAGCAGTTTCTAAATTTTTATTTACAGTTGCTATTTGAGCTTCAGTAGATCCAGGGTTTTCTTTTACGTCTGATAATTCACGAATAGCCTGATAGACAGAAAAATCTTCGCTGCTGATAATACATTTTTTTGAGATTTGCGCGTAGTTATGTAAGTAATTTGCAAAGTCAGGGTGCGGAAGGTATGTGGCATGTCCCGCAGCTTCATGTACAATATCTGGTGCTGGAGTGTAAGGAATGTGGTGCACACCTCTGATCTCCTTAGCAATAGGAAGATAGCCCATTGCCTGCAATTCCATAAAAGCAGCTGGAGGTAGAAAGCCGCTAACTGGTACGCAACGCCAGCCATAATCTGCAAGGTTAGAGCTGATTTCACTGATGCTGGGTATTTTTTCTACTTCAATGCCTGATTTTTTCATGCCTTCTAAGTAAAAAGGGTGAGCGTGTTCTTGTAAAAAAACTTTTAGTTGTCGTAAAATAAATCTCCAGGTCGCATGTTGTACGGGCGTGTACTCGTCACTACTTTGCGTGGCTATGTACTGCTTTAGATGGCTGGGTATTTCACTAAATGTTGTCATAAATAAGATTCATTCTTTAATAAGAAATTTTTAATATAATCAGCTACGCCTTTTTCAATCGGCCAGTCGGCAGTGCCAATATCCTGGCTTCTTAACTTTTTCATATTTGCTTCTGTAAAGTACTGATACTGTTTGGCAACAGAATCGGGCATATCAATCCACTCAATTTGAGTCTTTTTACCAACTGCTGCAAAGATAGCATCAGCAAGTTGCAGCCATGTCTGTGCTTTTCCAAAACCCATATTATAGATTCCTGACTTTGGCCATTTTTGCAAAATCTGCCATGTCCACCTTGTGATATCTTTGACGTATACAAAGTCCCGCATTTGCTCACCGTCTTTGTATTTTGGATCTTGCGAGCGAAATAGTTTTAAAGAACTGGTCTCTTGTATTTGAGTGAATGCCTTGTAAACAAGGCTAGTCATATCGCCTTTGTGGTATTCTTGCGGACCATAAACGTTAAAGAATTTTAAACCCGCCCATTTAGTTGAAAGCTTTTGGTCTTCCATCCATCGATCAAATAAAACTTTTGAGTAACCATATGGATTAAGTGGAGTGAGGTCATAAGAAGAGCTCTCATCCGAGAAACCTTTTTCACCAAGGCCGTAAGTAGCAGCACTTGATGCGTACACGAAAGGTATATCATTATCGCTACAGTAGTTTGCTAACTGTTGAGAATACATATAATTATTGAAATATAAAAAATCCATATCTTTTTCAGTGGTAGATGAGCAGGCACCAAAATGTATAACTGCAGTTATGTCTTTAGGGTCCATATCTTCTAAGTACACAAAAAGTTCATTTTTAGGGATAAACTCACTGAATCTTCTTTTAACTAAATTCTTCCATTTGTTTGTAGATTCGAAGTCATCGACACATAGTATGTCATGGATGCCTTTTTCATTTAGCTCCCAGATCATTGCGCTTCCTATGAAGCCTGCGGCACCAGTGATGATATACATGAGTTCCTCCGTGCGATATTGCTAACATATTTTTATCTATGGGTCTATTGCTGCGAAGCTTCTAGTTGCAAAATATGAAAGCGTGAAAAATTATACTTGAGTTTCGTTGCGGCTATTTCGGTAATTTAAAAGGATCTGTCTGGCATCTTCTAAGGTAATGCGTTTTACGCGAGCTAATAGATGCTGTAAATCAATTTGCACAGGTAAAATTTCTTCGGGGCCAGCTCCAGCTGCAAGTGCTAAGTTAGTGGCATGCAATTTCATGTGACCCTCAACAACACCCACAGTGCTTAAAGCTTTTAGCGCGCCTAGGTTTTGCACCAAACCAACGGCAGCTATTACTCCGGCTAGTTCTTCAGTGCTCGTTACTCCAAGCATACGGAGTCCTAATTGTGCTGTTGGATGAATTTTAGTAACTCCGCCGACAGTACCTACAACAATAGGTGCGACTAATCTTCCTACTAGGGTTGTTCCTTCAAGCTTCCACTGAGTAATAGATCTATATTTTCCATCTCTGGCAGCATACGAGTGTATACCTGCCTCTACCGCTCTCCAGTCATTTCCACAAGCAATCAAAACAGCATCAATCCCGTTTAAAACACCCTTGTTGTTGGTTGCAGCACGGTATGGATCAACAATGGAAAATCTAGAGGCCTCTTCTATGCCTCTTCCAAGAGACTCATCGATATCATAAATTTCTACGATAGCCTCTGTAAGCTTTGTGTCTACAAGGTTTGACAAAATACAAAGGTTAACAGTTTCGCCTGTAATACTTTCTACTTGCGGCTTTAAAGCTTCACATGCTTGATTGATTAAGTTTGCACCCATGGCTTCGCATGGGTCACAGTAGATGTGGATGACTAACATCTTGTCGTTAGTACCATCTTCTCTGTCAAGCTCGCGAACTTCTAGATCACGTATTCCGCCACCACGAGCAACAAGACCTTTTAGGACTTGGTTAGCGATAGCAATTAAGTGTTCTTTGTTTTTTAAAATAAGTTCTTTACTGGCTGCAAAATTCTTTGCTTTTGCAATTTGGATTTGCCCAATAATATTTTTTCCTAAAGAGCGGGTGGTAATCTTACCGTTTGTTCGAACCCACTTTGCGGTTTTAGAAGCGGCGGCGATAATAGAAGTTTCTTCAACTGCCATGGGAATAATATAATCTTTATTGTTTACTTTAAAGTTTGTAGCTACGCCTAAGGGTAATTGAAAGTAGCCAATTACATTTTCTACTAAATGTTCAGCTAAATCATTGTCTTTTATGCCGCCAGATTTTAAAAACTGAATTTCTGATTTTGTAAGCGCGCCAAGCTCAAGCAAGCGCTGGTAACGCTCGGTTATATTGAGTTTAGAAAAGCCATTCATTAGTTGCGTAAACATATTACTTAGATCAGACATGACTAATGTTGTACTCGTATAAGCTTTGTAGAACAAGAATTTTTGCAAGATTAGAATCTTTTTTCTGTAATCAGTTTATGCACATAAGTACATGTAATTATTGGCTAAATCTTATCTAGCCTTGACCATAAGGTATGGTCTGCTAAGACTAAATTGGTCATTGCCTCTACAACCACTGAAGCGCGCGGTAGAATGCAGGGGTCATGGCGTCCTTTTTTAGCTATGTCTAGAACAGTAGATGTTGGTTTAAATCCAATACGCAGTAACATATTCTCACCGGTTGAGATTCCGCCGCGTATACCGCCATACTTCTCACTGGATACTTGTTGATGAAAATGACTTCCTTCTTGTGTACTGGCATCAGAAATCCCAACCTCAAACGAGCTAGTTGCTCCAATACTTAAATAAGCTGAGGCAAGATCAGCTTTTAATTTATGAAACACAGGTTGGCCTAAGTTTTTCGGAGGATTCGTTATGTAAACAATTAAACTTCCTCCGTAGCTCTTACCTTGTTCTTTGGCAGCTAAAAGAAGTTGTTCAATTTGCTTTGAAGTTTCTAAGGCAGGAAATTTTGCAGGAAAAGAATCAATCCAATCTTGTCCCTCAAATTGAGTCATGCCATCTAATTTTTTAAGTATAAGCGGCAAGTGTTCACCAATAGAGTAAGTGAAAATTTTTTCTGAAAAAACAAAAACAGAGCTTTTAGGAGAGATAGCATTTAAGATCATTTGTGCAAATGAACCAGCAATGACTCGGCTTACGGTTTCGCGGCCAGAGGATCTGCCGCCGCCTCTATGATCAGAGTGTTCAAATTTATTTTTCCACACATCATCAGCGTGTCCTGGTCTATGCGAATCTTTAATGGCATTATAATCTTCTGATTTTGCATCTTTATTATAAACAATAGCTGAAATCGGAGTACCAATGGTCTTGCCTTCAAAGACCCCACTAAGAATTTCTGGTACATCGGATTCATCTCTGGCGCTAACAATGTTTGAACTACCGGGCCGACGTCTTTGTAAATTTTTAAGAAGTAATTCGTGATTTACGTTAAGTCCTGCGGGCACACCTTCAAGTACAACTCCGAGGGCTTTGCCGTGACTTTCTCCAAAGCTTATCATTTTTAAAATATTACCAAATGAGTTGGCTGACATATGTCTCCTAGCTAGGTATTTTAGGGGCCCAAAGTTCTTGTTGTTTCTTAGCCTGTTCTAAAAAAAGAGTCATGCCTGAAATGTATTCTGCCTGAATACTTTGTGCGTAGGCCTTGCCGTAGGAATCATCCGTGTAATTCATATCAATAATAACTTTAGGCTTCCAGTCTGACGGTGGAAAGACGCCCTGCACTTCAAAGTGAGTTCTTCCCACAGCCCAGATTAGTGTTTCTGGAAAAGTCGTTATTTCCTCACCTTTAGCAGTTCCTGTTCGTGAAGAATAGGCATAGGCACTTGGTAAGTTTGCTTGGATAGAAGAGAGCAGCCCGCCACCACCCCAAACAACTGTTATTCCTTTGGCGTAGGCGAGAGTCGCCTTTAGTCCACTCACGTCAGTATTATAACCATAAATTGTATCACTCAATACGAGAGTGTTTACGCTTTTTAACTTTTCAGCATCAGTTGACAGCGCGCTCGCAGTTTTAAAAGCATCTTCTTTAAAGGGAGAGGTAACGGCGGCAAATAGTAAACCAAGTTTTTGTAAAATTTGAATATTCCATGTTTTTAATGGGACGGGGTAAAATGGAATGCGATATGGTAAGAAAAAATCATAGTGTTTGCCAGGACTTAAACTATGGTTAATGGGATTTCCAATCACAGCGGCAAAGTGATTTGTATCATCGAAATCTTGTTGCCTGATCACATCAAGAAGTTGCGGCTGATCTAGTTGTGAATTCGTTTGATCCGCTAAAAACTGTATCGCTTGTTTGTGAGATCTGTAAAGACGGTACCATTTCCACAGCCCATTGTCAGAGCAGGGCAAGAAGGCTCTGTTTGGTGCTTGAAGTAGCCACTGATCACCAAGCCAGAGATCTTCTAAGCTTTCAACTTCAAACGCAGCCTTCTGAATCGACGTAGTATATTTTGCTAGTTGGTCTAAGCCAGCCTCGAGCGATTTTGATTGGTGTAATGAAACAACGGTAGTTTCAAATGGCGGCTCTCCTAAATTAAGATCCCAATCACTTGCTATATTATTTTTTTGTACAAACTGAACTAAGTCCGGAGACGTATGTTTTTGTCTAAAACTAATTAGTGCCTGCCCGATGGGGATTAATTGTACGGCTTGGTGAATTTGTTCTTTAGTTAAGAGGTCATCACGAAGTTCTATTTTAAGGCCCCAGCTTGCTCGCTTACTTATATAAGTTTTGATCTGTTCTGGGCTTCTAAAATGGTAAACTTGTAAGGTTACAGTCCATTCACTGACATCAAATGTTTGTTGAAAAAAATCTTTTTCGGCCTCGTTTGGTGTATCAAATCCCTCGGGTATATCGATAATTTCGGTGGCGTATTTTTGATACATAATATTTCGTTCGCGGTATCTGTGCATATATTCATCTAAGGGCAGAGCTTCTTTTTGGAGTCGTGGTCGATCTAAGAAAATACGACCTAATTTATCAGTATAGCGTCTGATCCAAATTTTTTCTGCGTCCGTGGTTAGTTGATCCAATAAAAGACCGGCACCGCATGCTATGATGTATGAAGAGTTAGATTGCATGATTTCACGAATAGTCTGCAATTCGATTTGTCTAAAAGAGATCTCTCCTTGTTTGTTAAAATATTCTACTAAGCTACACCCAACTCGGTTGGCAATTTCTTCATCCAGATCATAGTGACCTACGTGGGGAAAATAGGAGGTTAGGCGTCTAAGGAGTGAGGTTTTTCCGGTACCTCTATGACCTATCAAGAGCCATTTCATGAGTAAACCTCGGTTGAAAAGTTTTCTGGAAAGTAAGACCAAAACGAAGGAAAGCTTTTATTAACACAGTCCGCGCCTTGGATGATGAGCGGATAGCCATACATTTTTGCTACTGCTGCAGCAAATGCCACCCTGTGATCGTCATAAGTTTCAATCGCGGTAGGCTCTGTCAACTTCACAGAACTACTTCCTTGAATGATAAGGCCATCTTCTAATCGCTCATGAGAAATTTTCATCTTAGTTAGTAGATTAGATATGGATTCGATTCGATTGGATTCTTTGTTTTTTAATTGGGGTGCTCCAAAAAGTTTTGAACTGCCATCAGAAAAAGCGCATAGCATTGCTAAAACAGGAAATAGATCAGGAGCATCCTTAAGATTAAATTGTATAGGTCTAACTTGGTTGCAAGGTAAAATGTCTACAACATCTTTCTGCTTTTTATAAACAATACCCATGAACTGTAAGATTTGTAGAAAAATACTATCGCCTTGCAAGCTAGGAAATGGGAAAGAAGATATTCGAACTCCACCAGCTATGGCTCCAATGGCAGCAACAACAAATGCTGAGCTCATATCAATCTCACAATTAATAGATTCTACATTTATTTTTTGCATCTTTTTAACGATAATAGACTCACCATCAACAGTAAATAAAAGGCCGAGCTGGGATAATAATTTTTTTGTCATTGTAATGTACGAAGAGGATAAATCACTACCGCTACATTTTATATGTAAGTCTTTTTCTAAAAGCCATGCGTTTAAAAGTAAGCTTGTTAAAAACTGTGAAGAAATAGTTTTATCCACAAGTATCTCGTTTTCTAGGTTCCAATCTCCGCCAGTCACTTCTAAGACTTTGTGATCAAACGAAAAGTTTATTTTCAGTTGTTTAAGTATACTTAATAGATCATCTTGCTGTCGTTTTTGCAGGGCCTCGCCTAAATGAATTCGGTGTGTGCCGGGGTATCTACTAAGGCGAAGGGCCAAAAATCGAAAGCTGGTTCCTCCGTCACCGATATAAAAATCTTTTTGCGATAAATCCTGCAGAGCCTTCTTAAGACTAACTACGTCGTCAGCACTACTTTGCCCTTCTATTTTTAAGTCAGGAAAATAGGATTGACAGATTAAAAGCCTATTATAAATAGATTTAGAAGATTCTATGGGATTAATAAATTGAAATCGTGGTTTCAAGAAACCCAGCCTTGCTCGGATGCAAATACCATAAACTCTCTAAAGCTGACGTCTTCGACTTTGGCATCACCGATGGAGCGTAAAAATATAAAGCGCAAGACATCTCTGTCACTCAATTTTTTGTCACGAGCTAAACCTGATTGAATTTGTTTTTCTTTTATTTTTACAGGGGTGCGACTGTGACCCATAGCTTCTAAGGCTAAGTGAAGCCCTTCTACATCTTTTAACTGGTATTTTTTGTGACTCCAAGCTAAGGCAAAATGTAATCCTTTGCCGACGGCCTGGCCATGTCTTAATCCGCAGTTATTTTCTAAAATATGGGCCATCGTATGTCCAAGGTTTAGCTCGGTACGAACGCCTAATATTTCTTTTGGATCTGCTTCGATATAAAAGTATTTTGCCTCTATCGCCAGTTGTACATAGTGCCAAAAGACTGAGGCTGTGTCTAAGTTAGAAATATCTTTTAGTAATGATGGCATCCAGGCTTCACCCTTTAGGAGTGCTATTTTAAATAATTCAGCATTCGCATCTATTTTTAATTCATTAGGTTGAGATCCAAGAATATCTTTTACTAAATAAATTTTTTGCGCAGGATAAAACGTACCAATTTGGTTTTTGAATGTTTCAATATTTAAAGCTGTCTTCCCGCCGTGGGCGCTGTCAATGCAAGCAAGCCATGTGGTAGGGACATGTATTAAATCAACTCCTCTGCGCAGTATGCTTGCGATAAAACCAGCAAAGTCCCCAACGCTGCCACCGCCAACCGCAACTATTTTTAATTTTTTAGTGGGGATGGTTTCTGCTAGATGCATTACCTTTTTGATATGTTGTGGGAACTGATCGATGTCTTTTAATTTTTCACCACTACTTACAAAGTAAACGTGTTTCAGTGGGGCTTTGGTGAAGGTTTTTAATTTAGCTACTTTTTCATCCACAATCCATAGCAGATTGTCGATATCCCTGTGGATATCTGGTAATTGTAGCAGGTTCTCCATGCTGGGTAAGAACACAATGCCTTTAGAGTCTAAGTATGTAGCCATGAGTGTTTTTAGCACCTGATGTGCTGTAGAAATAGTGGCAACGATCTGTGTCATTAAATTGTATCGATTCACAAGCTTTGCTATGAACAGCCTATGAAAATTATATCGTGGAACGTCAATGGCATTAGAGCTTGTATAAACAAGGGCTTCATTGATTTTGTCGAAAAAGAATCGGCTGATATATTTTGTGTGCAAGAAACAAAAGCCCATCCCTCACAGGTAGAGGTTGAGCCAGAAGACCTTGATGGCGTAGAGGCTTTTTGGTCAACAGCAGAAAAAAAAGGTTACTCTGGAACGCTAACGGTAGTTAAAGAGCCAGTTAGGTCGGTTAAACACGGAATTGGTATTACAAAATTTGATTCAGAAGGACGTTTTGTAATTACTGAGCATAAAGACTTTTCTTTGTACAACATCTACTTTCCAAACGGTGCAATGGGTGAAGATCGTCATCTTTATAAAATGGAATTTTTAGAAACCATGTATGAACATTTTCGCAAGCGTTTAGCTAACGGAGACTCCATAGTAGTATTAGGGGATTATAATATTGCTCATACTAAAGTTGATATTCATGATCCAGTGAGATTGGATGGAGAGAGCGGATTTAAGCCAGAAGAGCGCGCATGGATGGATAAGTTTTTTGCCTTAGGGTTTGTAGATACGTTTAGACACATGCATCCTGATAAGGCGGATGCCTATACTTGGTGGTCTTATCGCCAGATGTCGAGACCGCGCAACAAGGGCTGGAGAATTGATTATATAAGCGTTAGCCCAGATTTAAAAGATCGCATTAAATCTGCTGATATCATGGATCAAGTTGAAGGTTCAGATCATTGCCCGATTGTTTTAGAGTTAAAGGATTAATATGTCTCGTCCAAGTTTTGAAGAAATTTATATGGGCCTCGCCTTAGAGCTGGCAAAACGTGCCACTTGCGCAAGGCTGCAAGTCGGCACAGTTATCACCTCTACAGATTATCGAAAAGTTTTGGCTGTTGGGTATAATGGAAATGCATCTGGCTTAACAAACTCTTGTGATCGTGATGAAACTGGAAACTGTGGTTGTCTTCACTCTGAAGAGAATGCGGTTATTAACTGTGATTCCCCGAGGTTTTTAGAAAAAGTTGTGTTCGTTACCCATTTGCCCTGTTCAGCCTGTGCTAAAAGACTGATTAATTTAGGTGGGGTAAAAAAGGTATTTTATAATCATGACTATCGTTGTAAAGATTCTATCCGCCTACTGCAATCGGTAGGAATTGAGATATCCTCAATGACTTCTTTTTTAGATAGTAAGAAAGCACTTTCTTCTGAAAATACCTTGTAGTATATCCAACGTTATATGTGGTTTATTTTATTAACAATTGTATCCATTCCGATTCTAGAGGTTCTTCTACTTGTTGAGGTGAGTGAACAGATTGGTACTTGGAACACATTTTCAGCCGTACTACTGACCGCTTTTGTAGGGATTATATTTACTCGCCGTGAAGGTAAACAAGTTTTATTTCAGGTTCGTAAAGACACAGGACGTGGTATTTTGCCTGCGGAGTCTCTTTTGCACGGCATTTTAGTGTTTTTGGGTGGGGTCTTACTAATTATTCCTGGGTTTATTACTGATACATTGGGCATGTTGTTACTAATTCCTTTCCTGCGCTCATGGGTAGCTAATCACTTGAAATCATCTTTACAAAAATCTATGCAAGCCGGTAAATTTCAAGTTCACACTTTCACACAGGGTTCTTCAGGTGGGTTTCATGCCCACAATACGAGCAAATTTTCGAGCTTTGATGATGGATTTGAGCAAAAAGAGGTCAGGGAAGCGCAAGTCATTGATATAGAAACCAAGCGTTTAGAGAGATTAAATACCGGACCATTCGAGCCCTCAGATAAAGATCTATAAAGTCTAGTTTCGATTTATTCCTGTAATCTACGAGGAATTCTTTAGCTTAAATTATGTTAGTATAGAGTTAGGTATGCAGATTGATTGCGCACATTTAATTTTTTGGGGTAGTTTTCTTAAATTTGGTATAATGATATTGCGCATTAACATGTAAAATGTATAAAAAAATATTTACTAAAACCACCCTTCAAGCTGATTTATACACACCGAGTTTCTTGTAACAGGAATCGATACGAGAAACCGGCCTTTGATCCAGTATTTAGGGGATGGGGAACACAATGCTAGGAATTCGGGCGGGGGCTTGTTTAGAATTCTTAAGCGATTAGCCACCAAGAAAAGAATTTATAATTCGGATCTTGGATACCAAGGGGGGAATATGGCTGACTTATCGAAAAAACTTATTGAAGAGTGTAGAGATACATTAGTTACGAAGAAAGAAGAGATATTAAACCGCGTACGTGAAGGAAAAGAAGGGCTTCTCCATAACGAAAAAAGCGGTGATGAAGCTGATCAAACAGCGCGTATTTTGGCGGAGAGTGACTTTGTAGCAATGCAAGATAGACTTCGCTCACAGTTGTTTGAAATAGAAATGGCTCTAGCTAGAATTCAAGATGGTACTTATGGCATCTGCGAAGAAACTGAAGAGCTTATTGAATCTGAAAGACTGAGAGCTATTCCATGGACTCGCTTAAGTATAGAGGGTGCAGAGATTCGCGAGTCAGTAGCTAAAAAATACGCCAGAATGTAAATAGAAATAACAAACCAGAGAAATAGCTCGTAATTTATGAGCTATTTTTTTTGAGACTCAATACACCAGCCACATAGTTGAAATAGCGCGCGCATACCACAGTTGCCGTCCCACTCATTGGTAAGATCATAATTAGCACCTGGAGAAACTTCATTTAAATCAAAAGCAATAATACGCTTACCGTGGGTAACTAAAGACTTTAGTAAGAATTTGAATTGTGACATATCAAGACCACCAGCAACAGGTGT
>JBBKWS010000119.1:0-4198 GCA_037969075.1 Bdellovibrionales bacterium | reverse complement strand
TTTTAAGGAGATACTGTGGCAGAACAACAGCAACAACAACAATCAGAGTTAGAAGAAAGAGTCGTAGCTATTAACCGAGTTGCCAAAGTGGTAAAGGGTGGTAGAAGGTTTTCTTTCTCTGCGTTAGTTGTCGTAGGTGATGGATGTGGAAATATTGGATTTGGTAACGGTAAAGCAAACGAAGTTCCTGCTGCAATCGGAAAAGCAGGGCGTGCCGCTAAGAAAGCAATTCAAAACATTTATCTTAAAGAAGGTACTATTCCTCATGAGGTAATTGGTAAGTTTGGTGCAGCGACTGTTGTGCTTAAGCCCGCTGGTGCAGGTACTGGTGTTATTGCTGGTGGTGCCGTTAGATCTGTACTTGAAGCAGCCGGAGTTAAAAATATATTAACTAAATGTTTGGGTACTCGTAATCCTCATGCGGCTGTAAGAGCTACTTTAAATGGTTTACGTCAACTGCGTGCTCGTGATGCACGTTACAAAATGTTAAAAGGATAGTTTATGGCTAAAACATTTCGAGTAAAATTAAAAAGAAGTTTGATTGGATGTTCGGTTTCTCAACAAGAAACTGTAAGATGTCTTGGTCTACGTAAAATAGGTCATGAAAAAGTAATTAAAGATACAGCTGCCAATCGCGGTCAAATCTATAAAATCCAACATATGTTGGATGTAAGCGTGGAGAAATAAGATGAGTTTACTATCTGAATTAGAAATATCAAAAGGTTCTACTCATAAGAAAAAACGTTTAGGCCGAGGCGATGGTTCTGGTCACGGAGGCACTTCTGGTAAGGGACATAAAGGTCAGCTAGCTAGAAGCGGCGGTGTTTCTCGCAGAGGTTTTGAGGGTGGTCAGACTCCATTATATCGTCGTTTGCCAAAGTTTGGATTTAAAAGCTTAAATAGAACTACATATGCAATTCTAAATATATCTGATCTTAATAAGTTGGACGGAGAAGTTAGCCCAGAAACACTGATTAAAGCAGGCGTAATCTCAAAAACTAAAAAGTTAAAAGTTCTTGGTAACGGAGTGCTAGAAAAAGCGGTTACAGTTAAGGCTCATAAATTCAGTGAAACAGCAAAAGCTGCCATCGAAAAAGCTGGCGGTAAAGCAGAAGTAGTTAGTTAATAATAATTTTCATCAAGGGTATTGATAATGTCAGGCGTAGACAGCATTGCTAAGAACTCAGACTTAAGAAAACGAATTTTATTTACTCTTTTTGTTTTAGTTATATATCGCTTTGGTGTTCATGTTCCTACACCTGGTGTAAATGGCGATGCGGTCTTAGAGTTTTTTAGAGCGCAATCATCTGGTATTTTCGGTGTGTTTAATATGTTCTCTGGTGGTGCCCTAGAGAGATTCTCAGTGTTTGCACTTGGAATCATGCCGTACATTTCTTCGTCAATTATTATGCAGCTACTTACCACTGCGATTCCATACCTAGAGTCACTTAAAAAAGAGGGTGAGCCAGGTAGAAAAAAAATAAATCAATTAACAAGATATCTAACTGTTGGTTTGGCTATTATTCAAGGTTATGGGATTTCTACATTCTTAAGAAATGCTCCAGGTCCTGGGGGTCAATCTTTGGTATTATCATCTTATGTAGGATTTCTACCATTTGAAGTAATGACTGTAATTACTCTTACTGCAGGGACATGTTTTTTAATGTGGTTGGGAGAGCAAATTACTGAGCGTGGTATCGGAAATGGCGCTAGTATGATTATCTTTGCAGGTATCGCAGCTTCAATTCCATCAGGTGCTATGAGGCTTATTTCTTTAGTTAGCAGCGGCGAATTTCCGTTTTTAGGCGCAGTACTATTAGTTGGATTCATTGTAGCGATGATTGCCTTTATTATTTATATGGAAGTGGCGCAAAGACGTATTAAAATTAAGTACTCTCAGCGTGGCCAAGGTATGCAATCGATGACAAGCCCTGAAAGTCATTTACCGCTTAAAATTAACTTTTCTGGTGTAATACCGCCAATTTTTGCGTCTAGCTTACTATTATTTCCAGCAACTCTTACGCAATTTCCTTTCGCTCAGAATATTCCATGGCTTATGAGTTTGACAGATACGCTGTCACCATCAGGTGCTCTATATAATATATTTTTTATCGGTCTTATTATATTTTTCTGTTTTTTCTACACGCAAATTGTATTTAATCCGACAGAAGTGTCAGATAACTTAAAAAAATACGGGGGCTTTGTTCCTGGTATTCGTGCAGGACGAGAGACAGCGGACTACATTCAAAAAGTTTTAGAGAGAATTCAAGTTGGTGGCGCAATATACATTAGTTTCCTTTGTATAATGCCCGTAATTCTGACGAATTATGCCAAGGTTCCATTTTACTTAGGTGGAACAAGCCTTCTGATTTTAGTTGGTGTTGCACTTGATACATCACAACAAATTCAATCACATATTATTACGCAAAAATACGACTCTTTCATGCGCGGAAAAAAAATCCGTAGCAGGAGGGTGCAGTATTGATTCTTTTGCTTTTCGGTCCACCAGGCGCTGGTAAAGGGACTCAGTCTGCTTTATTGGTTTCAGAAAAAGGCATGAGCCATATTTCAACTGGAGAATTGTTTAGAGCTGCAATGAAGAATCAAACAGACTTGGGTAAAAAAGCTAAGTCTTATATGGATGCAGGTAAACTAGTACCCGATGATGTTACAATCGGCTTAGTTGAAGAAGTTTTTGAGAAGAAATCACAAGAAGATGTGATTTTGGATGGTTTCCCCAGAACGGTTACTCAGGCTGATGCGCTGAAGACAATACTGGAAAGTAAAGGTTTGAAGTTAGATAAGGCAGTATTTGTTCAAGTTCCTCAGGATGAGTTATTAGTTCGTTTGACTGGAAGGCGGGTTTGTAGCCAATGTACGGCGACTTACCATGTAAAATTTCAGCCCCCAAAAAAGCCAGGGGTTTGTGATCAGTGTGGAAGCACAGATCTTATACAGCGCAAGGATGACCAAGAAGATGCCATACAGGTGCGTTTAAAAGCGTATCAGGACTCTACTTTTCCGTTAGTGGAGTATTACAAAAAGGCTGGCATCTATTTAGAAGTTAACGGACTTGGAGCCACAGAGGAAGTTTTTGGGAGACTCTGTAGCGCCTTAGATATTTAAGTAGTTTTCCTTAAAACGACTGGACATCAATGGCACAAAATGCTAATTTTTCCGGTCACTTAAGAAAAGGTATTTAGTTTTTAAAATTCTCCTTAAAATACGAAGGTTTAAGATGAAAGTAAGAGCTTCTGTAAAGAAAATTTGTAATAAATGTAAAGTCCTAAAACGAAAAGGGATTATTCGCGTTATATGTGAAAATCCTAAACACAAACAACGTCAGGGGTAATAATCAATGGCACGTATAGCTGGTGTAGATTTACCAAGAAATAAAAGAATAGAAATAGCATTAACGTATATATACGGGATTGGTCGTAAGACTTCGCAAAAGCTTCTTGATGATGCTGGAGTTAGTCGTGACATACGTACAGACAAGATCACCGAAGATGAAATTGGCAAGATTCGTAGATTGATGGAAGCTGATTTAAAAGTAGAAGGTGATTTGCGTAGAGAAATCTCTATGAATATTAAGAGACTAGTAGACTTAGGAACATACAGAGGTTCTCGTCATAAAAAAGGACTTCCAGCTCGTGGCCAAAACACTCGTACAAATTCACGTACACGTAAGGGTCCTAAGAAAACAGTAGCGAACAAGAAGAAATAATTAGGAGTTAATTAGAATGGCAACAGCTGCAAATGTAGAGAAAAAAGTAGTTAAGAAAAAAGCGAAGAAAAACATACCAATTGGTCAGTGTTTTCTTCAGTGTGGCTTTGGTAATACAATTGTTACTATGACTGATATGCAAGGTAATACTATTGCTTGGTCAAGCTCTGGTCATTTGGGTTTCAAAGGCTCTAGAAAAGGAACTCCCTTTGCAGCTCAAGTTGCAGCAGAAGATGCAGCTAAGAAAGCTATGGAAAATGGGCTTAAAACTGTAACAGTATATTTAAATGGCCCCGGAGCAGGAAGAGAGCCAGCTGTTAGAGCGATTGCTGCTGCAGGATTAAAAGTTACTTCAATGAGAGATACTACACCTGTTCCACATAACGGTTGTCGTCCTCCAAAGCGTAGAAGAGTATAATTTAAATTTTTTGACTTTACTTAAGGAGCCATGATGCAACAGCATTATTATAA
>JBBKWS010000118.1:0-12178 GCA_037969075.1 Bdellovibrionales bacterium | reverse complement strand
GGTGGTTACAACACTGTCTTAGTTTATTTTATGCAAAATAGATTTAAGGATCCAAATGGTAAAGGCATTTACATGTATAGCTTTCAATCACTGTTAAATGATCCAAGAGTACAGGATTCTAACGGTACGGCTGCAGGATTGAAAGTAAATGATACCATGTTTAAACCTTATGAAACCTATAGAAAATTAGAAGCAAGACAGTAGATCTACTGTCTTTAGCTATATTTTCTATTATAGAAGTCTTAGATTTACCTACAAAAGTGGCGAAATTCCATAGACAATTTATAGAAAAAAGTTGTAGTGTTCAGCTTTAAAGGACCATATTTACATGATCGATTACTCGAAAGTAACTTTGATTATACCCGCCTACAATGAGGAGGCTGGTATCACAGACACCATCAGAGGCGTATTATCATTAATACCAAGCATAAAAATCATCGTTATTAATGATGGATCGACTGACGGCACTTCAAAGGCACTTGAAACTCTAACTGGCTTAGTACAAGTTATTGAACATAAGATTAACCGCGGATATGGCGCCTCCCTTAAAACAGGCATGAAAAATAGCACTACTGAGTATGTAGTTTGGTATGATGCCGATGGGCAACACTTTTCTGAGGACATTGAGAGCATTGTTGAACCTGTTTATAACAACAGCTGTGATGCAAACTTTGGTGCTAGAAGTTTAAAACAGTCTTTTATTCTATTGCGCGCTCCGGGAAAGTTTATATTAAAGTTCATTTCCGAAATTGTCGCGCGGCGTAGGATACCAGACCTTAACTGCGGCTTTCGATGCTTTAAATTATCGGTAATAAAAAAATATTTACACTTATTGCCCAATGGCTTTTCTGCCTCAACCACGTCTACCCTGCTGATAATTAAGCGCGGTTATATTTTAAACTATACGAAAGTGAGAACTGGGCCACGCACAGGAACATCTTCAGTTAGCATATTACGTGATGGATTTAATACTTTAAAATTAATTTTTAAAATAATGATTTTGTTTGATGCGAGTCTATTTTTTGCTATTCCTGCTTTATTCTTAATATTTGTAGGGGTTTTTTATTCATTTTATATTTTACTCACTTTAAAAAATGGATTTCCTACGTTGGGAGCTCTAACCATAACTACTGGCTTATTAATGTTTTTTATGGGTGTTATATCCTCACAACTTAGTGAGCTTAGACAAGAGAGATTTGAGGATGACACCTAATGTGTGGCATATCTGGATTTTATGTTAAAAATCGCAGCCCCCTTAGTAATAGCGAACAACTTCTCAAAAAAAATAACCAAAATCTTTCACACCGTGGCCCAGATGGCAGTGGCAGTACAGATTTTAAACATACGGGCTTAACACACAACAGATTATCTATACTTGATTTATCAGATGCCGCTAAACAGCCCATGCAATTTAATAACATACATATTACCTACAATGGTGAAATTTATAACTTCCCAAACCTTAAACTTGAACTACAAGCCCTAGGGTACTCGTTTCAAACAAATAGTGATACAGAGGTTTTACTTAAAGCATATCATAAATGGGGTGTGAATGCGTTTGGAAAACTAAATGGTATGTTTGCCGTAGGAATTTATAATTCTGTCACAGATGAGTTACTCTTGGCACGCGATCCAGTAGGCATTAAACCCCTATTTTATTTTGAGGACCAAGAACATATTTTTTTCGCCTCTGAGGTCCGCACACTTTTACAAAACAATCGTATACCAATAGATTATGATTTACCAGCTATCGATGCATACTTTACTTACTACTACACTCCAGCACCGCACACCGGAATTTCCGGGCTGTCACAAGTGGAACCTGGTTCATGCTTAATATTCAAGGGTAAGCAGAAAACTGACATTGTTTTTTACAAATGGAGTTTCACTGATACTGATTTTAAACAAACTCCATATGATAAAAAAGAATTTCAAAGACAGTTATTGGCATCAGTTGAAAGACAGCTCGTTTCTGATGTGCCAGTAGGCGCCTTCTTGTCAGGTGGTGCCGATTCAACCGCTATAGCTTTAGCTTTAAAATTATTAGGAAAGAGCGATGTGAAATTTTATCACTTTGCTTTTGACGATGAAAAATATAGTGAGCTTCCTTTTGCAAAACATGTAGCTAAAAAATTAGATGTGAAGTTAGAGGTAATTCGTGGTGAAGCAAATTTTGATACTCTACCCATTGAGCTTTCACCATATCTTATGGAGCCTACAGCTGATCCTTCCTCATTAGCTATGTTTCTTCTTTGCCAGGGATCGAAAAAACATAGCAAAGTATTTCTGTCAGGCGACGGTAGTGATGAGATCTTGGCGGGTTACAAAACATACTCTGCAACCTTTTTAGCTGAAAATTTTAAAAGTCCAGTGATGAGGGGGTTGTCCTCATTTCTTAATCCAGCGACATCTTTAATTCCTGTGAAAGAAGAAAGGTATAGTAAATTTCAGATTCTCGATCGTTGGTTAAAGTACTCAGGTAAACCCTATCCTTTTGATCACTGTAACTGGAGAACTATTTTTAGTGAGAAATTTAAAACTGAAATTTATAGCGATAGTTTTTACCAAAGCACTAAAAACGCAGACCCTATTAATATGTACGCTCGGCATCTGACTGATGTAAAACATCTACCTAAACTCGAGCAAATGCTATATATGGATTTAAAACACTATCTTCCCAATGATATGCTGGTAAAGGCTGATCGCATGGGCATGAGAAGTGGGTTAGAGATAAGGGTGCCTTTTTTAGATTTAGAATTTATCAATTATAGCTACAAAATTCCGTCACAATACAAGCTTAATGGAAAAGAAACTAAGCATGCTCTGAAAGAATTTCTATACCAATCGTTTGAACCATCATTCGTTAACCGTCCAAAGGCTGGATTTAATATACCACTATCTAAGTACCTCCGTACGAGCTGGTATTCCGTTCTTATGGATTGCCTTAATATGTACTCAGCTGAATGCGAAGCCTTTCTAAACATTAAAATGATAAAGAAAATGTGTGAAGATCACAGGGCACAAAAAAAAGATTTCCATCATGAACTTTTCACGATATTGATGTTTCTATTATGGGTTAAAAATATAAAGGATATGAAACGTGGTAACTAAACAAAAATTAGCTTGCATCACTCTAGATTTTGAACTTGATTATGGTGACCGTGTAAATAGATTTGGCATACTCGCCGAAAATAAAGGCGAGGTAGCATCTTTCATTGAACTCTTAAAAAGTGAAAACATTCCTTTAAGCGGTTTTATAAGAACCGATATGTTTGAGAAATATCCCGGTTCGATAGAGCTTTGTAAAAATCTTTTTACTGATATGCATGGGCATTCACATACGCATGATACAAAAAACTTTGATAGTGAATTCGAAATACAAACCTGCTATGAAAAACTCACCGATGTTTTAGGCTCTCCCCCTCTAGGGTACCGCGCTCCACAGGGCGTCTTATACCCAGGAGATATAGATATAATTAAACGAGCTGGCTTTAAATTTAGCTCTAGCGTCTTCCCTTCATACCGCCCAGGCAAGTTCAATAATTTAGGTAAGCCGAACAAACCTTATTTTCATAAAAACAACCTCCTCGAAATACCCATGTCAACAATACGAGTAATACCTCTGATTTTCTCTATGAGTTATTACAAACTCGTTGGCCATCACATCTATAATTTTCTGTTAAAAACACTAGGCACTCCTAATGTACTAGTAATAGACACCCACTTACATGACTTTATTTTAAACACTGAAAGTCATAGCAAACTTCCAGCGATCCTTAGATATCTATGGAGTAGAAATAGCCATCGCAGCATTGATTACTTTAAACAAATTATCGATTATCTAAAAAAGAATAATTATAAATTGGTATCTATTAGTGATTTGTATCAGGAATATGAGAAAAATGAAAATAGTAATTGTTAGCCAAAAAACTCCGATTTATTTGCATTATTTCTTAGATAACTTGCTTTCTGAACTAAATGCAAATGGATTTGATACACCTACATTTTTATTTTTATCTGGTATGAAAAATAAAAGTCTCCGAAGTGAGGTTATAGCTCGATATAAATACTATGGAGCTTTGCAGTTTGTAAAAATGAGTTTATACATACTTACGGTTAAAGTACTTTCTTATGCTTTTCTGCTCACTAAACAAGTAAAGAGTTTAGATAATTTAAAATCCAAATATAAGCTGTCATTTATAAATATTTTGAATATCAACAGTCCCAAATCTATTGAGTTGCTAGAGTCTTTAAAGCCGGATATATTGCTTTCAATAGCTTGCCCACAAAAAATTGGCGATACAGTTTTAAAAATATGCCCATGGCCCATAAACTATCACACCAGCCTTTTACCTAAATTTAAAGGTCGACAACCCCTGTTCTGGGCGATGCACGAAGGAAAAAAGACTACTGGTGTTACTGTACACTTGATGGATGAATGCATAGATACCGGGAAGATCATTGTCCAAGAAGAGTATCCGATTAACTCAGAGGATACATTACACACGATGTATTACAAATCTATGAATATTGGCTATAAGTTAGTAATACAAGCCATTATAGCTATCAGAGATAAGAACTTAGCACTCATAGAAAAAAACAATAATGAGAAGTTATATCCATTCCCAAGCTCTAAAGCTGCCGCTGAGTTTCGTTCCCAAGGAAAAAGATTTATTTAGATTTAGAAATTCTTTCGTAAACTAAAATTTCGTTCAAATTCCATTGTGTCCACAGAGAATCTTTTATACTTAACTGCATTTGACTAGATGCAAATACCGAGTTCAATTCCTTCATACTCACAGAAAGTCTCTCGTCTTCTTCCATCCCTCTATCGTGATCCATGCTGTAATAGGACTTACTTATCATAGACTGTAGATGGACAACATTGTGAGTTAAGAATGATGTAACTTGGCCAATTCGAGTAACAATTATTCTGCCATCAGCTTTCAACATACGACACAATTCTGTAATTTCATCTTTAAAAATAGGCTCTGGAATATGGTTTATATTTGCAATTAAAGTAATGGTATCAAAGCTCTTATCTTCAAAAGGAAAGTTCAAAGGGTCTTTAATGATCTGTTCTTCTTTCAGTCCAGGATATAAGTGAAAATCAACACCAATGCTGTTTTGATCTAGATAGTGACTAACAAAAACATTGTCTGGCCCACATCCGACATCTAATACTTTACCCTTACAGTGCTTTTTTACATTTAACATTCTTTCATCACGAAGACAAATTAAGCCGCCCTTACTAATATTAGGGTTCAAAACAAATGCTCTATAGGGAAACATTAAAAAATTAATTATCTTATTTTTCTTAGTTTGTACTTTTATATGCATAACACCTACTTTGTTCCGACTACTGTCCAACTATACCCATGCCGATGATATATTTGAATATCCTTAAAACCAGCATTCGTCATTAAATTTAAAGCTTCTTGCCTTGTATAATATTTAGCATATTTGGGATTCAATTGATCATAAATGGTTATCAGCCTCACTTTCTGCGACAAGCGTGACACATGATTTAGCATATATGACTTCATTGGTAATGGTAAAATCTTACAACATAAAATATAAAACCCTAAGAAAAAATTTAAACCTACACTCAGCCAATGCAGCAGAAAATGCGGTAATCTTGTAGTTATAACTCGTATGGGGCGAAAAAATGCTAAATAGATCTCATTACCTTCATAACCATAGAGCCAAAGAATAATTTTTCCTTTACAAATTAAGGCATCATACGCACTCTTCATGGTAGATGATGGATTCTCAATGTGATGAATGACTCCCAGTGAAATAGCTATATCCGCACTTAGATTGGGAGTGCTCTCACCTAAAATATTAAAATATGTCACCTGATCTTTTATAAGCTTAGTGTTTTCTAAGAGCGGACCAAAGGCTTTGGAGGGTTCAATCGCATATACATGTTCAGCTCCTGCTGCTACCAGCATTTTTACAATACGTCCCGTTCCACTACCAATATCAATTACCCTCTTACCTTTAAAGATATCAATTGTATCCAATTCACCCAAGACATCCTGTAAAAGCTCTGTAGATCCATAGTACCCATGATTATCATCACTGTACTTTGTCCATTGGTCGCCAAAATCCTCAACTGTTTTTACTTCTAAAGGCACTCCGTTATCCCCCTAAAAATTCTATCACTTTATTGACTCGCACACTTTTTCGCAACCTAGCAAGTAGCATCCAAATTATTTCTGTCAAAAAAGGGCTACTGACTAGAATCACTGGCCAAGCATACCTATATAGGTATGCCTCGAATAGCGATGTCATCCATACATGAGTAAGCATGAAGCAGAAAAGTAAGTAGAACATAATATCAAATTCTCTAACTTTAATATAGTAGATTAAAAGCAGTAGCAGCAAAAAAGTTTGTGGATAGTATATCAAGTTTTTAGCTGCTTGACTTAACACTACAAGAGGCTGCTGCCACTCTATAGGATTTATTAGTACAAGCAGTGGGTCTATCCTTCGGGGATAAAGGTAAGTTAAATCGTGATTCACTACAAAGGATAACAAATTCAACCCGGTATTACGAATTGTTATCCACGGGTACTGATACAGTGTCTCTAGCGCGAGAGTCTTATAAAGTCTTGCAGTCTCATTTACGCCATTTTCTTTTAGAACATACTCATATGTTTCTTTATCATTAGTAATTGCACCGACAGTTAAAGACTTTTCAACATTAAATGTAGAGTTAATATCTAGGAAGTATTTTGATGTGGGGCCGTTTTCTGGATATACTGTGCCATCCAACGAAGTGACGCGAAAAACTATATGTAGAATAGGATTTGTCTTAGGAATTTCGCCCGAGAACTGTACTGCAATTATTAACATGAAAAGCAGTTTCGAGAAAAATAAAGAGATAAAAAATATAGCACAATTTGCAAATTTATTTGGCCTCAAGTTTTTATAGGATTTAAATACAAGATAGGCCAAAAAAGGTAGGCCTATGCCAATGATAGAAAAAGGCCTAATCTCATTACTAAATCCCAATAGCAAACCTATTACAATCAGCAACCACACTTTAGCTTCTTTTAACCAAAATGGGACTATGCTCAATGCTATCAGCACGAGGGGTATATACAAATTCTCTGACAATAGGCTGTTGGTGTAATTAACCCTATCAAGGTATAAATATACTAGTAGAGCGAGAGTTGAAATATTGGCAAGAGCAACAGAATTTCTTAAAAAGAAACTGAGCCACACAATAAGCACAGCTAAACACCATAGTACATAAAAACTTTTATACGTCAGTATAGAGTAATTCTGAATAAAATTTTCTGAAGATAGAACTTTGGGTTTAAAAATTTTATGAATGCCCAATATGTACATGGCATATCCCTTAGGCATATATGAAAACGTATAGCTACTTACCTCGCCTTTATAAATATCATTGGCAATTGTAGCATATTTGGTGTAGTCGCCACGCGCTTTGGGAATATGCATTTCTTGGGAATAAGTATAAAATTGATAAAGTAAAAAAATGATCGCTAACGAGCTAGACACCGCACCAACACTAAGTCTTTTGAACAGACCATATAACATCAATGAGTAGTATCAGCAGACACCTTTTTTAGTCAATAATAGTGGTTGACCACTGGCGTTGCTTGTAGAGATGCAAAACCCCATACTGTCCACCCGCAAATCACTTGCCTATAAGATGCTTTATCGCTTTAATCGTTCCAATTATGCACTTTGTCTCTCAGGCTTTTTTTATTTTTATATTGGTATTTTTACCGCTGTACTATCTGTCGTTGAAACGCTTAAAGCTACAAAAACTACTGACTCTGTTTGCCAGTTTACTTTTTTATGGTTGGTGGGACTGGCGGTTCTTAGCTCTTATGGTTCTATCGGCCTCTATCGATTATTATTGCGCGTTACAAATTTATAGAACCACTAACAATAAAAAATGGGTCTATGTCAGTATTATCTCAAACTTAAGTATTTTAGGATTTTTTAAATATTTAAATTTCTTTGCAGAGAGTACAATAAAACTGCTCGGTTCATTTGGTGTCGAAGCTAACTTTAATTACCTGCAAATCATATTACCACTAGGCATTTCTTTTTATACGTTTCAAGTCATGTCATATGTCATCGATGTATACAAAAAAGAGGCAAAGCCGATCTTACGTTACACTGATTTTTTACTTTTTGTATCTTATTTCCCACAACTTGTTGCTGGCCCTATTGAGAGAGCCGCTGATTTAGCCCCGCAGCTACTAAATAAAAAAAATATTTACCTAAAAAATATCATATCAGGACTAGAGTTAATAGCCTGGGGATATGTTAAAAAAACCGTATTCGCAGACAACTTAGCTCCATTCGTTGATACCTACTATGATGGAAATCCACACTCTATATTAAATCTAGTTCTAGCTACATATGCATTTACATTTCAAATTTATGGGGATTTTTCCGGTTATACTGATATCGCTCGTGGTCTTTCTCAAATCATGGGTGTCAATTTGCGGTTGAATTTTAAAAACCCCTACTTTGCAATTAATCCTAGTGAATTTTGGACACGTTGGCACATCAGTCTGTCATCATGGCTAAAAAGTTATGTCTACATACCCTTGGGTGGTAATCGTGGTCGAGTTTTTAAGATTTATAGAAATTTAATGTTAACCATGGTACTTGGGGGCATTTGGCATGGAGCCTCATTTACCTTTATATTATGGGGCGTATACCATGGCTTATTATTAATAATTTTTAGGTATTTTAAATTATTTCAAGACAAGAAAAATTTATTTAACATATTCATTTTCTTTCATCTGACTGTATTTGGCTGGTTCTTATTTAGAGTTAAAGATTATTCTAATTTAATAGATATCGTATCAAACATACAATTTAGTTGGTATATTGAGCCTATATTATTAACTATTTGTATTTGTATTATTACACCTTTTATTATTATTGATTATATACAATATAAATGGAGTGAGTTCAGTATTGCCAGACCCGCCAATATATACCTGCGATTATCATCACTAGTTTTATTGGCATACATAATATGGATATTTCATGCTACTGCAAAACAAAGGTTTATTTATTTTGATTTTTAAAAAAATACTATTCGTAGTAATTTTGATAACTAGCCTAGAGATAGTTTGCTTTTTGATTCTCTTGGTGCTTAGTCCAGTTAAAGATTCATACTCTCTGATCGATCCGTCAAACATTCCTAATTATGAAGAAAGTGTCGTAGAAGGCAAACTGCAGCTAGCGGGTAGAGGCTATTCTAATGATATTGTTATACTTGGCGATAGCTCCGCTTTAATGAATATAATTCCTGAAGTAATAAAGAAAGAGTCTGGTTTTTCAGCCGTCAATTTGGGTACTATAGCTACTCTAACAACAATAGGTCACATTAAAATTTTAGACTACTATCTTAATAATAGTCCTGCACCTAAGGTCGTTGTTTATCATTTTTCAGCTAATTCATTTCAAATGGATACTAGGACCAGCACATACACGAAGAATATTGATAATTATATTATGATGCACTCTAAAAATAGATTCATTTTACACCCAAGTAGAGATGTGAAGTTATATTTTATATCTCTTATTAATTTTTTATTTTTAGATAATCACGCCAATTTAAAGGTAAAGCGCGGGAAATATGGCTCACATCTAGAGATCTTAAAGTCCGTAAACGACAATGCTGGATATTTAGAAGAATTCGAAACAAAAGACTGGCACTTACAAGCCTCACAAAAGCTAGACTTTGAATATAATACGAATCTTATTGATGAGTTCGATAAACTGAAGGCACTCTCTAATAAATATGGATTTAAAATTGTACTCATGTTTACACCACTAGCCGCTCATTACAATATAGCTACAAATGTAAGTAATTTACTTAAAATTGAAAGTGAATTGCAAAAAAGAGCGTTGTCATGGGACTTTATTCTATATCCAGTTATACGGTTTTATGAAAATAGTTACGGTACAAAGAATCACAACCACCTTACGCATGAGGGTGCAATTAAAAACTCTAAAGAATTAGCTGCCCTGCTAAATAGGACAAAGAAGCACTAATAAAATAGAGGTACCGTATAGTAGAATATGTATAAAAATGTCAGACCTATCTTACGAGCGAGTGCGTGCACATAGACCCTAGAAACACAGTGCTAAAATGTTTTTATATAAAATTAAGATTCAGTGGACGACGCAACTCATATTGTTTTAGAAACTGAACTTAGGTAATAGTTATCATCTTGCAGTTCATCTGTAATATAATAAGTGATTGGTAGGAGATGCCGGGCTCGAACCGACGACATCCACCTTGTAAGGGTGGCGCTCTACCAACTGAGCTAATCTCCTAAAGAAGTAGGCGTAACTTAATAAATGAACCCCCTGTTTGTCCAGCACTTTATATGAAAAACAGGAGGTAATAACTGCACTTAAAGCTCAATAAGTGAGCTATTAAGGTTTGCCGGGTGGTTTTTTACATTTTTTAACAGCATCCTCGATATCAATTTTTTCTACCGGGAAATACTTTTCCATGTCCTTAGAGTTCGGCTTGAGAATAATCAACACTAGCTGCTCTTCACTATCAGTATATGACTTTTCAAACGACTTCAGGCGTACCTTCACCGTTCTCTCCGACTTAGGGTATTGCAGGGTTGTATACAGGGTGTTCTTACGAACATATACCCCGCCAGACGCTGTAGGTTTAAAGGTACAAGGGTCAAACAGATCCATTCTACTGTCCAAGCGCAAAGTATCAGGATTTATCTCACGGCTGATGTTAAAATATGCACCATCGATAGATTCCCTAACTTCGTAGAGCCCACTGATATTCTCTGGAAGGTCTGCTTCGGGCCCAAGAGGAAATGGCCAATCCCCGCCAAAAGTTCCGATTCCATCTAGATTAGCTATAGTTGGCGGCCCAGCATGTGCCGTGCCCCACAACGGAATACAAATCAGCAATAATAAAAAGTACCTCATAAATCCCCCAAATTCCCTAATTCTGCGTTTCAATTTTTACTTTAATATTTTGATTTAAAAAATAACCATTTTTAGATCTATAAATATAAAATGGCTTTTCAACATCTGGTTCTAATAACTTTCTAAGTCGCTTAATAGTTACATACACCTTATTGTCATGAACACTAGGGTTATAATCTTGGTTCCAAATGTGTTTTACCAAATCTTCTTTGGTAAATACCTTTCCTGGCTCTTTTGCAAAAAGGTACAATAAATCTAATAAAATAAATTGGTTCTTAAAATCTACTGAGCCCTGTTTTTTTTCAAAAACCGCATGGTCTTCAATTTTGATAACTAAATCATAGGATAACTTTTTATCGTCCTCTAATTGGTCTAAAAGAGCTGTGATTTTATTTAAGCTCTGAATAAGGTGAGCCTTTGGCACCGCCTTATGCGCCAGTCGCAAGTACAATCTTGCCTCTTCTTTTTTACCGGCGTTGAAATATGTTTTTCCAAGTGCGTATAAGACATTAATAAGGGTTGCCGTGTTGTGATCTTTTTTAAGGGCTTCGTAGGCTTTCCATAAAGCTTCAATGGCCAGATCGTATTTTTTTTGTGAACACAAAACTAAACCGTAAAGCACTTCTGTTGCGTTCTTTAAATCAGAAAGCGGGATCACTTCAAAGAATACTCGAAGCTTCTGAATTTCTTCTAATGCCTTATCCAACTCCCCTTTGTTAAGGTAGCAGGTCGCTATTCCAAAAATGGCATGGCACATGTCTTCTTTATTTTCTTCTTTAAATGCAAGCCCAAGAGATTTACCAAAATAATCGACAGCCAAATCAACTTGCTCTTTGTATCCAGCACAAATACCCAAGGTGTAATATGTTTGCGAGGTAAGTTCTAAAGAATCTTTAATTACAAAATCTTGGATCTCTTCTTTAATACTGTTTATTGCTTCGAAATCTAGGGCCTCTGCATGCAGACGCAATAAAGCGTTTTGGCACTTCAAGTAGAAATCCATTTTCTTCGCGATCTTAAATCCAGCTAGTGCAGATTGAAATTTTGACTTAGCTTCATCAAATTTTCCGATGGCTCTATACAGAGTTGCTAGTTCGAAGCTTTGATATGCTATTTGTAAGTCGTCCCCCACGAGCCCCCTCTTGTTCGACCATGAATTTCTTACAAAAACTTACTTTTTCGTCAAGTGTGATCTGACAGAAAC
>JBBKWS010000117.1:0-11520 GCA_037969075.1 Bdellovibrionales bacterium | reverse complement strand
CAAATATCTTTTTCATTTTGCTTTTTGTCTCCTCTATATGAGAGTTTACCCTAAAAGGACGGATACTATGCAAGCAAATGCTGTCAATTTTTCAGAAGAAATACTAAGGGCTAAAAATAGCCTGCCTAAAGGTCTTATCGAAGGCATAAACCTAGACCCTGTAAGCTGGGACCCGCCAGAGATAAAGGCAATTTCTTCATTAGCAAGTTTGATCGATCATACGATTCTAAAGCCAGAGACCACTAAGTCAGACATCCTTAAGCACTGCGAAGAAGCCAAAAAGCATTTGTTTTTCTCAGTTTGTGTAAACACCACATGGGTATCATATGCAAAAAGTCTTTTGAATAATTCATCGGTGAAAGTTGCTACAACAGTTGGGTTTCCGCTAGGAGCGATGAAGGCAAAGTCGAAATGCGAAGAAGCAAGAATTGCCTTAGCAGATGGTGCTGACGAAATTGATATGGTAATTAATATCGGGGCTTTAAAGTCGGCAGAATATACAGAGGTATTTGATGATATTTTTAAAATCAAAGAGGTTTGCGGATCAAAAGTTTTAAAAGTAATTTTAGAAACAGGATTACTATCACTTGATGAGACTGCGAGAGCTGCAATTATAGCAAAAGCTGCAAACGCTGATTTTTTAAAAACATCAACTGGCTTTGTGCCTAAGGGGGCCAGCATTGATGCGGTACAACTACTTCGCCTGATTGCTGGAAACGAAATGGGAGTAAAAGCCAGCGGTGGAATAAGAGATAGCGAACAGGCAGTAAAAATGGTTAAAGCTGGAGCGAATCGTTTAGGTGTAAGCGCGTCCCTTGCGATCATTGGAGTTGGCGCAAGTGTTGGGACGTACTAATGGCATTTTTAGTTAGAGAAATTATAAAGAAAAAAAGAGACGGCGAGATTTTAACTAATGAAGAAATTGATTGGCTCATTCAAGCCTATGCAAAAGACGAAATTCCTGATTATCAAATGGCAGCATGGGCAATGGCTGTATATCAAAAAGGGATGACAATGGTTGAAGCGGCTCAATTAACAAGGGCCATGCAGTACTCTGGCGAGGTGATCGACCTATCATTTATTGAAAAGCCAAAAGTAGACAAACACTCTACGGGCGGGGTTGGAGATAAAACATCAATGATCGTAGGTAGTATTGTTGCGGCTAATGATGTCTGTGTGCCAATGATGGCGGGTCGCGGATTAGGCCACAGCGGTGGTACGTTAGATAAACTAGAAAGTATTCCGGGATTTAATACACAACTAAGTGTTGAAAAATTTAAACAGCAGTTAAAAGAAATTGATCATTGTATTATAGGCCAGACTAAAAATATTTGCCCGGCAGATAAAAAACTTTACGCTCTTCGAGATGTGACAGCGACGATTGAAAGTATCCCATTGATCTGTGCCAGCATTATGTCAAAAAAATTAGCCGAAGGCATTGATGCCCTCGTATTAGATGTTAAGTACGGCACCGGGGCCTTTATGAAGACACAAGAAAAGGCAAGAGAGTTAGCTTTAGCTCTGCAAGCAATCGGCGAGGCTAACGGCAAGAAAGTTACTGTTCTTTTAACAACAATGAACCAAGTTTTGGGGCATTTTGTGGGTAATGCTGTGGAGATATGGGAGTGTCTTGAGATATTAAAAGATACCACAAGCCATAAGAAATATGAAGATACTGTGATCTTAAGTTTGGCTCTATCTTCTGAAATGCTTTGTTTAGCCGGTAGGGCTAAAAACTTTGATGAAGGATATCAGCTAGCTAAAGAAACTCTTGAGAGTGGCAAAGCCCACGAAAAATTTGAAAGAGTATGCCATGCTCAAGGTGGGGATTTAAAAAAACTGCCAACCGCCTATGACCCGATCGATTTAACCGTGAGTGAAAGCGGTTACATAAGATCGATTGATGTGGAACAAATTGGTGTAGCAGGAATTCTTATACAAGCAGGGCGCAAGAAGATTGATGACATCATTGATCCAAGATCTGGTTTTGAAATTTTAGTAAAGATAGGGGACAAGGTTGAGCCAGGGCAACCCATCGCCAAGGTGTTTGCGAAAAACAAAGAATCGGCCGAGCCCGCGTCTGACGTGCTGCGCCATGCTTTTCAGTTCTCTGCAGATACAATATCTAAGGAAAAGTTAATTGGAGAAACCATAGTATCCACAAGGGGTTAAGTTGGTAATTGATAACCTACAAGAAGCGGCAAACTTCATCCGAGGTAAAACGAGTTTGAAGCCGAAAATCGGAATCGTACTGGGCTCAGGTCTAGGTCACTTCGTAAATAAAATAGATGTAGAGTTGTCGCTGCCGTTTGCAGAGATTCCGCATTTTGCCCCCGCCACTGTTGAAGGTCACAACGGACAACTTTTAATTGGTACTGTTGATGGTCAAGCTATTGCGTGCATGCAAGGTCGCGTACATTATTACGAGGGCCACCCGATGCATCAAGTGGTGTTTCCAGTAAGAACCCTAGCAATGCTAGGTGTAGAAACAATTATTTTAACTAACGCTGCTGGAAGTTTGCGTGAAGAAAATAAAGCCGGAGCTTTTTTAATTATTAAAGATCATATTAATTTAATGGGGGATAACCCGTTAAAAGGACCGAACCTAAAACACTTGGGCCCCAGATTTCCAGATATGACAGAAACCTATGATAAAAAGTTAATTCAGACAATGATCTCAATTTTTAAAGAGCAAAAAGTTCCATTCGGCTCAGGAATTTATTGCGGAGTTAGCGGGCCTACATATGAAACACCTGCTGAGGTACAATATTTACGAATGATCGGTGGCGATGCTGTAGGTATGAGTACAGTACCAGAAGCAATTGCGGCTAACCACTTAGGCTTAAGGATAGCTGCTCTTAGCTGTCTTACTAATATGGCAGCGGGCCTTTCTGCTAACAAATTAACTCATGAAGAAGTAACCACAAATGCAAAAGAGGCAGAGCAGAAATTTTGTGATTTCTTAGTAGAGTTTTTAAAGAGAATCTAATGTCTAAGCCAATACTACTAAAGGGTGGCGTTCTAGTTACCATGAATGCCAAGCGCGAAGTCTTCAAGGGCGACCTATTAATTGAAAAAAATAAAATCACAAAAATTGCAAAAACAATAACAAATTCAAATGCAAAAATTGTGGATGCCAGTAATCAGTTTGTCATTCCTGGATTGATTCAGTCACATGTTCATTTATGCCAAACTCTAGGGCGTGGCATGGCCGATGATACACAACTTTTAGATTGGCTAGAAACATGTATTTGGCCAATGGAATCAAGACATACTAAAAAAAGCATCCAGTCCTCAGCCAAGCTTTCTATTTTAGAAATGCAAAAAAACGGAACTACAACCATTATGGATATGGCAACGGTTCACCATACCAATGAGTTATTGGAAACAGTTGAAGAAAGCGGCCTTCGCTACCTGGGTGGCAAATGCATGATGGACCGAAAAGAATATTCTGGTCCTCTATATGAAACTACAAAAGACTCTTTGAAAGAGGCCGAATCTCTCATTAAAGAATGGCACAAAAAAACGGATTTAATGGATTATGCTCTTTGCCCTAGGTTTGTAGTTTCTTGTAGCGAAGAGCTTCTGTTGGCCTGCGGAGATCTACAAAAAAAATATGATCTTATGATTCATACCCACGCCTCTGAAAATAAAAATGAAGTAGCGCTAGTTAAAAAACTTACTGGTTATGACAATATTGCCTATTTCGAAAAACTAAAAATATTAACCGATAAGTTGATTATCGCTCACGGCATCCATATTTCAGAAGAAGAGCTAGAGATGATCATTGACAGAAAAACTAAAATTGTTCATTGCCCAAGCTCTAATTTAAAATTAGCAAGCGGAATAGCTCCAATTGAAACCTATCTAAAACGAGGGGTTTGTGTAGGGATCGGTGCGGACGGTGCACCTTGCAACAATTGTTTAGATCCTTTTGCCGAGATGAAATTAGCCGCCCTTTTGCAAAAACCAAAATTTGGAAGTGAAGCGATGCCTGCAATGAGCGCTCTAGAGTTAGCGACTATAGGAGGGGCAGAAGTGCTTGGCAAAAAAAGTGAAATTGGCTCACTAGAGATCGGAAAAATGGCTGATATTGTTTGTGTAGATCGTAGTCACCCAAGCGTATGCACGGTTGAAAATCCGTACTCGGCCCTTGTGTATTCTTGTACGGGTAGAGATGTGAAGCATTCATTTATCAACGGTAAACAGGTTGTTAAAAACTTTAAGTCCACCATCTATGATGAAGACAAAGTAAAAAAAGATGCTATTCAGCAAACCAGAGCGCTGTTCGCTTAATCTTTAATTTTACAATGAAGCAAATTCAACCCAATTGCAGGGTTATGCACCCTTTCAATTTTAGAGGGAGTCGTCTGAATAAAAATTTCGGCAGTCACTGCAACTTTAGAATCAAATAAATGGCCGCCGTAGACTTCAAACTTTTCATTACCTAGTGCCACATGAATATGAACGATAGGCTCACCCTGAAACCATGAGATGTTACCAGTTAGAGAAATCAATTCAGCCTCTTCTTTGAAGAGTTTGCGATCATAATCCTTTTTATGAAGATGGTAAAAACCAAGCTCAGCATCTTTAAGTGCGCCTAGCCCCCAAATAAATGCAGACATGATGTTTTCCTTAATTGCCAATTCTTTTAGGGTTTGATGAACAGATTCATTAATATCTACAGTTCCAATGTAAGTATCACCATTTTTTATAAAGCTCATAAGCCAATCGTCCTAACTTTGATATATAGTCTTTAATCTCGAAAACATAATGATTAAGCTAGTTGAGGTCTAGCTTTTTTACCTCAGTTGCAAAATAAACATCTAGACTTAGTTTTATCGCTAATTTGTAAGATACTGGTAGAAGCCCGCAATAGGATTTTGTGGGTTTAAGGAGAACACATGGATGTGTTGCTAAAAACTTTCCTGTTATTTTCTGCGCTAACACTAGTAGCCTGTGGTAAAAAAGATGATGGCGGAGACCCAATATTAAAATCAAACGCAGGCAGTTGCCAAACCCAAGAAATAGCAGGGCAATATATCGCAAAATGGAAAGATGGACGCCTATCCAGAGTGAGGGCCTCCAGCGAAAATGCATTAATCGAAAAATTTATCGAGCCCAACAGAGACAAATTAGATTTTGTTGAGCCAGATACTGTAATTACACTTCCTGATCCTGTGGTCGAGCGCGGTATAAACATTCAGGCCGTTGAAGCAAATTGGCAGCATGTAAGTATGCAAACGGCATACGCATGGGATAAAGGTTTGATTGGCGCGAATGTGATTGTAGCGGTGGTTGATTCTGGGGCCGACATTACTCACCCGCAATTAGCTGACCAACTCTCTATAAATGCTGGGGAAGTTCCTGGTAATGGTATTGATGATGACAATAATGGCTTGGTGGATGATTATAACGGTTATGATTTTTTTAGAAACAGTGGTGCAATAAAAGATGTTAATGGACATGGAACTCACGTATCAGGAATTATTGCTGCAAAACACACGGCAGATATTAATTTACCAAAAGGCGTTGCCCCAGGAGTAAAACTTCTACCGCTCAATTTTATGAAGGACACGGGCGAGGGAGATACCTCTAATGCGATACTTGCGTTAAAATACGCAAGAAGTAGAGGCGCCAAAATTATAAATGCTAGCTGGGGTTCAGGAAAATGTTCGTTGGCGCTTAAAGATACAATTTTAGAATTAAAAGATGCGGGGATATTGTTCGTAGCAGCGGCTGGAAATAATGGCTTAAATATTGATTTGTATCCTAACTTTCCAGCCTCATTTAATTTAGAAAATATGCTGGTAGTTGCGGCCTCAACTAGTCGCGGACTAATGGCAGACTTCTCTAACTTTAGTGTAAATCAGGTGCATGTTGCGGCGCCAGGCAGAGATATTTATAGCAGTGTTCCGGCAAACTCTTACAGTTTTTACAGCGGCACTTCAATGGCAGCCCCACAAGTTAGTGGACTGGCTGCACTTTTGTGGTCAGCAAGACCCGATCTTTCGATGGCTAGAATCAAAGAAGCTATAATGAACGGAGTGCATGGGCAAGCCTACGCTGTGGTTACTAGAGGCGAAGTAGATGCGAAGCTATCTATGCAGGATATAGGGCAATAATTCATTTTGCTCACAATTACAGCGTATTCTGGCCCTCATTGTAAAATTTTTTAACTCATGTAAATTCAATGCTTTAAGCTGCCGTAACACGGCGTTTAAGGCAGTTGAACATTGTACCTAAAGAAGCGCTTCTGATTTAGACTCACCCTGCACATTCTAGGAGTCAAAAAATGGAAAATTCTGGTTTTCAACAGAAGCTACATGAATTAGAACAAAAAATGGACGAGTCTATTCGTGGCGGCGGTCCCGAGCGCATGGCTAAGCAAGAAAGCGGCGGAAGATTAACTGCTAGAAAAAGACTAGATGTCTTGTTAGATCCAGGCAGCTTTGTAGAGCTTGATCGTTTTATTATTCATAAATGCAAAAATTTTGGAATGGAAAACCAAACCTATTTAGGTGATGGTGTCGTTACAGGCTATGGCCGTATTAACGGAAAATTGGTTTTTGTATACTCGCAAGACTTCACGGTTTTTGGTGGGTCACTTTCTCAAACACAAGCGCAAAAAATTTGTAAAGTTTTAGATCTAGCCCTAAAAAATGGAGCTCCAGTGATTGGGCTTAATGATTCAGGCGGCGCGCGAATTCAAGAAGGTGTTGGAGCGTTAGCAGGCTATGCCGATATTTTTTATCGAAACACTAGAGCATCGGGTGTTGTTCCACAAATCAGTGCGATCATGGGGCCATGTGCGGGTGGGGCAGTGTATAGCCCAAGCCTTACAGATTTTGTTTTTATGGTTAAAGATACCTCTTACATGTTTGTTACAGGCCCTGATGTTATCAAGACGGTAACTCACGAAGATGTAACTAAAGAAGCATTGGGTGGAGCCAGTACTCATGCGCAAAAATCTGGGGTTTGTCACTTTACTGCAGACGACGATAAACATTGTTTGCTGTTAATTCGTGAATTACTAAATTTCTTACCAAGTAACAACATGGACGACGCGCCTGTTTTACAAGTTCAAGATCCAATTGAAAGAGCTAACGAAAAGATCTACTCGATATTGCCAGACTCAAATAGAAAGCCGTACGATGTAAAAGAAATCATCACTGAGATCGTAGATGAGGGTTATTTTTTAGAGGTTCATAAGCATTATGCAGCCAACATTGTGGTGGGATTTTGCCGCTTCAACGGAAGATCTGTAGGGATCGTGGCCAACCAGCCAGCGGTATTAGCGGGTTGTTTAAATATTGATGCTAGTAAAAAAGCCGCAAGATTTGTTAGGTTTTGTGATGCGTTTAATATTCCAATACTAAGCTTGGTTGATGTTCCAGGATTTTTACCTGGTACCGAGCAAGAGTGGAATGGCGTAATCACTCACGGTGCAAAACTGTTGTATGCGTATTGCGAAGCTACGGTTCCTCTTGTGACCCTGATCACCAGAAAAGCTTACGGCGGGGCCTATGACGTGATGGCCTCAAAACATATTGGCGCAGATATCAATCTAGCGTACCCAACGGCAGAAATTGCTGTGATGGGAGCTGAGGGTGCGGTTAATATTGTTTTTAGAAATGAAATTAATAAAGCAAAAGATGTGGACGCAGAAAGAAAGCGTCTAACGGAAAACTATGAAGCACAATTTAATAATCCATACCGTGCTGCCGAGCTTGGATATATTGATGAAGTTATCGATCCGGCATTTACGCGCAAAAGAATCATAGAGGCATTTGAGATGCTAAAAAATAAGCGAGATAAAAATCCAGCTAAAAAGCATGGTAATATACCTCTGTAGGAGCAACGATGTTTAAAAAAATATTAATAGCCAATAGAGGTGAAATTGCAATACGCGTAATTCGAGCGTGCCGAGAGATGGATATCAGATCGGTTGCAGTTTACAGTGAGGCAGATCGAAATAGTTTACACGTGCTGTTGGCAGACGATGCTTATTATATCGGGCCTGCGCCAAGTACAGAGTCATATTTAAAAGTAGATACTATCTTAGATGTGATTAAAAAATCAGGTGCCGAAGCGGTTCATCCAGGTTATGGATTTTTATCAGAAAACGCTGACTTTGCTAAAAGGTTGGGTGACGCAGGTGTAGTGTTTATCGGGCCAAGTATTAATTCATTAAAAGATATGGGGGACAAACTTTCTGCCAGAAATTTAATGAAAAAAGCTGGGGTTCCCATTGTGCCTGGTAGTGCCGGCGCAATAAAAGATCTGGCTGATTTAAAAAAGACAGCGAAAGAAGTAGGGTACCCATTACTTATTAAAGCTTCAGCTGGTGGCGGCGGAAAAGGCATGCGACTTGTTACAAAAGATGATGAGCTAGAAAACGCCTTTGAAATGGCAACAAGTGAAGCGCAAAAGTTTTTTAGTAATCCCACAGTTTACATCGAAAGATTTATTCAAAATCCAAAACACATAGAGATTCAAGTTTTTGGTGATACGCATGGTAATGTTGTACACCTCTTTGAAAGAGAGTGCTCGATCCAGCGTCGTCATCAAAAAATTATTGAAGAGTCCCCGTCTCCTGCTGTTCCACAAGCGGTACGAGAGAAGATGGGGCAGATCGCAGTCACTGCCGCTAAATCTATTAATTATGTTGGTGCGGGTACATTTGAATTTATTTTTGACTCTATCACTAAAGAGTTTTTCTTTATGGAGATGAACACTAGGTTGCAAGTTGAGCATCCGGTTACTGAAATGGTAACCTCTCGTGACTTGGTAAGAGAGCAAATATCGGTGGCAGCAGGAAACAAGCTGTCCTTTGAACAGTCCGAAATAAAACAAGTAGGCCACGCAATTGAGGCCAGAATTTGTGCGGAGGACCCTGAAACTTTTGCGCCATCACCGGGATTAATTCGCAGATGTCGTAACCCGCAGGGACCGTTCATTAGATGTGATTCGTACGCTTACCCTGGCTATGAAGTACCGATCTACTATGATCCAATGCTAGCTAAGTTAATCGCTTGGGGCGAGACTAGGGAGCAAGCTATATCAAGATTATCTAGGGCGCTAGATGAATATTCTTTAACAGGGATTAAAACAAATATTCCGCTTCATAAATCTATTTTAGAAGAAAAAGAATTTTTAAGTGGTGAATACACAACCCAATCTTTAGAGAAAGATTTCAAGCACAGAGCGGATGTATTTAGGTTTGTCGATGATAGAGTGTTTTTGATTTCGTTAGCGATAGAGGCATACAAACAACAGAAAAGAGCTTCTATTTCCAACTTGAGCCTTCAGTCTAGATGGAAAGACATTGGCCGTAAAGAAGTGATGAGGTAGTACATGTATTTCGAAGCAGAGTTAAAAGGTAAAAAGTATAAAATTGAAGTTACTGAGACAAAAAGTAATTGGGGCGTCCACATGATGACGGATGACGGCTTTAATGAAAACCATATAATTCCTAAAAAAGATTATATGGAGCTTGATGGAGCCATTAGCTTCTTGTTTGAAAACTCTTCGTACATGGTTGATGTGACTGGTAGCGGAGTTAACTATACAGTTTTTACTAGGGGATCATACCGAGAAATTCCTATTTATAATGACGAAGCATTGTTACACGAGAGCCTAAAAGGCGGTGGTGCAATGGGTGGTGGAAAAACCATTGCTGCTGGTATGCCAGGAAAGATTGTAAAGGTATATGTAAAACCAGGACAAGAGGTAACAGAAAAGCAACCTATCCTTGTGATGGAAGCCATGAAAATGGAAAATGAGATCAAGTCATCTGGAAACTTTAAAGTGAAAGACGTATTGGTAAAGCCAGGTCAGAGCGTAGAATCAGGCGCAGTCCTAGTTACGTTTGAATAAAATCTTTAAGCCAAGGGTTCAGTAGATTTTTCGTCAGTTTTTTTACCAAAGAACGCCACAGAAAAAATAGATAGCTCATATAATATTTGAAGCGGTATCATTATGAATACCATGCTTAGTATATCAGGTGGCGTAATCACGGCCGAAACGACGGCTATAACTACAAGTGCGTAGCGACGAGAAGATCTTAAAAACTGAGCGTCAATGATTCCAAGCATTCCAAGTAGGGTTAGTGCAAGGGGCAATTCAAATACGGCTCCAAACATGAGCGTGGTAGTAATAAAAAAGGATAGGTACTCATCAATGGTAATCATTGGGCTATCTGTGTTTCCGGCGAAACTCATTAAAAAATCAAAAGCAAATGGAAACACGATAAAATACACAAAGGCAACGCCAGTCAAAAACAAAAAAGTACCCGTAGCTAAAAAGGCAACGATGGCTTTTTTTTCTTTTTGGTAAAGCCCTGGTTTTACAAAGCGCCAAATTTGATACAACCAAAGGGGGCATGTGATTATGATACCGCTTAAAAGGGATATTTTCATGTGAGCAATAAATTTATCCATTACCCCTGTAAACACAAGGCCGCCAACAAAGGGTTGGATGGGTTTTCTAACGATATCAAATATTTGTTCAGAATAGGCCCAAGAGGCTAAAAAACCTAACAGTATAATTATGGCTGATCTAATGATACAGTCTCTGAGATCTTTTAGGTGGTCTGTTAAATTTAGATTAGCATCAGACATTTTCGTCTTTTTTACGTTCTAATGGTTTTTCGATTTCAGCTTTAGTTTGTTTTATTTCTTCGTTGGCAGCCTTAACTGTGTGATCGATCTCTTGTTTAAAATCACCCATAGCTCGCTTTACATCACCCGCCATGCGCCCTAAAAATTTTGCGACTTGCGGAAGCTGTTTAGGTCCGATAAAAACCAGCGCGATAACGAAGATTAAAATGACTTCAGAAAATCCAAGATTAAACATGCTATGGTTGTAATTGATGCCAAAAAAATATTCAATGAATTCTTATTGTGCTTTGGATTTTTTGTTTGTATCAAAATCTACAAAGCCACTATCGATTAGGGCGTCTCTCATCAGGTCTGAGCCTGTTTTTTGATAGTTTTCATATAATTTCAGCAAGTTTGAATCCTTCTGCAGATTCGTTTGCTTAGATATACAGTTAAGAACTTCCATATACTTTATGAATTGTGTCGAGAAGTCTTTGTATAAACTACTATAGGCCTCTTCATTGACAGAGCTTGCTAGGCTTGAAAATGCGCTTTCACCCATATTTACGTAATAGGATACATCGACAATTTTTTTATTTAAGGATTCACTAAAAAAGCCAGTAATATAAAGTGAGGTATCACCAAGTTTTTTAAGAAGATCTAGGCGAACGCTAGGCTCTGAGTTCATGGCTTTTAAATACAATTCTGCTAAAGTACTTCTTGTCTTTTTACCGTTCTCTGAGGTTTCATCAAAAAGGTTGTCGGCAAAAATGTAGTGAGTTAGTAATTTTACAAGGTACTCATTGGCTAAAGGAGTAGGGGGCAATTTTCTTTGCTTAAAAGCATCGTCTACCGCTTCAGAAAAAAAATCCTCGGGTCGTAGTAGTATCGTAGTGTTGTTCATATCCCCTCCAAGCTA
>JBBKWS010000116.1:0-3406 GCA_037969075.1 Bdellovibrionales bacterium | reverse complement strand
AAAAATTGACTCTAGTTCGCTTACGACATTCAATATGCAAAACCTTGATGATATTAAGGTCTTAGAGCAGAATTGGAAGGATTTTTTAAGTGGCAGCTTTAAAGGCTAAAAAAATTATTATAACAGGCGGAAGCCGCGGTATCGGTAAGTCAATTGTTGAAGCTCTGGCTAACGCTGGCGCCACGGTTGCATTTACCTATGCAAAAAATAAAGCTAGCGCTGAATCCGTGTTGAAAAACCTTCCCGGTGAGAATCACTTTTGTTTTGAATTAGATATTCGTGATAGCAAAAATACAGAAACCGCCATTCATGCAGCCATTGAAAAACTTGGTGGACTTGACGGGATTGTTAACAACGCCGGAATAACAAAGGATCAGATCTTACTTCGGATGAAGGATGAAGACTTTCAAGACGTGGTAGCTACTAATTTGAACGGCACGTTTTATTGCACAAAAGCTGTCTTAAAATCTATGATGAAAAGTAGAAATGGCACTATTGTTAACTTATCTAGTGTGATTGGTACCACTGGAAATGCAGGACAGGCCAACTATGCAGCTAGTAAAGCAGGGATTGAGGCTTTCACAAGATCTGTCGCCCTTGAAATGGCCAGCAGAAACATCCGTGCTAATTGCGTAGCTCCTGGTTTTATTGAAACCGAAATGACAGATGCTCTAACCGATGAGCAAAAACAAAAAATTATCACACAAATCCCATTAGGACGAATCGCAAAGCCCGATGAAGTAGCCCAAGTGGTTAGTTTTTTATTAAGTGATAGTGCAAACTATATAACAGGCCAAACCATTCATGTGAATGGTGGCATGAGAATGTAATTTAAAAAGGATGTAATAAATGGAAACAACTAAAGGAGACACAATGTCTGTAAATGTAAAATTAAAAGAATTAATCTGTGAGCAATTAGGCGTAGATGAAGATCGTGTAAAGACAGAAGCTTCATTTATTGATGATCTCGGGGCAGACAGCTTAGATATCGTTGAACTAATTATGACTATGGAAGAAAAGTTTGGTTTAGAGATTCCAGATGATGAAGCCGAGAAACTAAGAACTGTTGGCGATGTAGTTACTTTTTTAAACTCAAAAGGTAAATTAGAGTAGAAGGTAAGATCAATTATGCAAAATCGTTTTTTCAGAGAAAGTTTGCCCCAACGCCGCGTTGTAGTCACTGGTGTTGGTGCTGTATCGCCACTTGGACTTGATGCTAAAACTAGCTTTGAAAACGCGTGTAAAGGCATAAGCGGAGTTACTAAAATCTCTAGGTTCGATGCTGCTGGATATCCCGCACAAATCGCAGGAGATGTAAAAAACTTTACACCTGAACCTTTTATTTCTTTGAAAGAAGTAAAAAAAATGGATCTTTTTATTCAGTACTCTATTGCCGCATCCCTTATGGCACTAGAAAATGCTGGGCTAAAAAAAGAAGATCTACCACCAGAGCGCACCGGTGTTTTTATGGGCGTGGGTATAGGTGGTTTGCCAACGATTGAAGAGCAACATTCTATTCTTTTAGAACGTGGCCCTACCCGTATCACTCCTTTCTTTATTCCTAAAGTGATTACCAATTTAGCCTCTGGGCAACTTAGTATTATGCTTGGAGCTAAAGGGCCGAATTACTCGATCACTTCAGCTTGTGCCTCTGGCTCGCACGCCATCGGAGAAGCTGTTAGTTACATTAGATCTGGTCAGTGTGATGTCATGATCGCAGGCGGCGCCGAAGCCGTCTTATGCCCTATGGCTATTGGCGGCTTTTCTGCCATGAAAGCATTGTCTACCCGAAATGAATCTCCAAGAGAGGCATCCCGTCCTTGGGATAAGGGCCGAGATGGTTTTGTCTTAGGGGAAGGGGCTGGCACATTAATTTTAGAAGATTACGAACACGCCTCTCGCAGAGGCGCTAAGATTTATGCTGAAGTTACCGGTTACGGTACAACCAGTGATGCGAATCATATGACAACTCCTGCACCTGAGGGTGAAGGCGGTATGCGCGCCATGAAGCTTGCGTTAAACAACGCTGGCTTAAACCCAGAGCAAATTGATTACATCAATGCTCATGGCACATCCACTCCCTCTGGTGACCCACTAGAGAGCATCGCCATTGAAAACTTATTTAAAGATCATGCTAAAAATATTTGGATCTCAAGCACTAAATCTATGACCGGACATCTGCTGGGTGCTGCCGGCGCACTAGAGAGTGTGTTTTCGATTATGGCCATGGATTCTGGGATTGTTCCGCCAACGATTAATCTTGAAAACCCAGATGATGATTGCAGATTAGATTACGTACCTCTTCGCGCACGTGAGAAAAAGCTAAGCCATGTTTTAAACAACAGCTTTGGATTTGGCGGGACGAACGCTTGTTTGATTTTTTCTCGTCTAGAAAAATAATTTATTATGCTTGATAATCCAGAACACCTTTTACATTTAGCAAATATGCGTATGCCCTATGGTAAATATAAGGGCGTTAGCCTTATTGATTTACCAGAACCCTATGTTGTTTGGATGTATAATAAAGGTTTGCCCAATACGGAAATCGGAAGACTACTAGCTGAACTTTATGAAATCAAAGTTAATGGGCTTGAATATTTATTCAAGCCCCTAAAAAATGACTAGTTACAACGATATATAAAAACTTTTTTAGATCTTACAGTTTTATACGGTCTTGATGCTAGACGATCACCATTAAACCGTGTGTATGTAGTTTTTAGCGACAATGCTATTACCTTATCTTGATCTAGTGCACGTATAGTTAGTTTAGGATTTATGAAGTATGGTGGAAACTCTGCTATCACTTCAGGCTTATCGTTCATAATGAACTCAAGTTTATCTGGGTCACCAATGTAACAATTGCCTTCATCTATGTGAATACGATCGTTGTATGTACGCACAAGCATTTTAGAACTAAGGCTATACATTTGATCTATCACTTCACTTGGATCGTATTCGCCAGCAATATACTTAACAATAAAACCAGTGGCTCCAGCATTTTCAGTTAATGCCTCTTCTTTAGTGTCATACCAATTTCTCTCATTAAAAAATATATGACCGGCAAAACTAGTAGAAGACATAAATACAATCGTTATTACAAAAAATATACTCTTCATTAGCGGCTCCTTTTGAAGTCATACTATCTAATGATGATGCTCTGAGATGTACAGTTAGGATTTGGTTTGTTAGACGTATTGAAATATTTACGGCATGACAATGTAATAACGCAAAGTTTCTTGGGCCGTATCCTACTTGCCCATCTTCTCTCATGGGAACACAATGTAATTATGAAATTATATATCGCATCCGACCACGCAGGCTACGCACTCAAAGAAGAACTTAAGGTTTTACATAACGACATCGACTGGATAGATCTTGGCACTACTAGTGATGCCAGAGTCGACTA
>JBBKWS010000115.1:0-5453 GCA_037969075.1 Bdellovibrionales bacterium | reverse complement strand
TTTAATGAGGGGTATTGAAGCAATGATTTTCCCTTTGATCAACGAGACAGTTCTATTTAGAATTAAGGACGGGACATAATCATTTAGATTTATCAAATATAAGAAGACCATTGTTATTTCTCAGTAACCTTGTCACCTTTAAATTTCAGTGAATCTGTCACTTTTGACCTGATTCTTGCGAGTAAGGCCTTTAGGGCGATTTCTTCTACGAACCTCTAAATATAAGCTGTTTCGATATCTAGTCGAAACGATATATTTCGACTTTTATTGACAGATTCAATTCTAGTCCTGTAATCCTTAATGCATGCAAGAACTAAAAGGACTCCTCGCCACCACCTATCAAAAGCGCCAATCACTGAATACCAGCTATTCGCGTAATGCTTTTGCGCGTGATCTGGGTATTAGCCCGACGGCGTTATCTCAGTTCTTGTCGGGTAAACGCACTTTGTCTCCCAAAAATATTCGGCACATAGCCGATGCTCTAAATTTGCCAGTCGAGAGTTTAAGAACAACTACAAGCAATTTAATCAGTCAGCAGGCCTTGCAGCTTGAAATGGATACTTTTTCGCTCATTGCGGAGTGGTACCATTTTGGAATTTTAAACCTCTGTGAAGTCGATACTGTGAGGTCGGCAGAGCAAGTGGCATCTCGTTTGGGAATACATGTAGAACAAGCCGAAGAGGCGTTGACACGACTGCAAAAATTAAATTTCTTGAAAAAAGTAAAAGGTCGTTTTATTCGCCTGCAAAAAACTTTAGATACCGGAACGGATATTCCTTCACAGGCGCTGCGTCGCCATAATCGTGAGAAGATGGAACTCGCCATTGCTGCTCTCAACACGATCGATATTTCCGAGCGCGATATAAGCTCATTAACTCTGAGTTTCAACATGAATTCGATAGCACAAATAAAAAAAGAAATTCATAAATTCAAAAAACGTGTCGCTTCACTTTGTGAAAGCGAAACACCATCAGAAGTTTACTCACTTAATATTCAATTTTTTCCTCTGACCAAGAAGGAGTCTAAGAAATGAAGTCTATAATTTTATTAATGTTATTTATATGTAAGTCTGCTTTTGCAGGTGGGGATAATGTAGGAAACGGTGGAGATTCTATCGCCTTAAACTTTAAAACAATTGGTAACACTTTAGTTCTTCAACTTAGGGCAGCAAATAGTGTAGAGGCATTAGAGATAGATCCAGAAAAGTTTAAAGAAAAACTAGAGACGGCTAATATCGAAAGCACTACAAAACAATTGTACCTCCGCGGGATGCGCAAAGATGCTATCAATTACCCTAAAGAAAATCGTATTATTATTTACGAAACAGGATGGCGTATGCTTTCTATTCAAGATAAGCGTATGCTTGTACTGCATGAGCTATTAGGCTTGATGGGTATAGATGATAGTACCTACAGAATTACTTTGGCACTAGAAAAAACGGCAGCCATAGAGACGGTACCTTACTTTGCTGGCAAAGATGAGGAATGTTTAGATAGCAATCACAAGCCAGTTCCGGGCGAGGTATTTAACGTTCAACTCGTACAAATTTTGATTATCTCAGATATCTATTCTGCCTCTGATCGTGAAAACTATTGCACTGTAATGACTAAAACAAAAGATCAGAGTATCCGTCGATTTTCTGCATCCTTTAGTATTAATTGTAAAAAACTTTTTGAAGAAAAGAAAGATCAGGTTAAATTGCGTGTTGTTGGGGATCACATTTGTAAAATACTTTAATAATTATGGAGCTAATATCATAGTCTGATTACAAGTATATTGCGAAAACATAAAATATTAACTATACAAGGGGAAAGCTATGGAGTTGTTACTTTATGTAACTTTTGGGCTACTGTCATTTGGAGGTACATATGGATCAACTACTGATATTCAATATTCAGTGGGTGATTTTGTAACCTGCCTTACAGAGAACAAGCAAATGACTTGTCGGTACAATTCGCCTATCTTTGAAGAAAATGAAATTTCATATAATGTATTGCCTGTTCCTTCTGATATTACTGATGTTTTACAGGTAAATGTAAATAGATATCATGCCTGTGCGTTGACGTTAAGTGGAGTTAAGTGCTGGGGACATAGAGGACCTCTTGGAGGAGGTTTATACTCAGGTCATCAGCTTGATGTGCCTGTCGGGTTAAAAAATCCAAAATTAGTTGTTACGTCTTCTTATACATCATGTGCGCTAACTGATGAGGGATTGGTATGCTGGGGTAGTACAGGTATAACAAAGCCTTTTGGTTCAAGAATACCTGATGAAGTTACAAACGGTAGCATATGTGCAAGATTTGGAGAGAAGTGGGAATGCTATTACCGTATACATTATGATGATCATAGCCACGTACCAAATTTAGATAAAGGTATTAAACAGATTACTTTTGGCAGTGCCCATGCATGCGTTTTGTCTGTAAAAGGCGAAGTTACCTGCTGGGGTAGTAACTGGAACGGTGAAACAAATGTACCTAAGCTTGGTAATCCATCCGAAATCTCGGCTGGTTATGATGCTACATGTGCGATTGATGGAAATGAAATTATCTGTTGGGGGTCTCGTGTTTCTAGGCTATTGCGTTCGCCAAAAAATTTAAAGAACCCTAGAGGACTTAATGTTGGTTACATGGACGCCTGCGTATATACGGATGATGGGCTTGTTTGTTGGTAGTAGTGCATCATTAATTAACATTTAATTATTACTATTGATTCTTGAATAGCTTTTAGATTTAATATTTTGATAGGGGGTTTTATGAGATTTTTATTTTTAATCGTATTTTTATTTTCCCAAACATCATTTACAGATACCAATACCCTCAGCTAAACTTTTTAGAGGTTTAAAATGAAATTAACATGTCTCTCACTCATCACAGGATTTTTTGTAACTACAGTTTCTTATGCCCAAACTTTTCAAACCGCGTTTAACGATAAAGACGGAGTTCGCTGGAGCGAAGAACTTCCAGGTCGGCATACCAATGGTTGCGTCGGGCCTGACGGAACACTCAATGAAATATTTTGTTCAAAGCGAATCTACACAGGTAAAGACTCGGCCGCGCAAGGCGAGTGTCTGAAAGTTGGCGCACGCCTTGCGACGTTGAAAGAAATGCAAGCGCTGATCACCAATTTTGATTTTGAATCGTCAGATGGTGCTTTAGTCAAGCTGACAGCAAAAGGGCGCAAACAATATCTTGAGGCTTTTCATACAACCAGCAGAGAATCATTTCCGAGCTCCACACTCATATCCAACGGCCTAATCCAGAAAATTTTTTCTCCGATGAACGGATTTGCTCAAAACTGGAGACGAGTAAGGCCAGATAATAAAACTGCCGTTCGTTGCGTCATCAATCCTCGCGATGAAGCTCGCCAATCTTTGAATCTCGATCCTGATTTCACTGTCGATTTTAACATTAACAGCAGCTTTGATCATGTTCTTGCTACCTTAGCCGATGGTTCGATGTTAACCGTCGGAGCATTTGGCAAAGAAACGAAAAGCGAAATTCCTTTACTTCTACAGAAGCGGCTTTCAAATGGCTCGATCGAATCAAGCTTTAAGCCCGATCCAATTCCATATTATACAAACCCATCTTGGGCATCTTGGCACAAATTATCATCTGGGTTAGGTTTGTCCGATGGGAGCGCATTAATCGTTGGATTCTCTGGCTACAACGGAAGTGGTGCGTTTCGTTTTAGTCATATTCGAAAAATCAGTGCTTCAGGTAAAATCGACCGCAAGTTTGGTAAAAATGGTGTAGTTGCCTTTGAGTACAACAAACTTAATTATCGCTCTGCTGGTAGTCTTGTCGAACAAGCAGATGGAAAGATTCTTGGCGTTGAAGCCCGCTGTGTCAGCGAAGGAAACTCCAACTTTGGAAGCTGTGAGCGATATTTATTTCGCTTGTTGACGAATGGACAGTTTGACAAGTCTTTTGGTTCAGATGGGTTTGTGCAAGTTCATCAATTACAATACGAAACGTTCACCTATCGTATTTTGCTTTCCCCTAATATATATGGAGTGATTTTGTTTGACGGCAACAGGGTGCAAGTAGCGCATTATGATAAAAATGGAAAGATCGATACGACGTTTGGCAACCAAGGATGGAAAACCTTGAATATGGATTTGAACTCTTGCTCGATAAAACAACTTAAATCCGCAGGAAGTCAAATTGCTATTGCGACGGATTGCCCGTTATTAAAATCATTTCGAATTGGCAAATTTAGCATCGATGGTATGCCGGTTTTTCCAGTGCAAGAGTTACTATGGCCAGAGATCGCGCCCACCTTCAAAGTTGGTGGGGTTGGCTTGACTCCCTTAAAAAATGGCGAGCTGTTTTTGTCGTATGCTGTCGAATTCAACGATTCGAATAATCAGTATAATCGGTATATCGATTCAGTTCACGGTCAGATAATTCAACGAAATGGCGAAATCAATACAACTTGGGGTAATTTCCAATACTATGCTGAAGATGACTTTTCGTTATTCACATGGCCAACGGAGATCTATAGCTCGCAGGATTTGACTGGCCGAGTGCTTTTGAATATTTATGATAGTAGTTTCTACAAAGGCGGTCTCTACCTGCGCACAATTCCAATTGTAGATTCTAAATATTAGTATGGCACTGCAAAACATCGTCACTAGAGAGTATCCCAAATGAAATCAACTATGTTAATTTTCAGTGATTGTGTCACCTTGTAGTGAAGAATTACAATGATTGTGTCACCTGTTAATTTTCTTTGATTCTGTCACCTTTAAATTTCAGTGAATCTGTCTCTTTTAGACGTGGTCTTAGTTGTCGATTTAGACTAGGGTCGGGGACTAATCCAAATTGTTTGCCTTAAAGACACTATTTCACCATTTTTTCATGCTCAGACTAGGTCTGTAAAAACTAATTCCTAAGCTCTGATTGTACTAGCCTTTACTACAATCTGTAATTGGTCGATTAAGTAGATATGATCCTGCTCATTTTAAGTATATTGAGTTTCAGTTTTGCGACAGAGAAGTATAATGTCTGTTCAATCACCATTAATTCTGATGACGAGATCAAAGCTTTTAAGAGGCATCTAAATCCCAAAGACTTTAATTTTGTTGAGTTAACAGATGTGATTGATCCTATAGACAAGGCTAGGAAACAGGTGCCAACTGATTGGTTTGAAAAAGTATGCGAAAAAGATATTCGCTGCGATGTACTTTTAATCTCAGGTCACTTCGGTGGAGATTTTTTTGGTGATAGTGGAATTAAGTTACCCTTAGAAAAGTTAGAAGAAATGTCTTGTAGTCATAAGTGTCAAAATATTTTGAATTCAGCACAAGAAGTATTCTTATTAGGCTGCAATACGCTTGCAACTAAAGAAGCAGATCATCGCACACCAGAAGAGTATATAGATGTATTAGTCACTGATGGAATCGATCGTACACAAGCAGAAAGAATTGCGCAGGCGAGATATGGAGCTTTAGG
>JBBKWS010000114.1:0-5251 GCA_037969075.1 Bdellovibrionales bacterium | reverse complement strand
GTAAACGGAACTGTGATTTCGTGATAAATCCAAAATCTATCACCTTGATTGACGGCATTATCAACACGTCCAAAAAATTGCATTCTATTATTATTAAGAGGTAAATCTCTATCTAGTATTTGCGGGCTGTAGACGTGATCTGGTGTTAAACTTCTATGAGAAAATAAATCTATCACCTTCTCGCTGCCCTCTGTGCCAATAGAAGGAATATTTAAGACCTGAAGAGTATATAGCGGCACCAACGCCTGACCGCCGCCAGGTAGTGTCACTGATTCGTCCCCTACTACTTTTAGACTTAATCTTATTTGCTTATTAGCGGCCACTGTGTCTGCGCGTAGCCATGGACCTAATCCTAATCTAAAGTTATATAAATTAGATTTTCCGTCACCGTCATAATCTTGATCAATATCACTAACCACTGGACTTAATCCAAAAAGTAGTTCATGAGAATCTAAAATTCCATCCCCGTCTGTATCTACGTCGTAATCATTAGTTCCGATAGTTTTTTCTTCGCACTCATTTAAACCATCTCCATCTTTATCAACTTCAATCATGCAACCAACATTTTCGCAGATTCCAAATCTAAATCGAATCACATCTAAGCACATACCATCACTGCGAGCCTTAGTTTTATCATATCCCTGAGCAGATATTTGATCCTCTTCGTAATCACTTAATCCATCCCCATCAGAATCTGCCTCTAATACGCCGTTTGCATTTACCCTAGCATTTAGATTGATCGCATATAAAAATGAAAGTCTATACGCTTCTGCTGGGCTCATCCCTGGGAATAGACTAGGTACATCTCTAGAAACTATATCTCCATGTCTATGGTTAGCTGTAAAAACCTCTCTTGCTTTTAGCATCCAATTGCCTTCAGCTATATAATCTAAAAACCAATAACGAAATCTTGGATCAGGATTTTCGACACGAAAAAAATTAAGTCTATAGTTAACCCAAGGATATAGATCAAAAACACTTTCCATAAATCTTACTTTTAACATGATACGGACTATGTCATTAGCCGCATAGTCACCCCAATAATTTTTAATGGTTTCAAGTAAGCTTTCTGGTTGTGCATTGGTAGTATTATTTCCAAGTTCTCCGCTTGGGGTTGATCTGTAATCAAGTACTGCTTCTAAACATTGCCTAGGACATGTACCGCTATATTCTGGTAAGGTTCCTGAATCGATCAGTGCAGCTGTTTGCACCCCACAACTAGCAAGACAGTTTAGACCACCGGCAGTAAAGTCAGTTTGATTGAAACTGCAGTTACGTGTTTCCCAACAGCCATTTTCTCTGCTAACTTGCTTTGCTTCCCAAAGTTTTGAGATAGCTTTTTTCACATGATCTTTTCTTGGCTTTGGAATCCCATCAGATAAGAATACTACTTCAAATCTGGCATCCGTAATTTCGCCTCTATTCTTTTTTCCTTGTAGATCCCTTAGCTCAGTCAAAATGATATTTGTAGCGTCCTCAATACGTGCGCCAGGAACGGAAGTAGTCATTAAATTAATCGCATGCGGAGTAGCACTGCGCGCTAATAATACTGTATTGTCTGTAATGCCGTAAGCAGCATACTCACTAGGAGCTGGTAAACCACTGCTTGGAGGCTCAGGGTCAACCACACCTAAACTAAACGCTTTTAAATCCTCAATGGATTTTTTTATTTCAGTGATGGTTGAAAAGGTTCTGCGATTTAAATTAAATATACGATCATCACCAATTATTGGATCAATTCTTGGATTAACTTTACTGATGTCCTGTGATCCTATGCCCGTTGCAGGAATCCCGGCAAACGGTATTAAAATAGCTTTGAAACGACTGGCCGGTAAATTTCTGCTAGATAAAAAGGTTTCAATTTCTGCCATCCACTTATCCATCGCTTGCAAGCGAAGCAACTTTGGATCAGACCCTACTCGCCTGTCACAAGGTTGAAACGCATAGTTGGTCGGTGGGTTTGTGGTGTACTGACTATCTTCATTGTAAACCATATCAATGGACTCAGCACACTCTGCTAAACTCATGGATGAACTCATATCTACTAAAAATACTGCGCGCATTTCCATATCGGGCACATCAGGAACCGCAAGATGACTTGGATTAGATGGAGGTGACACCGTACTACCAATTGGATCTTGCGTAGTTTTAGGTAGTAAACTTATCTCGCCGCAGTTTTGCCACAAAAATAAAAATGCCAGAAACAACAAAACCGTTCCGGCAAATTTTAGATTAATCCCTGCAGATTTATTCATACTAATTATATCGGTAGACTAACGTATGAACTTGAGACAATCAGACAAAAATGGGCCGCATTTAAGACCGATTTAAAGTTGGTTTAAATCGGTCTGGCAGCAAGCGTGGATCATATTGATACACTAGCAACTACGAATGCAGGCACTATGTCTAAGTCCCAACTAAGGAGCTATAACTGTTGTAGTAAAACTTGTCGTATCAATTTCTACACCAGGACAACTTATTGTTAAGTTACTTGAGCCTGGGAGAACCTTAGCTAAACCAAATTGAATGGAGGTTGATGAGCCTGTAATATTAATGTTCGCCGACCCGCTTGGCGCAGTACACGCAACACTATTTGATACCGTAACATTCGCAGGAGCACCAGATACAATAGTACAACTAAATGCATTTGCCACAGGACCAGGAAAGTTAATTGTTCCAGCCGTACAAGTAGCCACTGAAGGCGGAGTAAAAGAAAACGCTACCGGCATTATGACTGATGCAGTTGAAGGTGCAAACGCAATTGGCGTAGATCCACCAGAGCTATAACTAAAATTAAAATTATGTGTTCCACCAACGGCCTGATCTTTGTAATACACCGTATAACTCGGGGTATTTGCAGGTATAGTTATCGTAGCATTTGCAGCAGCGGCAATGGAGGAAGAACAAATTGAATCAGAATAGTAACCAGGTGTTGCACCAGCCGAAGTCCCTTGAACAGAAACTGAAATTGGACTTGGATCCAAAGTACCTGTAAAAGTAATGGACTTACAATCAGGGTTAGTACCATTTCCAGTGCTTATAGCAAATGTATTAGTCGATTGCGGACCAAACCCATACCCCGCTAATCCAGAACTCCAATATTGTTTTGTAGCACCCGGTTGTGATTCTCTATATGGGCAAGCAACAGCAACTACTGAGTTGATCCCCATACTTTGCGCGCTAGTAAGGTTAGCGGCAGTGATTAAATATTCCATATCATCAGGATGAGTGTTCGCAGGTGTCGTATCAGTGAGTCCACCCGCATAAGCATGATGTGCTACCAATAAACGCGGTGTTTGACCCAAGTTAATTGCCTTACAATCTACATCTCTATCATCAACATTATCTTTACTAACTAAATATATTGATGTCCCTTGAATCAAACTTGTAGAGGCATTGGTGCCAACTACATTTGGCAAATACTTCCACTGCACTAAATTATCAGTACTCACAGGTTGACTTGGCAAAAAGTCATATCTATTCGCACCTGTCTGCTCTACTACTTGGTAGACTGATCTAAATGGCACCGAATGCTCTACCAATCCCTGAAAATATGGCCTCACACAAAGAGTATTTGTATCCAAATAAATTGTGTCCGTCTCTCCGCCTACACATTCTGGACTGCCAGATCCTTCACTTATTCTACTTACAACATCAGTACCAGCAAAGCCATCTGTATACTCTAATGGAAAGCCACCCCAATTACTTGAATAAACCGGTGGTTGCGTATTAGGAGTACCTTGATTTATTCCGGCTGTACTGCCAGGATTAGTTGGGTCAACCCACAGCCCGCTACTATTGATCGGATCCACCAAGACTGAACTAACACGCGCTAAAAAATTTCTTGTATAATTATAATTACCAAGAGCCAATCGCATATTCACTTCAAATTCATTTCCTGGACTACCACCAATATCTCGATTTACAATATTGCCCGTTACCTCATCAAAAAAAGCAATGATTACGTCTTCTGCTTGTCTTTTTTCTGATCTCCAAGAGGAGGATTCAGGGCGTACTTCATAATTTTCAGGAATACGAATATGTGTAGCAGCCTTTGTAGTGCTCACTTGTGTTTCAAAATCTTCGAACTTTTTTTGTAAAAAAACGTTTTTAACAAAATTCATATTGTCGTCATAAAGCGCATAGGTAAAATTCTTTCCTCTAAATAGTTGAATATCAAACCAACCACCCATAATAGATTCTTTAAATATTTTCACTGCCGGAATTTGCGCTGCAGTGTAACCCGCAGGACGATTTGGTTCATAACTACCAATTAAAATTCCATTCGGCCCAAGAGAGCTAGAACCTAGTTTACCAGCGAGCGTAGCCAGTCCAGCAGATGCGCCTGCATTCTCCCAATTATTCAGGGTAACCTGCAGTGCTCCACCTTGAAAGTATACATTTAATTTATGAGAATAGAAAAAAGAAAGATTTTCATCTTCATTGGCATAGACTAATAAGACCTGTATTACTCGTCCAGCTCCACTAGGAAATGGCTGCGAAAAAGCAATCGAAGATGGAAACTGGCAACTTACAATAGGAGTATTGCGGTCACAATCCCATTCTTTCACCGCAGTCTTTCCGTCGTAATGTATATTTGCAACTAAATGTGCCGGATAAAAGCCAGCTGGAATGGATTGAGATGTAGCGCTTTCATTGGCCTTACTAAATGCACTTAAATCTAAATTAACCGACATACTCTCATCAATAGAGCGAGTACAAGAAACAGAAAAGACAATAAGTAAAAGTAGTAGTGATTTCATTTATACTATATCGGAATAAAGTCTATCGACAGTAGGTTATTATCAAAGTGAACCAAAAAATTATAATCTGCACCAAAATGAAACTATGTTTTCATTAAAAAACAGGTGTGGTTTGTAAAAAGACTAAAATGAGTTTTATTGAGCGAAGTGAGAACTTCATTAATAAGACCTTGTAAGTAAATAAAAACCAGGCTGCTCTATCTTTCCATGAACAGCCTGATTTTAAACCCCAAGCGGCGACAACAAACCAATACCCCTTACATACCCAAATTCCCCCCTGGACCTTTTGAGTAATTATGCCCCCAAGCACAGGACCATAGTACAGCATAACCTCTAGCTTTAAAAGCAAAATGACAATTAGACTGTCATTTTGTAAAGATTACTGTCATTTTGACAACTACTCTGTTTTATGCCAATATATTGGTTATGACAAAAGAAATACTATTAAACGAACTCTTAAAAGAGGTACGAAAGAACTATCAGCTTTT
>JBBKWS010000113.1:0-9370 GCA_037969075.1 Bdellovibrionales bacterium | reverse complement strand
TCAGGTGCGCAAAACTCACTTAATACCTGTAAACAAAACCCACAAGGCGCAGCGCCTGTTGGGGTATCAGTAACAAGTACTAAAAATTCTGCCTCACTTGTGCCAAGATTTGCCACCATTTGAAAGATCGCATTTCTTTCAGCACATACAGCTCCGCCGTAACTAGCGTTTTCTACATTGCAAGCTGCAAACAATTGATCAGATCCCTTTGCCTTTACAACAGCTCCTACTAAAAATCTAGAGTAGGGTGCATGGGCTTTAAGTCGAACTTCTTTAGCAAGAGCATAAGCTTTATTTAAAATATCCATATAAGTCCTCAGAATCCCTAATATATTCATAAGACCGTAATAATTACAAGTAGGGTCGTCGCAATTGTATTAAATGGCGAAAAGCGCTATAAAATCAGGCAAACAATAAAGGAGCTAATCATGGCTAAACTTATTTTTATTATCGTATCCCTCTTATCTACTTCTATATTTGCAACAGAATTAGATCAACCCGTAACCAATGTATCAGACCGTAGTCGTTTAGAAAAAAACTTACCCCCAGTAATTATTGTTAGAACCAATGAAGAAACTGGTGCTTCAGCCTATTTAATTTCTGAAGATAAAGTCGCTGCCAATGATGAGCAAACAATGAAGCAAATTGCTGCAACAGCTAAATTTACGGCTATTGCTGATCAAAACCATGTAGAAGAGTTAGACCGTGAAGGCGGAGTAGCTAGCTTTTACTTTCAATTTAACTACGGTTTCTATAATCCATATGCTCGTTATTATTATAACTATGGTTATGCCAGAACTTATAACTATGCGTATGGTTCATACTATCGTTGGAATTGGGGCGGATACGCATACAATTGCTACCGTTTAGGTTGGTACTAGTTTTATGAAAATCTGGGTTCTGTTATTCACATTACTTTCGGTAGCACAACTTCATGCAAGTGTTGATGCGAACCCATTTTTAGATCTAGAGTATTATTTAAGCCAAGTCAGATACAATCAGTGTGATGAATTTAGAGGTTTATCGCAGGTTAAGATCGCAATTTTGGAAAACTCGTTTCCTGAGTTTACTGATGAAGACAGGAAGACTCTACCTGAAGACCTAGAGCTTCTTGCGCCTGAGGCGAATATCACAAGCGAATCTGTTCACGGTAAATATGTAGCTCAACTTGTATATTTAATCACAACTCGTGGTGGCCGGTGTCCAGAACTAGCTCCAAAAATATACTTAATCCCGGCCTCAGGTTACACCAAATTAAAAAATGCCATTGATCTAGCAATAGATAAAAAGGTCGATTTTATTTTGCATACAAATGTCTTTGAATACCATGGCTTTGGTGACGGAAAAGGTTTTATAAATACCTTAGTTAATAAAGCTATTGATAATGGTATTACATGGATCAATGCTGCCGGTAACTTTAATGGTAGAGTCTATCAGGATCAAATCACTCCAGATGAAGACGGCTGGTTGAAGCTCTCAACAACTGAAAAAATAATCCGTTTGCATTGTCCAAAGACAGAACATAATACTAAGTGCGAGACTAGACTTACACTGCAATGGAATGACTTTGCTGACGATCCACTTACGGCTACAACAAAAGATTTAGATTTTGCTATCTTCACTGACGCGGGAAAGCGACTAGAGGTTTCAAGTCGTACGCAAACTGATGATCCCACGTTAATCGAAGAGGATCCTTTGCGTAATACAAGATATCCTTATGAAGCAATCCAATTGTCATTAGAGCCTGGAAACTATGAAATTAAAGTTAAAGCTCACTCTAAGAACTTTGCTGCCAATGACCAATTTCGCTTAATCCTTAACTCAGATTTTGCCAAGCTCTTAAGTATTAATCCATCAACAAATTCAATTTTACCACCAGCAGATAATCCAAGAGTAATCACTGTAGGTTCAACAGACGCCAGTCTTAGCAGTATGTATAACGATGGAGTAAAGATTAAACCAGAATTCATCCTTCAGTCCTCTTTAAAAAACCCGGGCGTTGCGCTTCCAAAAGATGTAGACGGTGAGTTTTTAGGCTCATCTATTTCATCTACTATTTTTGCAGCCCTTTCAACCTTAGTTAAAAGTCGGTTTCCTGATATATCAGAAGATGAACTTTTAAATAAAGTTACAGAGCGTTTTTTAGAAAGTAATGATTGCCACTACACAGTTACAGCTTTAGACGACAAGTATTACGTACAAGACATTTTAGACAATAATCCAACAGATGTTGTGGCTTATCCGCATGAGCACGGCTTACGTCTATTAACTTCATATGATCCGTACAAGTTATTTGGTATGCAAAAAGTTAGTAATATGTTCTTAGGCGTGAGCCCTAAAGGGAATACGATTAATGTACCAAATGATTATTATCTAAGCTTTATTGCACTAGATGGGGTTATCATTGACGAGCAATCAAATAACTATAAAATCTGTAATCAATGATACTATTAGCCTCTACTTCTAAATACCGAAAAGCCCAGCTAGATAGTTTGGGCTTTTTATTTGAATGTATAAACCCAGAATTTGATGAAGAGCAAATAAAGCTAGAAAATATTGATGTAAAACAAAAAGCTGAGAAGTTAGCTCTTATGAAGGCCAAGGCTGTCCAAAAAAAATACCCTGATGCTATTATCATTGCAGGGGACCAGATCGCAATCTGCGAAGGACTGATTTTGTCAAAACCTGGCAGCAAAGAAAACAACCTGCTTCAACTAAAAAATCTCCAAGGAAAAATGCATCAGCTATTTACTAGTAATGTTATATTAATCCATGGCCAGGTTAAAATTCATACCGAAGTGACATCATTAACTATGAAGTCTTTTAGTGATAATGAACTTAAAGAATACATTGATTTTGCCAATCCTGTGGACTGCGCGGGCGGATATAAAATTGAACTAGGTGGAATTGCACTTTTTGAAAAAATCGAAACCAATGATTTCAACTCTATACAGGGTATGAACCTAGTCTTTATAGCAAAAGAATTAGGTGAATATATATGGAAACACCTTAAGACTTAATTTTAGCTTTAAAATATTCACGGTTAAATTTTGCGATATAGCTTAAGCTAATATCCTTTGGACAAGCGGCCGAACAAGATCCCGTATTAGAACAGGCCCCAAAACCTTCTTCATCCATTTTGGTTAGCATATTCATAGCCCGGCTTTCTCTCTCGGGTTGTCCTTGTGGAAGAAGCGCAAACTGACTCACCTTTGCAGCAACAAAAAGCATCGCTGATGCGTTTTTACAACTAGCAACACAGGCTCCACAGCCAATACATGCGGCTGCCTCAAAGGCTTCATCTGCATGTTGTTTAGCGATTGGTAAATTATTTGCGTCTTGAGCATTACCTGTACTAACTGAAACAAATCCGCCAGCTTGTTGAATACGGTCAAATGAACTTCTATCCACCATTAAGTCTTTTACGACCGGAAAAGAGTTAGCACGAAAGGGCTCAATCGTAACAGTGTCGCCAGTTTTAAAGCGTCTCATGTGTAATTGGCAAGTTGTTGTGCTCAAATCAGGCCCATGCGGATTACCGTTAATAACCATAGAGCACATGCCACAAATGCCTTCTCGGCAATCATGGTCAAAGGCTACCGGGTCTTCACTGTTAGCAATCAATTTTTCATTTAACACATCTATCATTTCTAAGAATGACATGTGAGTAGAAATATTATCTAACTTATAATCTATAAATTTACCCGCAGACGTAGCATCTTTTTGTCTCCAGATCCTTAAGTTTAAAGAAATTGTCTCTGACATATAGATACTCCTTACTTATAGCTTCTTTGGGTAAGTTTAACATTCTCAAACTTCAGTTCTTCTTTGTTACGTTTTTCATTAGAAATATTTTCTCCCGTATATTCCCAAGCAGCCACATGACAAAAATCTTCATCGTCTCTTTTGGCTTCATTTTCAGGAGTCTGATATTCATCTCTAAAATGGCCACCACAGCTCTCTTTTCTTTCCATAGCGTCTAAGCACATCAATTCGCCAAGCTCTAAAAAGTCCGCCACTCGTCCAGCTTTTTCTAATTCTTGATTAGTATTATCAGGAGTTCCTGTAACTTTTAGCTCATTCCAAAAACTTTTCTTTAATGTCTGAATTTCAGAAATAGCTTTTTTTAAACCAGTTTCATTTCTAGACATTCCGCAATGTTCCCACATGATTTTTCCAAGCTCTCTATGGATTGAATCCACAGATTTAGTGCCTCGGATATTTAAGAGTTTGGTAATTCTGGTTTGGGCCGTATCTTTAGCGGCTTTAAACGCTTCATTAGATTCATTTACGTCTTCTAATTTTTCAGAAGCAATATAATTAGCTACAGTACTTGGAGCTACAAAATAACCATCAGCCAGTCCTTGCATCAAAGCTGAGGCCCCAAGTCGGTTGGCTCCATGATCAGAAAAGTTAGCTTCGCCCAATACAAATAGACCAGGGATTGTACTCATCAAGTTATAATCCACCCACAAACCACCCATAGTGTAATGAACCGCAGGGTAGATACGCATTGGTGTTTTATACGGATTTTCAGAAGTGATCTTTTCATACATTTGAAACAAATTACCATATTTCTCTTTAATAAAGTCTTCACCTAGTCGTTCAATAGAGCTTTGAAAATCTAGATATACGGCTACGCCTGATGGGCCAACGCCGTGACCTTCATCAACGCGAAACTTAGCTTGCCTTGAAGCCACATCTCTTGGAACTAAGTTACCAAAAGACGGGTAGATGCGCTCTAAATAATAATCTCTTTCTTCCGCAGGAATTGCTGATGGCTGACGCTTATCACCCTTTGCCTTAGGCACCCAAACTCTACCGTGGTTACGAAGGGATTCTGACATTAAAGTTAGTTTAGATTGATAATCACCTGACACCGGAATGCATGTGGGGTGAATTTGTGTAAAACAAGGGTTGGCAAAATACGCCCCCTCTTTATGCGCGCGCCAAGACGCAGATACATTTGAATTCATCGCATTCGTTGATAAGAAAAATACATTCCCGTAGCCGCCGGTACATAATAATACAGCGTCCCCATGATGTGATTCTAATTCACCAGTGGTTAAGTTTCTAACGACAATTCCTCTGGCTTTACCATTTACTTTAACTAATTCTAACATTTCTCTTCGAGAAAACATTTGTATGTTTTTATTAGCAATTTGACGATTCATTGCAGAGTATGCGCCTAATAGAAGTTGCTGACCGGTTTGCCCACGAGCATAGAAAGTTCTTGAAACCTGTGCTCCGCCAAATGAACGATTGTCTAATAGACCGCCGTACTCGCGAGCAAATGGAACACCTTGAGCCACACAGGTATCAATAATATTCCCTGAAACTTGTGCTAATCTGTAAACATTGGCTTCTCTGGCGCGGTAATCGCCACCTTTAACTGTGTCGTAAAATAGGCGCCAAGTAGAATCTCCGTCATTGGGATAATTTTTTGAAGCATTAATCCCACCTTGAGCAGCAATAGAGTGGGCACGTCTTGGACTGTCCTGAATGCAAAATACTTTTACATTATAGCCCTGCTCTGCCATTGTTGCCGCAGCAGATGCACCAGCTAGACCACTACCAACAATCAACACGGTATGTTTTCTTCTGTTAGCAGGGTTTACTAACTTCATTTCAAATTTATGCTTGTCCCACTTCTCTCTAATATCTCCGCTAGGAATCTTTGCATCTAAAATATCTGACATATCAATCTCCTACGACTGCAAAAAAGCAAAAATGGGTTGAGAAATAAAACCTACAGAAATAACGATTCCATACAATATACTTATTTTTTGAATACAAGGTGTTCTTTCTGGATGATGTACGCCTAATGTTTGTAGGGCCGAGTACACACCATGACTTAAGTGAAAGCCTACAATGGCAGTAGCTAAAACATACCAGGCAACATATAGAGGACTTTGAAAGATCTCAAGTACCAGGCGATATAAATCTCTCACTACGACTCCGTCATAAGTGACTTGATAGTACGGTCCATATTTAAAAGTAATTAAGTGATGTACAACAAACACAGCCAGTACAATTCCTTGGTGGATCATTGTGCGAGAAGCAAGGCTTGCTGCCTTTTCTCCATTTGGAATTTTAGCGTAACGAGATTTTCTAGCAGAAGAGTTGGTTAAACTAACTAGGATGCCCTTAACAATATGAAACAAGAAGAATACCACAAGACCAGCCTCTGCCACATAGATCAGAGGGTTACTAACTAGTTTGTGGCCATATATATTATAGGCCTCAGGACTAACAAACAATAGTAGGTTGCCTGCCATGTGAGCTAATACAAAGCCCGCAAGTGCTAATCCACTTACTGCCATGATTTGTTTTCTACCTATACTTGATGTGAAATAAGAAGAAGCCATGAAATGTGCCTTTTTAAAGTTCGTGATTTCAATTTGTTTTCATTTATAAAAGTAAATACTTTTTGAAGACTTGTCCAATGATTTAAATATGTTAAAGAATAGCGTTTTTACACGGCCATGGCTTTCTTGCTTATTTAATGAGCCCTAAAAACTTAAAGTAAAATGCCAGCAACAACGGCTGTCAGAAATGCAGCTACACTTCCACCGTAAACTGCCGTCAGGCCAAGTCGTGCAAGATCTGATTTGCGATGAGGAGCAAGACCCCCGATACCACCGATTTGTATTCCTATAGATGAAAAATTGGCAAAGCCACAGAGAGCGTAGGAGGTAATAATAATGGATTTATCACTTAGTTCATGCATTACTTTCATTAAATCGATGTAGGCTACGAACTCATTAAGGACTAATTTTTTACCCAGTAGTGCGCCAACCACAGGAGCTTCACCCCACGGCACTCCCATTAAAAAAGCAATAGGGGAAAAAACCCAACTTAATATAACTTCAAGACTTAGTTTAGCTGTACCATCGACTAGTAACAAGTTAGGAGTGATCGCTTTACCCCATGATGAGTAGCTGATCCATTCACCGATATTTTCTAAGCCCCAGTTTACCCCTGCAATCAATGCAATAAATGCCAACAGCATGGCAGCCACATTTAGAGCTAATTGTAAGCCTTCTCCAGCGCCTCTGGCCGCGGCTTCAATCACATTTGCATCATCAATTTTATCTTCTTTTAGCTCAGTGGCGCCAATTGTTTTTGGAGTTTCTGTTTCTGGAAGTAAAATTTTTGCAAGCATCACAGCAGCCGGAGCAGACATCACGCTTGCGGTAAGAAGGTGACCACCAATATTTGGAATACGTGACTGCAACATTCCAACAAAAGCCGCAAGGACCCCTCCTGCAACGGTTGCCATGCCTCCAACCATTAAAACCAATAGTTCAGATTTTGTCATCGATCCAATGTAAGGCCTCACAACAAGTGGAGCCTCTGTTTGACCCAAAAATATATTGGCAGCTGTTGCCAGGGATTCTGCTCCAGAAATTTTAAATGTTTTTTGCATAAGTAGGGCCAGTAATCTAACGATTTTTTGCATCACTCCAAGGTAATACATAACAGCCATAAGGGATGAGAAGAATATAATAGTGGGGAGTACCTTAAAGGCAAAAATCCAATCGCCTATTTTATTAGGATCTATCAATGGCCCAAACAAAAATGCGGCACCTTTGTCAGTAAAGGATAAAACTCTAACAAATAGCGAATTTGCTCCTTCAAACACAAACGATAAAATGCCAGAAATCCCTAGCGAGGGTATGCCGATCAACAAAAAGGCCACTATAAATTGTACCGTAATACCAGTGAGTATAAATTTTATGGAAACTTTTTTCTTATGCTTTGAAAGCAAGAAGGTTAGACCTATAAAAAATGCGATCCCAATAAAACCAATCAATCGTTCCATAAGCCCCCGTTTAATTTGAGCTGATACCGCTTATCAATCCGAAAGTCTAGTTCTAAAGCTAGCCCTAACAAAGGTCTTAAGAGTTTTGTCTAGGTGCCGAAGGTATAGTTAGATATAAACCTAATAGCTCTCTCAGGACGAGGGGGCTTACCCTTTTTTTATTCCTTTTATTTCCAAAGCACAGATTTTCGATTATACTTAAGTAATGTTGCCAGGAGGGCACGATGAGAGCATTTCGTAATATCCTTTTTACTTTACTATGTATCACTGCTATTTCTTGCCAAAATAAAGATAGCGCTCTCAACCCACCAGCACCTCCTCAACCACCGCCTGAGCAGTCTAACTGTGCCCCTGGAGTTCCATTTAAAATTTCTATTGCAAGTCAATATGGGACAGAACAACAGGCCGCAGACGACATATATATAAAAGATATTTCTCAAGTTCAGCTAGATGCAATCATATATGACGACTGTGGAGACAGGATTCAGATAGTAAAACCACTTTGGTCACTTCTAACTGCTAAACTTGGAGTATTAGAGGTTAGCACTGATGGAAGCGCTACATTTATAGTAAATCAAGGAGCTAGTGCACCGACAAACCCTGCGCTTATTACAGCTAATTATGAAGGATTAGAGACCAGTATTAATGTTCATATAGCATGGACTATATCAGATATTACCTCTTTATACAGATGGTATAAGCCTGATAGCTTAAGGTTAGAGGAAGGGGACAGAGTCGGTATTGCCAATCATACTGAAGTACCTGATTTAGGAAATAAGTTAGAGCCTTTCGCGGCAGTCAGTGGCCGCGATAGAGAGCCAATGTTTTCAAAAGAAGCATTTAAGCGCTCACTGTTTAGGTTTTGCGGCATAAAGTTAGAGTGTAGTAAGTCGGCAGGAAACCATAGCTTACGTATTGCAAGCACCTCGGAAGAATTAAAAAATACAGATCTAACAATTGTATTTGTGGCTGCTAGAAACACGGATGCAGCGACATACATATTAAACAATCAAAAAGCAGAGACCTCTTCGGGCTTATTTATCGGATGGGTTGATAAAAATATTTTTAGGGTATCCCTTTCGGGCCCTAATGAAAAGCCCGTTGCCGATTATAAAATGCCAGATACTGACAGCGTAGAGCAGTTGAATATATGGGTGGTAAGTATCGGTGTTGAGCCAAATCGTAAAACAAGCGGTATTCGTATATTTAGAAATGGGGTAGAAGTGGCGTCTAATAGCAATGCGTTTTCTGACTCGGGAGTAGGGAACGGTTTGATTCCATACTTAGGATCAGATCTAAGTAATAACAACAAATCTGATTTTTATTTAGGTGAGTTTATTATTTATAAGAAAGTCTTGTCAGTGGATGAAATGGATAAAGTTAATAGCTATCTAAAGGATCGCTACTTATAACCCATAATTATTACCCAGCATATAAATCAATTAATCCTTGGTCCATTTGTAGCATAAATTGTGATTGCCTGCGTGTATAGCCCATGGATTCATATTGATTGATCGTCATATAGTTTTTAATGCTTCGATACGC
>JBBKWS010000112.1:0-7415 GCA_037969075.1 Bdellovibrionales bacterium | reverse complement strand
AAAATGGTGGCTTGGGAGGGAATTGAACCCCCGACACAAGGATTTTCAGTCCTCTGCTCTACCGACTGAGCTACCAAGCCACTTAGGAAGATTCTTAAGTAGCCCTCAAACGGGGCTTCTGTCAAAAGCAATTTCCCCAGTGATCGTTTTGTGTGCACATGCAGGCAATTTATATTAGATTTTACTAAAAGAACATCATACCATATAGCCAAGCATCATTTATGAGGATTTACATCTATGACTCTATTGCGATTAAGCTTCTTACTATTCATTACCACCGCCTGCACTACACCAGAAACAAACACCTCAAAAACTGTCGGCTCCGCAAAAATAAGTTCGCAAAAAACTAAAATCACCGATCTTTTTTCATGCTTTAAATACGAAAACACTCCCCTAGAGATTGCTGAGAACAATAATGGATTTATACGCTTAGGTAGCATGATAAACGGCTCGGTCCGCCAAGGCTATTCAACCATCCATCTATACAAAAGAGGAAAATACAATGTCATTGGTTGGATAGATTACAGTTGTGGGCCCGCTTGCGAACAAACCATCAAGTGGCACGTAGTAGCAGCCAACTGTAGCACGAAAGAGATTTCTTCAAATAAAATCTTTCCTGGTAACTATGAGGACAGCTCTCGCTATTTATCCCTCTCAAGAAATGGCAAAGAAGCCTATATTGTTGAGGCCGACAATTTAGATGTCTACAACGAATATGAAATGCGCATTGAAGAAAAGTACCAATGGACAAGTGGTGGGTTTGTTAAAGACGATTCATTTGAACCATTTAGCTTAATGATGACAAAAGAAAATATAGATCTATATTTTACTCATATAAATAAATAGCGCAGACTAACTAAGCCAGCGCTTGCTCTAAATCTTTAACTAAATCAGATAGAGTTTCAATACCCACACTGATACGAATAAAGTTATCTGCTATTCCTAATTCTTTTCTTTGCTCCGCAGGAATACTAGCATGGGTCATAATCGCTGGATGCTCGATCAATGACTCAACTCCACCCAAACTTTCTGCCAAAGAGAATAACTTTACTTTTTCTAAAAATGTTTTTGATTCGGCCAAGCCACCTTTTAAATAAAAGCTAAGTACGCCGCCAAAACCCGACATCTGCTCTTTTGCTAAATCATATTGCGGATGAGATTTTAAACCAGGATATAAAACTTTATCTACCTTTGGGTGTTTTTCTAAAAACTCGGCAATAGCCATAGTGTTTTCTTGGTGTGCACGCATGCGAATGGCCAAGGTCTTTAAACTTCTCATACATAAAAACGAATCAAAAGTAGATTGAATACCACCCATAGAATTAGTCAAAAACTGAATTCTTTCTGCAATATCCTCATTGTCGGTAACCATAGCTCCGCCAACCACATCCGAATGACCATTTACAAATTTAGTGGTCGAGTGAACCACAATATCTGCGCCCAAAGTAAGTGGCTTTTGAAAGTAAGGAGACATAAACGTATTATCTACTACACTTATGATATTTTTAGCTTTAGCGACTGCGCAAACTTTTTTAATGTCCACTAACTTCATCATTGGGTTTGTAGGAGATTCGATCCAAATCATTTTTGTATTTGGTTTAATGGCCTTTTTAGTAGCTTCAATATCACTTAAATTTACTAAGCCGATCTCAATACCATTATTTTGAATAACTTTAGTGAATAGTCTAAAACTTCCACCATATAAATCATCTGATAGTAATATATGATCTCCAGCTTTACATAAATGCGCAATTGTCGTTGTTGCCGCACAACCTGAGGCAAAGGCAAATCCAAACCTTCCCTCTTCTAGTGAGGCCAAGCAATCTTCATAAGCTTTTCTAGTGGGGTTACTTGTTCTAGAATATTCATACCCTTTATGTACACCAGGTGATGCCTGCACAAAGGTAGAAGATAAATATAATGGTGTCATGATTGCGCCAGTAATTTCGTCTGGCTTTTGGCCGGCATGTATTGCGCGTGTTTCAAATCCTAATTCTTTTTTCATCATATACCTCTATAATAAACGATTGGTATTCATCCAATCATCGTTAAAAACTTTACTTAAATATCTGTCGCCGTTATCACACAAAAAAGTAACTATACGCTTAGGCTCAGACTGTTTTTCTGCCCACTTTAAAGCACAAACCACTGTCGCCGCCGAAGATGGGCCAACAAATAACCCCTCTGTACGAACAATATTTCTACACATCTGCATGGCTTCTTTGTCATTAAACTGAATTACATCATCGACATACTTAAACTTCATATTTCCAGGAAGCATGTCCTCCCCAATCCCCTCTATTAAATAGGGAGCTGGCGGAGTTTTAACTTCATTGTACTTATATAGATCATGCAAAATACTACCAATGGGATCTGCTAAAATAATTTTTATATCCGGATTTTTTTCTTTTAAAAATTTCCCTACTCCTGAAATGGTTCCACCTGTACCGGCGCCATTTACTAGGCAGTCAATTTTTCCACCCATTTGCTCCCATATTTCAGGGCCGGTTGTATCGTAATGAGTTTGTAGATTATCTTCATTGTGAAACTGATTTGCATAGTACGAATTTGGTGTTTCTTGCGACAATTTTTGTGCCACTGAATAATGAGACCTAGGGTCTGTTGCCTCAATTCCTGATGGAGTTAAAATAACCTTCGCACCATAGGCTTTTAAAGTATCAATTTTTTCTTTACTCATTTTATCAGGCATCACGATAATAGACTTATATCCTTTGATGGCAGCGACCATACAAAGACCAAGACCCGTATTTCCAGAGGTCGCCTCAATAATAGTACCACCAGCAACTAGTTCGCCACGCTTTTCAGCACTTTCAATAATTCTTAGTGCAATACGATCTTTAACACTTCCACCTGGGTTTAAAAACTCTGCTTTACCAAAAATAGAATGCTTGATTTTAGGTAAACATCTATCCAACTGAATCATTGGCGTTTTTCCAATGAGCTCTAATACATTCTTTTGGATCTGCATGGTTTTCCTCCCGGTACATATGACTACAAAGGCAAACTAAACCAAGACATTGGAAGTAGAAACTAAAAAGTTTGCAAACCATACTTTTGCAAGGCGTTAGAGTCGAAATCTTCATCTGTTAGATGTAACTCCCCGCCAATATTACTTTTTAATATTTGTCCCCTCAAAGTATCATCTTGCCAAATTATATCTATTTCTTCGGCTGCGATACTCGTATGAACCGGCGTAAAGCCATAGTCTTGACCATTGATTGTGATTTTCTTCCATTTTTTAGTAGTTATTGACAGTTGTGTCGTCGTATTTGAGCGCACACTTACTGGCGGCTTAGCTTGGGTAGGTACAAACAGCAAAAAAAGCATGGCAAATACAATTGCTGGCATTGAATATCTGACTAGACTTAGATTACTGGAAACTGCATTTAACCTAATAGTTTTTTCGGATACTGCTGCAGACACCAACGTTGCAATTAGATTTTTTGACTCTCCCTCTACAAAATTTACTTCACAAACACCATATCTCTCTTGAATTTTATCTATTGATTGAATATCACTATCTGCGCCATTGTGCTTACCTTGAACTACATCATCTGACTCAAAGCCAGGGGTAACATAGTGAAGGTAGTTGTCAGAATAATGATTTCCAAAATCTATAAGTCGAAGCTCTCCCTTTGTATTGATCATGATATTTGATGGAGAGATATCGCCATGAAAACTAACTTCATCTTTTAAAGATCCCACCGCAGATCTTAACTGGTGTAAAAGATATGACTTTTCATTATCTCTGATCCTTAGATTATAAATCTGCTTCCAGGTTAATCCCTCTATATATTCCATCACCAACGTCGGTTCGGAGTTAATTCGTTCAATTCCGTACATTTTTACCACATATTGAGATCTAATAGTCTGTACCACGGAATATTCTGCTATTAATTCTTGGATACTTTTCTCAGTTTTAAGAAATTTCAAAGCGACTATTTCTTTGGTCAGACCACGCAAAGAATAACGAAAAGCTTTATATACTCGACCACTTCCACCCTCTCCTAAGTAGGCTAAGAGTTCATATTGATAAGATTCGCCTTTAATTTTTTCCATATAAGGTCTGTATTAACAATATTTGTGCCAACTTTACTTTTCTGCATACAGAAGATCCTTCAATCTTTCCTCAACGAGATCTTTACATTTGGTATTTGAAGCAACCTGGTCCCTCACTTTTAATAGTCTATCTAAATCAGAGTAGCCAATCACCTTCTCTAGACATCTTTGTTCAAACTTTGATTTTAGGCGCTCAAATTCAATAAAACTAATATACCCAGCATCTTTTAGGCTGTTTCTCAATTCTTCACATATATAAGGATAGAAAAGGTACCGAGCCTCTTCATCACACTTATTGGAAAGTGATTTCACCATATTGTATTTATCCATTTGCGTTTTGTTTTGTACGCGTAGCAGTGCCTGCGTTTGCCATGCATAGGAACTTCCTAAAAATATACATATAATAGAGAGAATCAAAATGCCTCCTGTAATTGCTGTAGAATTGGGCCAAATAGTAATAATAGAAACGCCGGTGTTTGCAATAAAAGCAATGGGAGAAGAAGTAAAAATGGTAGCTTAGCTGCCTGCATATGTATCTCTTGTTCGCAAGCGATGATCATCTCTTCTTCCAGAGACTTAAGCATAGGATAAATTGTTCTACCTTTTAGTCCCATAATCAGAAGATCAAAGATTGCACGACGATAATGTTTCTCTTGAGGGATGAAGTTTAATTCATCTAAGCTCTTGGCCTGCCATCTAGTATAAAACAGCTTTAATTGCGGACAAATATCATTTGATTCATTTTGTAGATACATTCGCAGCGTATTTTCTAAAGATTGAGTGGTTTCTAAAGCACGAAGTAGGTAGGTAATGAAGTGTAGTGGTGGAGCTATAAATTCCATTTTATTTTTCTCCCTAAGTGTTGTGTTAAATAAAATCCAATGATTATGAGTGGAAATGAAATGTAGAAATACACTTTGACCATTTGAAAACTCAAAAACCTGGTTTGTAAAAAAAGTATTACAAAATAGATGCCAACTACGAAATATGATTGAAACTTGGCTTGAAATGAAACTTGTCCGGACTTACGTCGAAAAAATATTTGCATGCGCAAACTTCTCTGCAAAAGTTTGAGTCGAACTAATGCTTGATGTGGTTTTTTATCGATCAAAAGTAATTCTTCAAAGCACATCTCTTGCTTTTTAGTGCCAACAAAAGGTTTTTGTGTCGAAAATGACACAAAGTAGAGTAGTAATCTTGTGTTCTGTTGCACAAAAGCATCACTTTCATGACTTATTTCGATGATTGATGACCTAAATGAATTTCCATTTTGCATTTTGAGTATGATTTTTTCTATAAACAGTAAGAAGTGTTGGTCTTCTTGCCTTCTTTGTCTTTGTTTTTTCCAGAAATTAAGAAAAAGCACAGTAGATAGTGGTGTAAATGCAACACTAAGTGCTGCAATAGACCAATAACGAAACAAAAATCCACTTAAAACTACTGCGAGCAATGTAAAAACCTGTCGATGTGTTGTGTTCACAACACACTTTTCTGTAATTCGATTTACAAAAGTAAATACGGACACGAAATATATGAACAAGAAAACAATATGAAATGATGTCATCAGCAAATGTTTTTGCAAAAATCGTGCAATTACTAAATCTTTTTATTGACGTACCGATAGTTATAGTGAAATCTTAAAGTAGAAGTACATCATTAAGATGTTAAACCACTCATCCTAAGGAGAGAGAAAATGGCAAAGAAAAAAGCAACAAAGAAGAAAGTAGCTAAGAAAGCAACTAAGAAAAAAGTAGCTAAAAAAACTACTAAGAAAAAAGCTGCTAAAAAAGCAACTCGTAAAAAGAAGTAGTAATTTTTCTTAACAGAAAAGTTCTAGCCCCACTTCGGTGGGGCTTTTTTTTGCTCTAAACACTTTTAAATGCTACTGAGCCTGTTTTAGTGTGAAATTGTAAGTTACTAGAAGTAGTAAACAGAACCCAAACCAACCGTGGGTACAAAGATAAAATCCTCAAGATCTGCCAAGACAATGATTTGTCCGAACAAAGAAAGGCCTGTCCATTCGCCTGAAAATTTAAAGTATTGAATCCCTATACCTGGGTAAATTAAATTTTCGCTGATCGTACCAGATTTTCGATCTTCTGAAGACATTAGTTTATTTGCCACAAAACCTGGATTTGTTGAGGTAATACTAGACTTGCTTTGTCCAAACCATCTAGTAAAACCTAAAATCCCGTAAGTTGTGAGTCTTTCTCCGTATAAAATTTGTTTGTATTCAATAAGAAAGCTCTGAAAATCTGGCGCAGCACCATAACCAAGGTTAACTCCCCAACTTGGATGGAAGTTCATCTCTAATAATATACCTGCATTACCGCTAGCGCCTAATAACTGCCCGCCAACGCCAATCTTCCGCTCATCGCGCAACTCACCATAGTTAGCAAGCGAGGTCGTGTTTATATTAGCCTGTAATGACGTAGAATAAAATAGGATTAGGGGTAGGAGTATATGCTTCATATCTAGAATAGCTTAGCTTTAATGCCCTCTTCTTGAAAGAACTTTTTAATAGCTTTTTTATCTAGCTCATCAAGTCGCCAAAGTAGGCGATGCATAAGTGCTATGGCCTCATCGGCATCTTTAGTCTTTAATTTTCCACTGACATGGGCGATGTCCCCCGTAATCTGATTTAAATTTTTAATGAGACTGCCTAATTCATTTTTAGATCCGCCAGTTTTAGTGAGCATTTCCATAGCTTTATTGAAGTTAGTAACTAGATTATCAATATTTTTAATAATACTAACTACGTCACCTTCATTATTCTCTACCATCTCGAGAATTTTTCCAGCCAGGCTATAGGATTGTGATAATAATTGATCAATTCGAGGTGGATCTTCACCTCGGTAATACCCACCGGCGCTTAAATGTGGTTTATCTGATGACCCCGGGCTTATCTCTATATATTTCTCACCAATCACACCCGCTAGATTAATAAAAAACCTAGAGTCTTCTCGAACTGTATCCCAAGCCTTTTTTGCGACAGTTATAGTAACAACAAGCTTTACTTCTTCACCGCTAGCATCTTTTTTACTAGCATCAAATTCGATACTCTTTACTTTACCAACCTTAATACCCATAGCTCTGACGGGTGAACCCTCTTCTATACCACCAGCAAAGTTAAATAGTAGTTTCACCTCATTGGCGTCGGAAAATGGATTATAGCTACTTAAAAAGTATGCGAACCCTATGATTAAGGCGAATGTTGCTAAAAATAATAAACCAACCTTGGTCTCATGCTTCATATTGTTCCCTCACGAGGCATAAAAATGTGAAAATATATAAGATAGTATAAAGTCTAAGAAAATGATGGCAACAGAAATACC
>JBBKWS010000111.1:0-16159 GCA_037969075.1 Bdellovibrionales bacterium | reverse complement strand
ATAAATTTAGAAAAAATTAGAACAAAAATTGTAGAAAAAGAAAGACGCCGTCACCGTAGTGGCAGAACAACTACGTTTCAGGCAATTACCAACGAACAAGATCTTGCTTCCTCGCAAGTACTTCGGGTGCAATCACAATTAAATTTAATACAAGCCCACAATCAAATTAAAGCCTTCGTGGAGGGGTTATGAATTTACCCGAGTTATCGATAAAAAGACCCGTATTTATGACTTGTGTACTATTACTAGTAATAGTACTCGGGTTGTTTTCATTTAAAAAATTACCAGTGGATTTATTTCCTGACGTTACCTTTCCGGTAATAAGAATTACTACTATTTATCCAGGAGCGGGGCCTAAGGAAATTGAAACCCTTGTTTCAAAACCAATTGAAGAAGAGGTCGGGACAATCAGTGGTATCAAAGTAGTAAGGTCTGCTAACCAAGAAGGTGTGTCCATCGTAGTTGCTGAATTTTCGCTAGAAACAGACATAAAGTATGCCGAACAGCAAGTCAGAGACAAGGTGGCAAGCGCAAGAGTAAAACTACCAGATGATGTAGAAGAATCTACAATTCGTCGTCTAGACCCTGCGGATCAGCCAATTGTAATCATGGCATTATCCATAGAAGATATGAAGCCTGCAGAACTATTTGATCTAGCTGATGAAGTGATCAAACCAAAGTTAGAGCAAGTAAATCAAGTAGGACTAATCGACATATTAGGTGGTAGAAAAAGAGAAATACTTGTTGAGCTAGACAGAAATAAATTAGCAAGATTTAATCTATCAGTTGCGGGAGTTTCTGACAGATTAGCTGCGACTGGGCAAAATATCCCGGCGGGATCTGTGACCAGAAACCAAGCCGGAAAGGACATGGTTTTTAGAACAGTCGGAGAGTTTGAATCTGTTAAACAAATTAGTGAATCAGCTGTGAATTTTTTTGGTAATGATGTGCCTGTAAGTTTGGGTGATGTGGGTAAAGTAATAGATACCCTAGAGGAACCCAAAACAAATGCTTATTGGAACGGGGACTCCACCTTATTACTTTTTGTTTACAAGCAATCAGGCTCTAATTCTGTGGCGGTGTCAGCAGACATCAAGAAAAAAGTAGAACAGATTTCTGCTGAACTTAAAGAAACCTATCCTACTATGAATCCAAAGTTAGGCATAGTTTCAGACATGTCAGAGCAGATTCGAAAAAACGTAGAAGATGTGTATGAATCCATTTTAATAGGAATTTTATTAACAATTATTGTTGTGTATTTTTTCTTAGGTAGTATGCGCTCTACTTTAATTACGGGTATTGCTATTCCGGTGTCATTGATCGGTGCATTTACTTTTATGGATTTAGCTGGGTTTAACATCAATGTAATGAGTCTATTGGCATTTTCATTGGCAGTGGGTCTATTGATCGACGATGCTATTGTGGTCAGGGAAAATATTTTTAGGCATATGGAATTAGGAAAAACTGCCAAAAAGGCAGCTCTTGATGGAACGCTTGAGGTAACTCTTGCCGTAATTGCCGTAACTATGACAATTATTTCAGTGTTTGGTCCGATTGCATTTTTAAGTGGAGTAGTGGGGCAGTTCTTTAAATCTTTTGGTCTAACAGTCTGCTTTATTATGATGATTAGTTTGTTTGACGCTCTAACCAACGCACCGATGATGAGTGCCTATCTTGGCGGAGGCTTACATTCTAAAAAGAAAAAACCAAAGGGCATTAGAGCTATTCTTCGAAAGCCAGTAGAAAGTTTTGATAAAATGCAAACATGGTTAGAAGATAAATATCACGGATGGCTCACGTATTTTGTTAGAAAGCCATATGTACCACTACTTGCAACGCTGTTAATAGTACTCTCTAGCTTCTTTTTTCTCGCGCGTGTCCCTAAGACGTTTTTACCGCCGCAAGATAACGGCGAATTTTCTGTAAGTCTGGATGCGGCTCCTGGGACAAGTCTTGAGAAAATGACAGAAATTGCACTTGAAGTTGATGAGGTGATTAGATCGCATCCCGAGGTCGTTCAAACAGTACTATATTCTGGTAATACAAACGGAGAAAAAAACAAAGCCTTGTTCTTTGTTCATCTTACGGCCTTTGGAACAAGGTCAAAGAATACATCTGATGTGAAAGCCGAAATGCGAACACTCCTTAGTAAATACAAAGAGATCGCAAACCCTGTTGTAAAAGATATCGATATGGTGGGAGGTGGCCTTCGCCCATTTTCAATGAATATAGTGGGGCAAGATTTAGAACAAATACAAACTCTCACAACTAATTTGATGAAACGTCTTAAAGATCATCCAGCGCTTAACGATGTGGACACTAACTGGCGCCCAGGAAAACCTGAGTACCAAGTAGTTGTTGATTTGCCAAAGGCACAAAACTTGGGAGTGACGAGTGCATTTGTTGGAAGAGAATTAAGGGCTCAGGTAGAGGGATTAACGCCAGCAGTGTTTAGAGAAAATGGAATTGAATATGACATAAGGGTGAGACTACAAGCGGATCAAAGAGATTTAGAAACTGCCTTTCCACAAATTTTGGTTCCTAATATGAATGGTCGTTTAGTAAATCTGTCTAATGTGGCAAAGGGCGAAGCTACTAGTGGCCCTGCTACGATCAATCGTGAAAATAGAGGCAGGTATGTACAAATCTCTGCTGACATCGCACCAGATGGACCGGGTATGGGTGGTGCAATTGCTGATATTGATAATTGGTTTAAAAGTGATCCTGAATTAAAACTTCCCCCGGGGGTTAGCTACCGCTTTGTGGGGCAAGCTGAGAACTTTCAAGAATTGATGACCAGCATGGTGCTAGCCGCCTTAATGGGAATGATCTTTATTTATTTGGTACTAGCATCCTTATATGAATCCTTCTTAACTCCTCTGACAATTATGCTTGTGATTCCACTAGCAGCTTGTGGTGCCTTCTTTGCGCTTTGGGTATTTGGATCGTCCCTTGATTTATTTTCAATGATCGGCTGTATCATGTTGATGGGGTTGGCGGTTAAAAACTCAATCATCATGGTAGATTATATTGAGCAGCTAAGAAAAGATGGCAAAGACGAAAGATCGGCTATTTTAGAAGCCGGCCGCGTGCGTCTGCGCCCGATTTTAATGACCAGCTTTGCTTTGATTGCCGGTATGATACCAGTTGCCATTGGATTAAATGAAGTATCAAACCAAAGAACCAGTTTGGGTATAGCTATTATTGGTGGAACTTTGAGCTCTACTCTTCTGACGCTGATAGTGATTCCTTGTGTATACTCATACATGGAAGTGTTTAAGCGTTTTATGAGACGCCTTGGTAGTGGGGTAGTGGCAGATGATAATCCTATAGATGATGCTACTGTTAAGCACACATAGGATTTAATGATCTATTGTTGTAAAAAGGGTGCTCTTGGCACCCTTTTTTGTTAGATTTAATAAAAAAAGGAGTCAGCATGAGCTATGAATTTTATAAGGTCTTACATCTTATCGGTGTTTTTATGATTCTCACCAGTGTATCAGCACTAACTCTGCATGTGATTGGCGGAGGTACAAAATTAAATACACCGTTTCGTAAGGGTTTAATGGCTATCCACGGTACAGGTATTCTTATCACCCTAGTTGCTGGATTTGGTTTATTAGCAAGACTTGGACTTATGAATATGCCAGGCTGGGTAATCGTAAAGCTTTTGATTTGGCTGTATTTTGCAGTAGCAACTATATTTTTGTATAGAATGCCGAAGCATGCTAAAGGATTTTGGTTTAAGATCATTGTGTTAGCAGGTCTTGCTGCCTATTTTGCTGTCTTTAAACCCATATAATATTTTAATAACAAGTATAGGTATTCAGGTTTTGCATACCTTAGCCATAAAACGTATAAACCTCTTATCAAAGGGGTTTATATGTCAATTTTACTATTTCTTACACTCGGTTTTTCTTTATCTATCACCGAAGATGCCAATTATAAACACGAAGTTTTATTTACCAATCCAATTTGCGCAGATTATATCTATGAAACACCAGTAAGTGCAAATGACGGTACGCTTCTTACTCAAAAAACAAAAAATGCTTATTGTACAAGAAGGGACGCAAAACTTTCTGGAGAAAGAGACAGCAGCCCACAGCAACGACTAGTGGATTTAATTAACAATGAAGAGACTAAAGAAATTTTCTTAGCTTTTTTATCATTTTCAGACAAAAGGGTTCTAGGGGCGCTTTGCGATAATATTCATGCTCGTGATATCAAAGTAGTAATGGTCTTAGACAGTGGTACTGATACAGCCACTGCGGATAAACTTTTAGAGTGTCAGGGTGAAACTAGTAAAACAGAAATTCATTACCGTGGAAATGTTAGCGGGATTGATCTTGCCCATATCAAGCTAGTAATCACTAACCCTAACAATGAAGAGCCACACCAGTTAGTTTTTGCTTCAGCTAACTTGTCTTCTGGCACAGTTTTGCATCATGAAAACTGGAACTTTATGACACTATCTCACAGTTCCTATTTTATGCAGGCACACCTATGCGCAATGAACGGAATGCTCTACCATTCTGATTCTGGCGCAGACTTTAGAGCGCATTTAAAAAGCTGCCGCAGTGAAATAGCTAGTGAACCAGAAGAGGATGCAACAGTGTACTTTGCTCCAGCAGAGGGAAGGCTGGCTGAAAAAGCTATGTTAGAATTAATTGATGATGCATCCGATGTAAAAATAGCGGCGCACAGATTTTCTAATAAAAAAATGATAGAGCTGTTAGGTTTAAAATTAGAGCACGAAGGTTTTAGTGCAAATTTAGTGGTAGATGATGATATTTATTGGGCGATGAAAGGTTTAAGCATAGGGGCCAATACTAAACTAGAGGCTAGGCATGTGGACTCGTTGATGGGGCTTGGTTTGCAGGTAGAGTTTGTAGAAACGAATCACTATGAGCACCTACTTCACCATAATAAGTATATGATTTTTAAATCAGATAGCGGGGAAGCTGTATTTACCGGCGCCGGAAATTTTACAGGCAATGCTTTTTCTGGAAACTATGAGAACTTCTATGTTTTTAGAGTTCCGCAGGTTGTGCATGCATACCAAGAGCAATACCAATATGTTTTAGCTGAACTGTCCAGACCTACAGAAAAAATGCCAACTCGCCTTGTAAAACCTATTAGCTTACAGTAAAATACTGTAAGGAAATTAGGTGAATGTTAAAGATACAAGATCAAGTAGATATATACATATTAAAATATAAAGAAGAGCTGTTCAAAAGCTCTTCTAATAGCACTCAAAACGAAGTAATCATTTGTCGATTAAGAGAGTATTTTACTGTAGCCAGTCAATCGGGTGACTTTGAATTACAAAAATCATTGAACAAATTAATGAGTCCCCAAGCACTTGCTAGAAAGCATTTGATGGATGCTGGGGTAAAGGTGCCTAAAAAAACAGGATTTTTTAGATACGCTGTATTTTTATGCCTCTTTCTGATTACATTGATCGGCCTTAGTTTTGCGGGGCTATTTTATATAGTCTTTCCATTTATAAACTCAAGGTTTGATAGCAACACTATGTCTTGGGAAATTAAATATAATGGAAATTTAGATTTCGCAGGTACACAAATAGAGACGTTCAAGGGCGAAATATCAGTTGAAAATGAAACAAGATTTTTTGTTGAAGCCAAGGCTCTAAACGCCAGCTTTAAATCTACTAAGGGAATACATATCACATATGAATGTGATTTTATAAAAGATAAGCTTACGGCTTTTGATTTTGCTAAAAAAAACAAAGAAGTTATAACATTGTCGTTTTTAAATCATTTGGCGCCAGAGAGGTGTGCATTTGAAGTTCCAGAAACCATGACCTTAGCGATAGAAGCAGAGGCGGTTAATTTAGAGATAAAATCTTGGAATCATGACCTGCAGATTAAATCAAGCGCAGGAAATATAAACATCGATTTAGATAAGTCTGTTACTTATGATTTAAATGCTTTTGTAGAACAGGGTAATCTAAAAGGTCTTGATAGTTTTGCAACAGATTCTTCTGGAAAGAAAATTGAAGTTTACCTGCGCCAAGGAAATTTGGTTTTAACTCCGTACTGAGAGCTAAGGAACGTTATGTGTAGAATTTTTGGTTTTCGCTCGGTTATTCCTAGCAAGGTTCACACCAGCCTACTAGTGGCCGAAAACTCTCTTTATACTCAAAGTGAAAAACATCCTGATGGTTGGGGTGTAGCCTATTATATATTAAATAGTCCGCATTTGATTCGCTCGACGTCTAAAGCAATCGAAGATCAATTATTTAAAAAAGTATCAGGTCTTGTTAGTTCCGAAACAGTAGTGGCGCATTTACGAAAAGCCACCGAAGGCGAATTGAATATATTAAACACTCATCCTTTTCAATATGGTAAATGGGTGTTTGTTCATAACGGCCATATTCCAAATTTTGTAGACATTAAATCAAAAATTCAAAGTAAAATTCCAGAAAATATGAAGCGGTTTATTTTAGGATCAACGGATAGTGAAACTTTATTTTTTTACTTCTTATCTTATATGTCGAAGGTTTTAAAACTAGAAGCATCCATTCCTGCCATTAGTGTGGTTGAGTGTTTGAAATTAGCGATGAAAGATTTAAATGAAATAGTGGGCGATCATGCAACTGTCGACAGCGATGATTTTAATCAACCATACCTAACATTCTTGCTCACAAATGGTGAGACGATGGTTGCTTACCAAGGTGGTAAAAATTTAAATTATTCGACCCACAAGGTTAAATGTTCTGAAAGAGATGTATGTAAGTTTCACCAACACACCTGTGAAAATCCTGACACAGGAAAAGCCGTTCAACATATTATCTTTTCTAGTGAAGATGTAAAAAATGAAAACATCTGGAATAAAATGAAGCCCGGTGAATGGGTTGGAGTGGATCGGCAAATGCTAGTGCTGAGAGCTTAAATACATCACTTTGCATGATAAAAAAAGCCCACTTGCGTGGGCTTTTAATTTATTACTTTAGGTTTTTAGAAACAAAATCCCAATTTACTAAATTCCAAAATGCAGCTAGGTAATTTGGTCGCGAATTGCGATAATCAATGTAATAAGCATGTTCCCACACATCACAAGTAAGTAGAGCTTTTTTGCTTGTGTCTTTAAGTGGCGTATCTGCGTTTGAAGTGCTTTCAATCACAAGGCTTCCATCAGATTTTTTAACTAGCCATGCCCAGCCAGAGCCAAAGGTTTTTACCGAGGCTTCAGTAAACTTTTCTTTAAAGTTAGCAAAGCTACCAAAGTTTTTTTCTATGGCTGCTTTTGCATCTCCTGTTGGCTCTCCGCCACCATTAGGAGACAGGCAATTCCAATAAAATGTATGATTCCAGATTTGTGCAGCATTGTTAAAAATACCGCCAGTTGATTTTCTTACGATTTCATCAAGGCCTAGGTTTTCCATGTCGGTACCTTTGATCATATTATTAAGATTATCAACATATGATTTGTGGTGTTTACCGTAATGAAAATCTAGAGTTTCGGCTGAAATATGAGGTGTTAGTGCATCTTTTGAATATGGTAATTCAGGCAGTTGTATGGCCATAAGTTCTCCTTGGTTAAAGATCTATACTACTCGGCTTTTTACGAGAAGCAAGTAATTGTCGCAAGCATTGCGATAGGGCTTAGATAGGTGTGTTTTAATGCGCGGCTGTATGCCTATAGTAGTATAGGGAGTCTTTATTTCTAAGACGGTTTAAGAGGTGTTTGACCCGGTAATTTTTCTAGAACTATTTTTTTAGAGTCTCTAAATTCAGAGATACTATTCGTATGCTTTTTGATTTTTTTATCTGGGTTCATGACAAAATGGTGCGCACAATTTTTAGAGCAAGTTGAAAACTTTTTATCTTGCACTAAACATCTTTCGCAGACTTTTGCCACGCTATCGCACTTTACACATGTAATTTCATTTTTTGATGGCTGTCCACAGTGCGGGCATAAATCAAATATTGTACTGGGCTTTAACTCTTGATTCACAGCGACTCTGTGATCAAAAACAAAACACTCTCCCTCAAACTGATCTTGCGGAAATTTTTCCATGTAGTTTAAGATCCCATCTTTTAGTTGAAAAACATTATTATAGCCGTGCTCTTTCATTTCAACTTGGGCTTTTTCGCAACGAATGCCACCGGTACAGTATATCAAGAGTTTTTTTTCTTTAGGAATATTTTGCGTCTCTAACCACTTAGGAAAATCGGTGAATTCGTTTATCGGTGGAGTTAAGGCATTTTTAAATTTTCCAATTTCGGTTTCATACCAATTTCTAGTGTCGATGAGTATATAGTCTTGCTCTTTCTTTAATACGTTGTTCCACTCTTCAGGCGTTAGATGCGAAGGATCTTGTTCATTAGGTAGTAGATCTGGACGATTTAAAGTTACAATTTCATCTCTAATTTGAACTTTAAACCGGCGAAAAGGTATTGCCTCCGCCGTTGAATACTTAATGCTGAGAGTATCAAAACCTTTGATCTCACTTACAAACTTTATATACTCTTCTAGGCTGTCTTTTGTGGCGGCAAGGGTTGTGTTTAGTCCTTCAGTACCCATGATGACTAAGCCCTTTACACCAAGGCTTTCTGCCTTTGTGATTAGCTTGTCTTTTACCTTTAATAGTTGCTCCCTCTGGATGGGGCTAAAGCGATAAAAAGTAGCTATTAAAAAGTCTTGCATATGCTTATTTTTTAGGACCTGATGGCTTTTGGGTCAAGACTAAAATACTTATTCTTTACAGAAAAGTAATTTTTATTAAGAATAAGTAATTGAAAAGGGGATATATTTTGGCAAAGGCAGCAGTGGTAGTAGGTAAAAAGGTCCCTAAGTTTAGGCTCCCATCATCAAACAGTGAAACCTTTCGTCTTGATTCATTAAAGGGCAGGTATACTTTAATTTATTTTTATCCAAAGGACAGTACGCCGGGTTGCACGCAAGAGAGTGCGGATTTTAAAAAATTTTTTAAAAAGTTTAAAGATTTAGAAGTTAGTGTGTATGGGATTTCTAGAGACTCTATCCGCAGTCATTTAAAGTTTATTGAAAAAGAAGGGCTGCCTTTTGAGCTTCTTAGTGATGAAGAAGAGATGGCATGCACTCTTTTTGATGTGATTAAAATGAAAAACTTGTATGGCAGAAAATTTCGCGGCATCGAGAGATCTACATTTTTTATTGATACCAAGGGTGTTTTGCAAGAAGAGTGGAGAAATGTAAAAGTGGCTAATCATGTAAAAGATGTATTTTCTTTTGTAGAAAAATACATTAATAGCTCAACTTAAGTTTTTATTTCCTGAATTAAATAGTTCGTCGATCTTTCCTGTTAAATACAATGACCCTGTTGCAATAATCATGTCGTCACTATTGGCAAGTTTACAAGCTTCTGTAAAAGCAAGTACAGGATCACTCATACACATTGCGCCGCTTGTGGCATACTGATTCCACTCTTTTTGGTATTCTAAAATGCGTATCCCTTTAAATGGACTTTCTGTTAAAATTAGTTGAGAAGATCTAATTCCTACCAGAGGATCAAATATTAAATTTGGGTCTCTTCCCTCGGTAATTCCGACGATGATCCATAGCTTCTTGTATTTTAGTCTATTAACAATATTTACCAATGAAGCGATACCTTCTGGATTATGATCACCAGATAGATAGACAGGACATGGAGCTAAGTTATTTTTTAGTTCGCTAAATCTGTGAGGCCATTTGATAGAGTGTAAACATTCCAGATGGTTTTCTTGTATATTGATTTGCAACACGTCCAGGCAATAAAGCGCTAGCAGGGTGTTTTCAAAGCCTCTGTCCCCTAAAAGGCGTAGGGGATATTGTTTACCCTTGGATACGATGTAATGCTTCAAAGGCTCTTTTGCTTCAAATGTATATTTAGATCTAAAGCTGGCATCGTTTCTTAGATTGTATATGGTAGCAGTATTTTTTACGATTACTGCGCTCAGTGCCGTTTGACAAGATTTCGGAGTATAACCATTTATAACAATGGAATCTTTTTGGATAATATCAAACTTATTACTAGCGATTTCTTCAATGCTATTACCTAAAAATTTTTGATGATCATGCCCAATTGTGGTTAACACGCTATAATGATGTGGGATGGCGTTTGTAGCATCCCATCTTCCGCCCATTCCTACTTCCCAAATACAATAAGCTCCACGCACTATTTGTTCTTTAAAAAAAGATAGTGCTAATAAAGTCAGTGCTTCAAAGTGCGAAAGTTTCCATTTTTCAATGTATGACTCGACTACTAAATAGTGTTCACTAAATTGATCTGGTGTGATTTGCTCGGCATTTTTACAAAAGCGCTCGGTGATAGAAATTAAGTGGGGGGAGGTGAATAAGCAGACCTCTTTACCGCTTGTTAAAAGTAGGGCCTCTAGGGTTTTAGCCACGCTGCCTTTTCCATTGGTGCCAGCTATTACAATCATTTGCTTAGAATAAGAGGTGAGACTTGGAAAATAATCTTGAATAGCTGCGCTAATATTTTCTAGAGTAGGAATACATACAGGCATCACAGGTTTTTTATTTAATATATTAGTGATTTCTTGATAGCTCTTCATGCGATATAACTCATAAACGCTCGTCTGTGGTCTTCTATGTTGTGGATTCTTAAGACGTCCACTCCTTCGCTGGCAAGTCGTAGAGAAATACCTATGGTTTCGATGTCTCTATCCTTATATTCATGTTCTGTGATTCCAGTTAAAAAAGACTTTCTCGAGTGTCCCATTAGCACCTTAAACCCCAAGTCTTGGATTTGTTTCCAATGGCTAATAAGATCTCTTGATTGGGTAGCATCTTTACCAAAGCCAATGCCGGGATCAATGTATATTCTTTGTTTATCTTCAACGCTTAGCTCTAAAGACTTTATCCAATCTAAAATTTCTAAATGAGCTGGCCTAGATTTTGTTAAGATGTTTTTTGGATTTGCGGGCAAACCTAAGTTATGCATTATTACCCAATCAACATTGGAATCTCTAAAAACTTTTTTACTGTCTGCAGTCGCCAGGCCTCCAACATCATTAATGATATCAGCTCCCAGTTCAATCGCCCACTTCATGGTTTCTGAATGATACGTATCGACGCTTACCTTGGCGTCATTTTTATGCGCCAGTTCAATAATTGTAGGTAGGTGCTGAGTAAGTATGGCTTGCTCTTCTTGCGCAGTCAGAGAAGTGGCACCCGGTCTTGTCGACTCTGCTCCCACATCAATGATATGTGCACCGTGCTCTAGGGCATGAACCACATCTGTAACATAATTTCTTTTTTCGCCACTAGATGAAAATGAATCCTCGCTTAAATTTAAAATATACATCCACTTAGGTAACTTATGAGTTAAATTTTTATAAATAGCAGAGTACGAAGTAAGGGTTTTATGATCCTTAATGTTGCTGGCCACATCTAATAATGGCCGCAGGAAAAAGTTTCTAGAGTTCAATTCTTTATGAGGGATATTAAGTGTATCATTCGAGATTATTTTATCGTGATATAGTAATATATCGATATCAATAGTTCTTGGACCCCATTTTAGGTTTTGTTCTCGACCCAAATCTTTTTCAATTTTTTTGATGTCTTCTAAAAGTACATTTGGCGAAGACGTAGTGTCGATAGCAATGACTTGATTTAGGTAATTTTTTTGCCAATCATTTGTGGCGTCCACGGGAAGCATTGCTGGAGTTTCATAAACAGGTGAGATGCTAAGTATTTCATAACCAGCTGCATGTAAACATTCTTTGGCGTGTTGTAAGAAGGTTTTTCTGGGTTCGATATTAGTGCCAAGTGCTAAGTAGATCACTGTGAGGAATCCTCGATGACGTAAACAGTGCCACTGGTTAGTAACCGATGTGGTGGCTGCACCTTATGAAATTTAAGTTTAATTGCTGTATTTGGATATTGCTCTTTTAGTCTTGAAAAAATCTGGTGACTAGCATGCTCAATTAAGTGATAGGATTTTTCGTGGCAAATACTCTCAATGGATTCTGCAATGGTGGCGTAGCACATGGCATCTTTTAGACTGTCACTGGTCTCAGCTAACAGATGATTTTTATTATCAAAAATTACGGATATTAAAACCTTTTGTGGCTGTGCTTGCTCTGAAATACTGCAGCCAAGTGACATGTAGACAGGTATATCTAGAATTTCTAACTGGTGCTTCATTTAGGGATAAGTATAATGATATTGATCCTTTGTAAATGCTTTGTTGGGTGACTTTTTTGAATTTCTTTTATACTTATTAAGTATGGGTTTACACGATTATTTAAAGCGGTTTAAAGATAAAAATAGCCTGTACTTTATTGGGCCACGTTATAATGGTGCCCTAATCCACGAGCCTATTGTGTTTGTTGACTCAGGGGCCAATTATCGCGAGGGCTCTTTGGGGTTTTCTATTGGTGATAATGATTCGTTTGATGGTCGCTTAGATGAAGTTTTAGCAACAGATAAGGACCAATCCGACCTTGCAACCGCATTATGGTGCTTGCCTTTACATTTTTCAAACCTATATTTTTATGGATTTTTAAAAGGTAGAGGTGACCATGAACTGGCTACATTTTTAGAGGTTCTATCATGGGTAGATGGGCGAAAGATCTTTTCAAGGTGCGTCTGGGACGAGAATGCCGTTGAGGTGCTTGGGTATGGATCACAAGGCTACAATTATAAGGGAACGTTTTCGGTATTTAGTTTTTTTGAAAATACAAAAATCACTATTGACGGAGATGTAAAGTATAAGGTGCTAGGTAAGATCAAAACGATGTCTAGTCACGGGCTTTCAAACGAAGCGATGGGTGAGTTTGTGATTCACGCCGATCGCCCGGTCTTAGTTTACTTTACTTGTTCGGATACAAATCCAGAATCAACCACGGGCTGAATCGCTGCTTTGGCTGGTTCCCATAAATAAATGATAGAACGCTTTGCTGGTAATTTTTGTCTCTCAACTGTTCCATCATCTTTTTTTACGTCTAATAGCAAGGTCAGCTCCCAGGTCGATGCTAATGAAATAGTTTGACCAAGTCCTAGTTGCATTGCTTTAGCGTTTACCACATCCAACTGAAAACCACTTTTTTCTACTTCTTTTGGATCTAATTTAAATCTTTCAGTAAATTCTTTTATCCACAAATTGGTTCTCTCTTCTGTCATGTATTTACTTTGTGCCATTAATTTTTTAGTGGCATCAAACTCTTCTAAAAGAACCTTTTCTCGAATTTCAGGTGTTATTTTTTTATCATTACAGCCAGATAGTATAAGTGCTAGAGTCAATAATAGTAGTAATCGCATGATGTGATCCTTCCGTAGTTATGCTAAAAAATCTTTCAGTGTCTATTTTAAAGCCATGCTTATTCATATGTAAACGGCTTAGTTTTTTAAGTTGCGAATAGTCTAGTGTAAATACCTCTTGGTTGAACAATAGTATTTGCAGGATTTTAAAAATAAATAATAAAAGAGACAGTATCAAAATGAGATTTCTTGTTATCGATAGGTTTATGATTAATGGATTGTATGCCATATCAAACGAATTGCAGTAGGGGGAACTAGAGTTAAGTCTGGGGCGTCTTATTCCGATAAATATGATGACATTGACTTCAATAATTAAATATAGAAACCTGTGCTAAGTCATTTAAAATATTGAAGTTTATAGGGGTATCGATGCAAATCAAAAAGACAGATGGTTTTGGATTAATAGAAATTCTAATCACGATCGGTATTATTGCGGGGCTAGGGTTTTTAGTTTCAGACTTCGTGCTTAATACTTCTAGTAAACAAATAGATGTGCGCCAAGGTTCGGATTGCCAAGCAAAGTTAAGTGCTGCCATATCAAAAATCAAAGAAAGCGATAATAATTTAAAGATTGATAATTGGTTGCCAAAAACAAATGAAATGAACCCGATAGATCCTGTAATTGCAAATCGAATAAAAGAAGATATTATTAATGAGTACGATAATGATGCGATGGTAGGGCAGATATTAGCTTTAGCCAATGTTATACGTATCAATCCAGCTTCTTATTCTGCAGCAGAGAGACAAAGCGCTGCCGAATTTAATAATTACCAATTAATATCTAGTGCTAGTTCGATTTTATCGCAGGTATATCCAGAGTCTTGTGGCGCTCCAATGGATGCTACGGCACTTCCTGATGGACAGTTGAAAGATATTTTACAACAAGAGTTGGGTGGACTAGGCGGCGTAAGAATTCAGGTGCAAAAAGCCAGTGGATCTAGTTTAACTTGTGATTCTAATTGGCAAGCTGTGCCCATTAACGCTAACCCTCAGGCTAATATTAACAATAATGATTTGGTAAGCTTAACACTAAGTGCAGATTTTCAAGATGAGACTGCTGGTGGAGTTTTAAAATCCTGTACTGCCAACGCAACATTTTCGCCAGGGTCTGATTTAGTAGCGCCGACGGTGCAGGCAGTTTTGACAGCTGGGGCAGGCTTAACTGAAACCGATCCTGGTATTTTTTGCGGGGCTCCGAATAGCAGAGGTTCGTTTTCAGTACAGATTAGCCAACCTTCACCACCAGAGTTAGGTGTGCAGTATTTATGTCGCCTCGATTATGTTCGAGGAAATTTAGCAACAATTACGGATAGAAATAGCGGAACAGGTTGGTTTGTTTGTAGTATGCCAGAAGCATCGATTCGTGCAGTTGTAGTAGGGGGTCCAAGTCCAAATTTAACGGTATCTAATGTGGATGCCTCTACAAATAATAGTGTGAGTTTTACGATTGGTAATGCGGCCGAAGGCTCTTATCGATTGCATGTAAAAGCTGTAGATACTGCCAGAAATGAAAGTATAATCCAACGAGATATTCAGATTGATTTAAATCGCCCTAGTTTATTAAATACATTCGCTCCTCCATTTCCAAATTCAACCACCGATAATTTAGGGGCATATCGCTTTCAATGCGGACCGGGGAGAGATCATAATGCGTGGCTGGTGCAAGATGGCGGTACTGGTCGTTGGATTCGTCCGGGGGATGGGACTTTACTTTCTCAAGTGACAGAGTCGATTGAGGTTACTAGTCCAATTGTACGTCAACGCTATGTTAATTTCACAAGTAATGCTTTAAGTTACAATGCAAATTTTTCGTGTAGTGATACAAATAATAATTTAGGTCCATCTGCATGGCCAGTTGATGGTCCGAAGATTGGGCAAATTGTTGTTTGTGATGCTTGTAATCAAGCGGCAGGAGATGCAACACGAAATCTTACTAATTTTTTATGGTTCGTAGATACAACAAATAATTTAACGGCTACTGCAGCCAGTCTCTCGGGCAGTCGATTGCAATACGATGCGGGTCCTAATGAGGGTAACCCATATATATTAAGTCACAAGCTGATATCAACGATCGGGCATCCTACGAGCACAATTTCAGAATCTAATTTTGCTTATAACTCTTATGATATAAACCGTAATCTTACTCAAGCACCAGTATTTCCAGCGCAACCAATTGGGATGTGCCATACTTATGGTACTTATAGTTATAGCTCGACAGATGGTTGTGGTAGAACAAGAGCGCAGGCTAATTGGAATGGTATTTACACAGGCCCTGCAACAGGCGCTTTAGGTAGTAACCCGCTATATTGTCCAAGTTTTGAAAATTCTGCCGGTGCAGCTATTAACTGTGATGTAGGGATGATTGATTGCGCTGTTAACACAGCTGGTGGATACAGTGGTCTTCGAACCGGTACTTTAGCCGGCTCTAATTGTTCGTTTTATACAAATAAACACAGAGCTTGTGCCAGCCCTACTTGTAACGGGCCATTATATTTGCTAACGAGCGGCACATCTATTCATCCGTATAAGTGTGCTACATGTAATGGTTCCACTGAGGTGATTGTTCAGCCGCGAGAATTAGGAGGGGGCCCTGTGGCTTCTATTGCTAATGGATGTGCGGGTTGTGATGGACCGCCTTGCTTAAATTATGCCCGTTGCTATGCTCTTAGAAAATGTTTAACGGGTGTTCCTGCGGCAGATGCTCCAAGAGATGTAAGTTCCGCAGGGGGCGGAGGTACTACGGCATGCGGTATCGGTTTTAGTTATTTAGTGTGTGCGGCAGATCCTGTGGACTACCATATTCGAAACCTCTATTTAGCGCAGGACCCTCTTCCAAGTCCGACTGATCTTTTTTCAGATATTTTAAGTCCGTTAGATAGTCGAATAA
>JBBKWS010000110.1:0-31617 GCA_037969075.1 Bdellovibrionales bacterium | reverse complement strand
CCTGTCGGTGGCGCTCTAGATCCAGTGCAAGACACTGGTGGCGGAGGCGGGGGTTCGCAGCCCGTAGGCTCGTTGCATGAACTCTGCTGGTAGTTATTTACATCTACAGTGGCATTGGGCTCTAATGCAGGACCAAACAAACCAGTAGGTAAACAAGTTCTTTGAATCTTCTCACAAGCTTCTCCACAAACTGGGTTTGATGATTTATAAAAATCACCCACCTCTCCAATGTTACGTCTTACACCAAACTCTTCACAATACTGTGGGCACACAGGATTTGCCTGTACAAATTTGGTCAAACTAAAATCTTCGCCGCCACACAAACTAAAGCTAGCTTTTATCACTGCTGGCCTATCACAACCCAAATCTTGAATGTCTGTACGGTAAATTACCTTATCAACACCATCATAGTTAAAAAATACTGCAGTGGGGTCATTTTCTGCAGCGATGTTATCTTTAAACCACTTTGGTGGCCACTCGGCTGTTTCGTATTCTGGTTTAAAGGGTATAAGTACACCGCTTGGCTTTGATTTTTCAAATACTTGAAAGTCATAATTAAATGCTCCACCTGCGGTGGAGGAGTTACGGGTTTCTATGATGGTTAGATCTTTAACTGCATCTGGGCACTTATCCACCAAGCTTTTTAAGGTAATCGGAGTTAACTCCACATCAGAGCAATTTTGGTAGGCTGTAGCGAAAACTAAAAGCAAAAAAGCTAAGATTAAAGAGCTATGTTTCATATATAGATTATCGTCATATTTTGATATTTTCTAAAGAAATTAAAAATGCAGAGATTTCAGCTATTTATGAATTATAATATGAATAAAACCCGCTACTTTTTATGTAGCGGGCTCAGTGAATAAAATTATCTCTTAAGGTTGATAATCTCTTCTAACAATGAATCTGTCGTAGAGATTGTCTTAGCATTTGCTTGGAATGACCTTTGATTCTGAATCAAATTCACAAACTCATTAGCTAAATCCACAGTGGATCTTTCTAGTGACTTAGAGTAAATTTGTCCGCGACCATTTGAATTCGGTATACCGATTGCTGGTGTTCCTGAATTCTTAGATTCTTTAAAGCGGTTATTACCTGCCTTAAATAAACCTTCAGAATTTTCAAACTTCGCCAATGCCATTTGAAAAAGATCTTTAGTATTTCCATTTGAGTATTGCGCTGACAGCGTGCCCTCATCATTAAATGATAAGCTAAGAATTGTACCCGCAGAATAACCATCTTGCTTCCAGTTATGTAAATCAGAAGCAGAACCGTATTGTTTAGTACCTAATTCGCCTTTACCTTTATCCGTAGTTAATGAATCACCAAAATCAATTTTAACTTTTTGATTTGGAAATGCACCACCAGCAAAGTTAAAATTATTCAAGCTCTGCTCTTCTGTATCTAAAACACCGTATTCGTTAAAAGTAATTTTACCACCAACAATTTTCGAAAATTGACCAGCTTTACCACCAGCAACTTCTGATCCGTCAACCAGTCCATTGTATTCCCAAGTTCTATCAGCCGTTTTGTTAAAATGCATATACACCAAGTGCTTAGTGCCTTGTGAGTCATACATTTCAACACTTGTTGAAAACTGTGACGTATCATGCGGATTTTCAATATCAAACTTATCAGAGATAGGTAATTTTGAGTCTAAGTTTAATGACATATCAATTTTTTCAGTCGCCTTAGCAGGAATCAATGCTTGTGGAAATTGAATATTCCCTAGCTCTGCCGTAGTCTTACCTTTGTCATCAACTTTAAAACCTTGTACCAATTGGTGATCGTTAGTTTTTAAATATCCGTTTTTATCAAACGTAAATGAACCATCTCTTGTAAATGTTTGTCCATCTGATCCTCTAACCACAAAGTAACCATCTCCTGATAGCGCTAAATCGGTAGCCTTATCTGTATGATCAACCGTACCTTGTAACAGTATTGGGTTTACCGCACCAATCTTAACCCCTCGGCCAATTTGATTACCACCCTCAATACCTTTAAGTGATTTGGAAACTAAATCTTGAAACTCTACACGGCTTGATTTAAATCCGGTAGTATTTGCGTTAGCGATGTTATCACCGATAACGTTAAGGGCTTCCCCTTGTGCTTTCATACCTGAAATACCAGTATATAATGATGTTAAAACAGACATTAAGGACCTCCTGTCCAATCCCACCTCAGTCATTCAGTGGAAGTTTAGGAGAGCTTCTTAATCAATCAGATTAAGGCCAGCTCTTCATTTAAATTTATAAAATTACTGTACTATCTATATTCGTAAAAACATTATCCTTCATCATGTTTTGGTCAAGAGCTGTCACCACCGTTTTGTTTTTAATGTTTACTATCAGTGCTGACGCATTATCTAAAAGGACTAATGTCTCTTTAGCCCCTTTGCTCTCAGCTTTTTCCACTGCTTTACTCAGTTTTGCAAGCTGCTCTGGTCCCATCTCAATACCTCTTGATTTAATTCTCTCGATGGCATGATTTGAAAATTTAATTCCAGATGTTTGCGAACTAAGTATTTCTCCAAGCTGTGGCTTAGCTGTTAAATTACTCTTTAGAACCTCTTCAAAACTGGGGCCCTGTGAACTAACCTCACCCTTAGGCGCTTGTGCCTTAGGGGTGGGACTGATTCCACCGACGCGATTTGAGTTAAGGTTCGTTTTAATACTTTCCATTCTTTACTTCTCTTTTATCTTGTTAGATAACTCTCGTGCCATTGGCACTTGATCTAAATTACTTTTTGCTTGCCTACCTTTATTTTCCTCTACTTCATCGGTCTTCTGCAAGTCCATATTTGTAATGTCTTTAAACTTTTTACTTTGATCTTGAAGTACTTCTGGATCAACGATCTGTTTTACATCACTAAACTTCACTGATTGATTACCGACCATTAAAACAGGTCCTTGTGCTGTTAAGTTTACTCCTGTTATACGTCCAGAAATATCTGTCTTGGCTGCGACAGTCTTACCTCCGTCATCTTTAGCTTTGATAAAAACTCTAAAATCCCCTGGCCTTGCTTCATAACCTTCGTCATTTCTTGCATTCCAAGTAACCGAGTTAGTACCCTTCTTAAGATTATGAAATGTATACTTACGAACATCCTTACCTTCTGCATCTCTAATTACAACTTCGACATCCTTAGCGTCGTCATTTAAATCAAAACGTACATCATGCTCTTTTGACCCATCAACATGGTTTATAAAAGAAGAATCTGAACTAATTGATTTGCCGATCATGCTAAGCGCTTGGTATTTTTCTTGTGGCTGCTGCGCATCCACCAACTTACCAATATTCGAATTCATGTTTTGTAATTGCTCAAGAGACGTAAATTGCGCTAATTGCGCTGCCATCTCATGCGACTGCATTGGATTTGTTGGATCTTGGTTTTTCATTTGTTCTAGCATCAGCTTCATAAAAGCATCTTTGCTTAACTCATTAGAACCTACCTTACGCAATTTTTTAGGGTCAACATAGTTTGGATCAGAAAGTTCATTTAAAACTGTACCGATATCTCTACCATCTAGCTTCTGACTATCCTTTGCAGAATCGAACTTTGTATTATCAGACTTGATACTACCTTCTTGTCCTTTAACATTCAGCTGCCCTGTTGTATTCGACCTTTGCGTAATCATACATTTCCCTTATATCAAGAGGGGTTCCCCCCTCCTGAGTTTATTTAAGCTACAACACTCAATCTTCCTGGCTCACGGCTTGCTCTTCTCTGTTGACCAGAAGAAGCTCTAACCACATCATCAGGATCTTGACTGTTGTTGGTTTTAGTACCACCCGCATACGCAGATGCACTTCTACCTGATCCAAAATTTTCTCTAAAATAACTTAAAAACTGTCTAGCATGCTCTCTTTGTTGATCTGCCATCTGCTCTTGCATTTGACGACCTAAATTTTGAGACACATCAACTTTTATGTCTCTTAAGTCCATCTTATGCTCGGCAATAACCGCTTTTAAACTATGTAATTCTGATTCAATAGCTTTTTTAGCCTGTTGTGAATCTGTCATTAATTGCACGTCTACCTTACCTTCATTTAGTACGACTTTAAGATGCACTTCTCCTAATCCCTCAGGATTTAGTTTCATCTTAATTTCGCCGCCACCTTTTTTAATCAGTAGCTCGGCTTTCTGCGCAATCTCTTCAGGTTTCACTGGCTCTTTTAGAGTAATCGTTGGTTCAATAACCACCCCGTCTACTGTTTGTAATTTAGTAGAAGGAGAGTTCTGTCCAAGACTAATCACATTGTCGCTATCGACATCGCCACTAAGTCCCTTATTATCTGCGTCCGCATCTGAACCAAAACCTAAATCCAAAGAAGCTTCTCCTTCTCCGTTTAGATTAAGTGCAGGCGCTGCAGCTAAGTTAGTATTAAATGCTGACTTACCAGCAGAAATTGCATCGGGCCCCGCCAAATCAATCGGAGCAGTAGCATCAATATAATTACTAGGTACAATGACCTCATTATACATTGAAGGATCAAAAGTTACATTTGAACTATTGAGCCATGATGCTTCATTTCCGACAAGCGGCTGTGGGACTTCGCCATTTACTGTAGCAGTATCAAAAAACTTACTACTTAAATTGGCAACATTCTGATTCTGCATTGCTGCTTGCTCCATCTTCCAATTTCTTGGCAGAGCTTGCTTATCAGGAATCAAATCCCATTCATTTGGTTTTAAATGAATAAAACCATCACCCTTATCTTGCTGTAAATCTAACTCATTTTTAGACATTTCTTGTAGCAAACCACTATACAAAGTTTGTGCTCTGGGTACTTGATTTTGATTTAAATCTAGCGCCCCTACAAACTCTTGTGTTGATTGCTGAGGTGGTAACAATAGTGCATCACTACTCATTGTAGCAAATGCAGCCAGTACACGATCTGGCTCCACTCCTAATTCCCTCTCCATTGAGTCCAGAAATTTTAGTATGGGTTTTTGTGTTCCACTTAGCTCACCCACTCCTTGCTCACCTACGATGACTTCTTTTTTCTTCGCGGTTAACAGTGGATTCAACTCTGCAGCAGAATTATCCTCTTGAACTTCCTGAATCACAGGTTTTGTCCCAGTAGGTTTATTTTCCGCAGGTTTACTATAAGAAACTTTTGTCTCTTGTTTTTCTAATTCATCAGAAAATGAATCCCTATCTTTTACATCAGTTTTGGTAGATTTTTTTGAATCCACCTTTGATATAGTAGATATTTCTTTTTTCTCTGCATCCTTAGATAATACAGAACTAACCTTTGGAGATAGTTTCTCCAAAGCATTTAACTTAGTGGATAGTGAACTAATATTCACACCACTCATTATTTCCCCCTTCCTAGAGTATTCTAAGTAAACATCCTATTTACTTATTTTCTCACATAACCCGCAAATTTTTCTGACAATCTACGTGCCTTTTGTGGTTCTATTAAATTTAATATATTTGCCGCCCTATCTTTCTTCATACGAGTAAGAACATCGACAGCCAAATTCTCATCTAAACTTTCAAATACCTTAGCAGCATTGTTAGGCTTCATATTTGAATATACTTCAACTAGCTTATTCAATTTTTCCTCGTCCTTCTCTACTTGCTCACCTAAAGTCTTACTTATATTTTCTCTAACATCTTCAAGCTTTTTTAATTTACCATCAAGCTCTGCTCTTTGCTTCTGCAATTCTTCAGCCAACACATTTAATGATTTCTCTCTTTCGTCTAGTTGCTTATTTCTGTCTTCTAAACCCTTAAAAATATTGATCTCTTCTTGCGTCCAAGAGGTCTTCTCTTTGGATTTAGCAGCTACGTCAGTACCTTTGTTGGTAGGCACTTTCTTCGTGTCTCCTGATTTAGAAGTGGCAGCTTTTTCCTCTTTAGCTAAAGTCTTTGAAAAAATGCTAATCTCAATTTTTGATAAAAATGCATCCAGTTCTTTGTAATTAAAGTGGCCATAGCTAGCGACAGCCAATAGTAATGCACATGTCAGAATTAATTTTAACGGAGCCTTTTTCTTTTTTTGATTGTTCTTCGTGCTTATTCTTCTATTTTTCAGTACGATCTTTCGCACTTGCTCAATTGCTTGATCATCAGTGTTTTTAGACTGAGATGATGCTGGTTTTTTTTTACTAAGTCTTACTGTATCTTTAATATCGATATTTAGATGCTTATCCATTATCTTCTCCCACTCTGACACCAAAACGAGCGCTGATTATATCATCAAGATTTTTTGTCTGCTTTTTCATTACTTCTTTTTTATACTCTTCCATTTTTCGCTCTTTCAATAACTCTAGGGATTTCTTTTCTTTTCTTTTTTCAAGCCATAATGCTTGCTTTTCTTCTTCTACTTGTTTTAGGCGCCGTATTTCTTCTCGCTTATGTTCAATTCGAATATTTTGCCCTTTAATAAAAATATCTACCACTTCTAATCTTGGCGATACCTCTGTACCCTCTAACTTATATTGTAACCCTAGTTGGTAAGAATTCTCCACACTTTCATACATTTGGTACAAAATCTCTTCTTCACTTCGTACTTTAGCCTTAATGTTTTGATGCTCTCTTTGTGCTTCTGCCTCAGCTACAGACTTTAGTTTTAATAGTGTTGAGAATGCAAATTGAAACTTCTTCATGGACTGGTTGCCTGCTGCATACTACTTAAAAACTCTACAGAGTCATCAAAGGTAGCATCATCATCCACATCCTGCTTTAAAAACCTCATGATTTGATCATTGTACTCAACAGCTCTGTCTAGTCTGGGATTATTCCCTTCTTGATAAGCTCCAATCTGAATTAAATCTTCTGCTTCGCGGTAGATAGCCATTAGTTCTCTTACCGCTAGAGATACTTTATAAAAATCTTTTTGCACAATATTTTTCATCACTCGACTAGTACTCTGAAGTACATCAATCGCTGGAAAGTGTGCCTTATGTGCCAATTTTCTATTTAATACTATGTGACCATCTACGATAGACCTAACCGCATCAGCAATTGGTTCATCCATATCATCGCCTTCAACCAGAACAGTATATAAGCCAGTTATACTTCCACCATTGGTAAAACTTCCTGCGCGCTCTAGTAACTTAGGAAGAGCAGAGAAGACACTAGGAGTATAACCCTTAGATGCTGGCGGCTCACCAGAAGATAAACCTATCTCTCTCATTGCCATAGCAAACCTGGTAACTGAATCCATTGTTAACAAGACTTGTAAGCCTTGATTGGCAAAGTACTCAGCCACTGCCGTCGCAAAAAAAGCTCCGCGTGTTCTAACGAGCGGATTTTCATCACCTGTCGCAACAATTACAACGGATTTTTTTAAACCCTCAGGGCCTAGAATTTCTTCGATAAAATCTTTTACTTCTCGTCCTCGCTCACCAATTAATGCAATTACATTCACATCTGCATTGGTATTTCTGGCCATCATACCTAATAAAACAGATTTTCCTACACCAGACCCTGCCAAGATCCCCATTCGCTGCCCACGGCCCACAGAGATAAATGTGTTGATGGCTTTAACACCCAAATCAATAGGAGTACGAATTGGTTCGCGATCTAATGGATTCATAGAGGCACTGTAAAGAGGTAATTCATCTACTAGCACCAATGGGCCTTTACTATCTAACGGGTTACCCACTGCATCTATAACTCTTCCCAATAGATTTTTACCAACCTTTACTGTCGCTGAAGATCTAATTAACTTAATGGCTGACCCTAACTTTACACCCATCATATTCCCATAGGGCATCATGACAACGCGCTGATCATGTAACCCAACAACCTCTACTAAAATATATTTTTCATAACCAACAGTAACTGAACATGTACTGCCTAAACAAGCCCCTGGTAAATAGCCTTCGATCCTGTTTCCTAAGACTTTGGTAACCTTCCCTACTTCTCTATTTACAGGAGAGGTTTCAAGAAGCTTTGAATATTTTGTGAAATCCAGGTCTAAGGATTTATCCATTAAGCACCTTCAGCTTTTGGCAAGTGATCTTCAACCGCTTCCCACAATTGCTGAATCCTTGCATCCAGTGATGCGTCTACAACCCCGTAGTTAGTTTCTATGACACAATCACCATGCTTTAGCGAGTCATCGATTTCAAGTTTGGCATTCTTTCCTAATTTAATATCTCTTTTAAATGTGGCGTTCATCGATTCAATAAACTCAAAATCTTCTTTTGAAATTTTCACAGTCGTGTCTAATTGCTCTTGAATACCTGCGGCTAATTTTTTAATTAAGCCCACAATGTAGTTGGGATCTTTTTCAATGGACTTGTGAGCAATTTTTTCTGCAAATGCATAAGCTAATTCAACTATTTTCGCTTCATTCTTTTCTAATAGGCCCAATCGTAATGATGATAAATACTCAATAGCCGATTCTAAATCTTTTAATTTATTCTCAACTATGAGTTGTGCATCTTTTACACCTTGATCATGCCCCTCTTTCTTACCTAGCTCATACGCCTCACGATAAGCCCTTTCTTCGATCTCTTTTAATTTCTCAAGGGCAAGCTTCTCAACTTCTGTTTTAATCTTATCATCTTGAATCTTTGCATGACCTGTAATTGAAGCTAAAAGTGGATCCATTTTAAAAGATGTCACTTTTCCTCTATTTGTCTGCATATCATCAAATTTTTTAGCTGAAACAGAAACTGCACTACGAATCTCTCTGACTTTGTAGTCAGTGACAGATGCTTCTGTGTGATCTTTTTTAATTACCTTCTCTTTAGACAAGGGCATCTTCAGCTCCGCCTCTAGCAATTAAGATCTTACCTTCTTGTTCTAGTCGTCTAGCAACGTTAACAATTTCTTGCTGCGAAGTTTCAACGTCAGATAACTTAGCTGGTCCCATATTGTCTAAATCCTCTCGAAGCATTGTAGCCGCACGAGTAGATAGATTTTTAAAGATTTTCTCTTTAACTTCTTCGTTTGCAGTCTTAAGAGCAAGTAACAACTTAGAGTTATCCACTTCTTTAAGAAGCGTTTGGATACCACGATCGTCGATTTTGATAACATCTTCGAACACAAACATAAGCTTACGAATTTCTTCAGCAAGAATTGGATCTTTTTCTTCCAATCTAGACATAATTGAAGTTTCAGTGGTTTTGTCCATAACGTTAAGCATTTCAGCGACTGGCTGAACTCCACCAAGGGCAGATTGCTCAACACTTCCAAGAGTTTGCAATTCATTTTTTAATACATTATCAACATCAGTTAATAGCTGAGGATCAATGTACTCAAGGTTTGCTAAACGCAAAACTACCTCGGCCTGTAAACTCTCTGGCAGTCTTTTTAGAACTTCAGATTTCTTTTCTGGCTCTAAATGCGCCATAATTACCGAAATAGTTTGAGGATGCTCTGATATTAAAAAATTCGCTAATGACTTAGCATCAACTAGCTCTAAACTTTCTAATTTATTTGATAGCCCGCCAGCAATATTTAAGTGACCTAAAATAACCCGAGCTCTATCTTCACCTACCGCGCCAATAATCACGTCTTTATTAGTAGTTGCATCGGAGAATATGTAATCATCCGACTCACTAATCATCTCATAATATTCTTCAAGAACACGTTTAGTAATTATAACTGGAATGATTCTAAATTTAGCCATCAATCCAATCAATTTACGAATATCTGTATCATCTAAGTGACGAAACATTTTTTTAGCAGCGTCTGTCCCTAAATAGTTTATTAGGATAGCAGCTTTTTCAAAACCTTTAAGGTCTTCAAACTTAATAGAATCAAGTCGTTTTAATGGAGCATGCATTACATTTCCCTCCTAACTAACCATAATTTCAAGGCATTCGCTGACTTATCTTCGTCCTTCTCAATAATACCCATAATTCTCTCTTTCAATAATTCACTTTCTGCTTTATCAGGATCTAGGCTTTCCTCTAAGACCGGCAGTGTTGAACTCATACCAGGCAGAGTTGAATCTACGCTTTGTAGCTCTTCTAACTCTTCAATCGTTCGAGGAAGCATATCATCCACAGACTCCCTGAAACTCTCGGTGATCCAAGTAATAAAAGGTCTAACCACTAGTAAGAAAAACAAGCTTAAACTCAGTGCAATCACTGACCAGCGAATCACATAGGAAAGTAATTTTCTAGTTTCGATACTTTGTAGAATGTCATCTGCATCACTAAATGATTCAAATTGAAATTCAATGTTTTCAATTTTAACCGAGTCCCCGCGCTTGTCATTAAAGCCAATTGCTGATTTAACAAGAACTTCATATTTTCTAAGTTCTTCTTCTGATCTTGGGGCCCAAGTAGTCGTCGTCGTACCATCCTCAGCTTTTTCTGTCTTACTAATGCCGTCAACCAGAACAGCTACACTTAATCTATCAATAGAGCCAGGAGCTTGTCTTGATTTTGTCACTGTTTTTGGGACCTCGTAATTTGTTACTGAAAAATCCTTATTTGTTTCTTGATTGAAACCAACAGTACCATTTTCTTCCGCACCAGGAAGATTAGCTCTAGCCCCTGGAATACCAGTAGGGTTGTTTCGACTGCCATTCATTTTATCTTCTTGCTTCTGAATGGATCTAACGGCCGTTTTTTCAGCATCATAAGTTTCTTCTATTGAACTTGTGTCGCTCATATTAAGTGTGGCTTCGACTTTAGCAATTACTTTACCACTTCCAACTACACGACTTAGTATGCCTTCAATTCTTTCTTCAAGTTCTTTTTCTTTACCAACTTTTAATTCAGCTAATTCACCAGAAAACGCTGAAGTTTCTGATGTATTGGATTTACTTAGCTCTCGCCCGTAGCTATCAATAACACTTACATTATTTGCATGCATGTTCTCAACAGCACTTGCCACAAGATTGATAATACCTTTCACCTGCGCCTTAGATAAAGTTGTACCCGGAAATAAATCCACAATTACAGATGCCTTGGTTTCCCCAGCATCTTCTAAAAAAGTTTTTTTCGGAGGTAGAGCTAGAATAACTTTACTTTTTCTTACAACTTCTAAACTATTTATAGCGCGCATCAATTCGCCTTGCAGGGCTCTTTGATAATTTACTCTTTGAGCATAAGAAGTAGTGCCTAAATCTACATTTTCAAAAAGCTCTAAACCAATTGACCCAAGCTTTGTATCAGAGTGCTCAGTCATGATTGCCATTTGCGTAGAATGCAATAACTCAGGGGGTACAGTTACTACAGCTCCACCGTCTTCTATTTTAAATGGAACGCTCATTTGCTTTAGCTTATCTACAATAACCGGTAAATGATCTGCTGTTACTTTTGTAAAAAGCGGAACATAGGTTTTACCACTCAGCATTAGCCCAAGAACAAACAGTGTTACTACAAATACTACTGCAGATGCAATGGCCGAGAATCGCTTTACGGGCGATAAGCTCTTCATAAACCCGCTAAATTGTGAAACCCATAAATTAAAATACTTAATCAAGCTATCCCCCTCATACCTGCATCTTCATAATCTCTTGATATGCATCAATGATCTTGTTTCTTACTGACGTCATTAACTTCAAAGCTATTTCTGCCTTCTCAACTGTAATTAATGTTTCGTGAATGTTCGTAGATTTACCGGTCAGTAAATCTTGCGTCTTCACATCTGCACTTTTCTGCAATTGATCGACTTTATTAATCGCTGTTTTCAAACTGTCTGCAAACGATAATTCATCCTTACTCGTAGAAGTAAGACCCGGTTTACTGATTTGAGAATCTTGATCTATCTCGATCTTAAATTCTTTTCCTAGTATATTAGATGAACTACTGCTTATCCCATCTATTGCCATTTCTTAACTCCTTATCTACCTATCTCAAGTGCAGTCATCGCCATACCTTTTGTTGCCTTAAATGCAGATGCATTGGCCTCGTAAGATCGGGTTGCCTGAATCATATTTGCCATTTCTTCCATTAAATTAATATTTGGATAAGCGACGTAACCATCGGGTCTTGCATCAGGATGATCTGGTTCGTACTTTAACTGCGGCGCTCTGCGATCCACATGTATATCAGTAACTTGCACGCGATTAACTTTATTGTCAGCTGCGTTTAAAATTTCACCAAATGATTTGGCTTCTGGGATAGCTTCAAAAATTACATCTTTACGGCGGTACGGTCCACCCTCAGGCGTTCTAGTTGTATTGATATTAGCAATATTACTAGAAATAGTATTCATGCGCATGCGGTTCGCCGTCATGCCAGAACTATTTACGCGCATAGAAGTTAGTAAATCCATTATCTACCCCCACTAATAACATATTTCATGGCGCCCATTTTTTTATTTATCAACTGGGTCGCAGCCTTATAACGAATTGAGTTTTCATTTAATACTGCCATTTCTTTTTCTACATCAACTGTATTCATATCATTACTAACTGGGACATCTGGGTTATCATACACATCTGCCTGCAAGCTATCCAAAGCAGGACGCGCCAACGGAAAATGTAGAGAGTTAGTGGCAGACATATCTTGTGAACCACCGCGCTGTAAGGCTGATGCTAATTGATCTTCAAAATCAATTTTCTTGGCTTTGTAATTTGGCGTTTCAGCATTAGCGATGTTCGCAGACGTAACAGTATTTCTCTCCATCATATAATCTAAGGATTTTTCTAATGCTGTCGTCGTGGTATCAAATAGGTTACTCATTCAGCATGTCTCCTTTATATTCGTGAATCTTATTTCTAAGCGTTCGTATACTTATGCCTAATAGTAATGCTGCCTTAGTTCTATTTTGATTTGTAAAATCTAGAGTTTTTAAGATTAACTTCTTTTCTGCTTCCATGACTGTCATGCCTGCCTCTATAAATTGAGGTTCAGCTTCACCACCCAATTCAGGTAGCTCAACAAATTCTGGAAGTAATGTGCGCCCGTTGCTTAAAAGCACAGCTCTTTCAATAACATTTTCTAGCTCTCTAATATTTCCAGGCCAGATCCACGACTGCAATTTTTCCATCGCCTCTTTTGAAATTTGCATTCTTTCTTTTTTATTTAATAGACTTGATACCTCAACAAAATGTTGTGCTAAAAGTACAATGTCTTTAGGACGTTGTTTTAAAGATGGTATCTGCATGGGAATCACATTTAATCTATAGTAAAGGTCTTCTCTAAACTTACCCTCTTTTACTAAACGCTCTAAATTTTTATTTGTTGTAGAAATAATACGAACATTTATTTTTACTGGCTGCCTAGCTCCAAGCCTTTCTACTTCACCTTCCTGTAGCACTCGTAATAGTTTTGCCTGCAATGCTAGTGGTAGATCACCCAATTCATCTAATAATAGTGTACTATTATTGGCTAGTTCAAATTTTCCTGGTTTATCCTGATTTGCACCAGTAAAAGCGCCCCTTACATAGCCAAACAACTCGCTCTCTAATAAACCATCTGGAATAGCCGCGCAGTTAATAGTTACCATTCTTTGTGATGCTCTCTGACTTTTAGCATGAATTAGCTTAGCAAGAAGCTCTTTACCCGTACCGCTTTCACCTTGAATCATCACTGCAGCTCTGCTCGTTGCAATGCTTTCAGCGATTTCAATAATATGCTTCATCTTTGGGTCTTGAGTTAATATCATTACTGGCTCCTACTAGCGGGCATTCTCTCTAAATATTTTTTATAAGAGTCTGTCCATCTTGCTTCATCTAATTTTTCTTTAGCTAATTTGTACCAAATTTCGCCATTGTCAGCTGTCTGCAAAGGTGTCCAAATCTCTTCAGCCTTTGCAATATCACCTTTTTCAAAAAAGAGAGTACCTAGCGTATATCTTGCTGAAGTGATCTCAGATCTAGTTTCAAAATTACTTACTAAGTCCTGATAATACTTTGAAGCAGCCTCTTTTTTACCTTGTCCTAATAAAATTTCTGCCTTTTGCGACATAGCAGAAATATATTGTTCATCAGAAATTGATTTACTGTCTTCGTAAAAATACGATATTTTTTCTAAAATACGAATTGCATCATCATTTAATTTTTGTTCTCTGTATATTTTTGCTAATGTAAAGTAAGGTTTCGTCACTATTTCAGGCAGTGCTTTATTAGTTTTTATGATTTGATTTAAGTATCCTTCAGCGATTTGGTATTCATCTTTTTGAATTGCCACATTTGCTAAAAGACCGATACGTTCCATATTCTCATCTTCATTAACCGCATCAAAGTTTTCGATCATATTCAAATGTTGAAGAGCTTTTTCATATTCTTTTAACTCATAGTACGTACTGCCCAACCTCAGATTTACAACTTCTAGTTTTGGTAGCTTCTCCAGGACCTCTCTGCGTTGCTCCTCTTCAGTTCCGCGAATAGCCTGCAAGCGACCAACAAGATCGCGGTATGATTTTGCCGCATGCTCTAGGGCAGTAGTTTTTTCGAATGTCTCTGCTACATAAAGAGATAGATCTAATCTATCAGCATCTTTAAGCCAAACAGCCTTATTTGATCCATATACTCTGAGAGCTTCTAAATATTTTTTATTATTCAGATCCTGATGAATTTGTTCTGTAAGATTTCTTGCAATTTTATTTCTATAAAATGGTAAATAAGGTGATGTCGTATTGTCTTTATAAAAAGATTGTAACATCTGAAGAGAGTCTTTTAAATCTCCTCGTTTAAACAACCCCTCTTCTGTCAATGCCGTAGTTAGATGCTGGAAATCTGTAGAAGATTGCTTAGCATTAAAAGTATTAACGCGAGATCTAAGGTCGGCAATTTCTGAGGCTTTCATTTCAGGAATATTTTTACTATCAAGCCTAAGTTTTGATACAAAAGCTCCGTCAGTATTGTTGAACCTAAACGTATTCTCTAGATACGCACCTTTAATTTTTGTTACATTCTCAGTCATGATTTCTAGGACTTCACCAACTCGGTTTAAGGCATAACCACCATGCGGATGTAGTGGGTACCTCTTCAAAAACTCAATAAAATACGGATGTGCTTCAAGGAATTTTCCTTCTCTAAATAAAGATTCCGCAATATTATAATGAGCATTTGGCGCGTCATTTATAGAGGCTGGAAAGCGATCTAACATTTTTTTATAAGTATCTACAGTTTCTTCATATTTCTTTTGTTTAGCTAAAACATCCCCGATCTTAAGAGCTGCTTTATATTTTGTCTGCAGCGCCCCTTCACCCTCTGTTACCTTGGCATAACTTGTGATTGCATCTTCAAACTTATTTAATCCAAGCAAACAATCCCCTATGCTAACTATAATTTCTTCTTTAAATTTATTGTTTGGTATATCCGTTTGAATACTTAAGAACTCTTGCAGTGCCGCCACATAATTCTTTTTAGCAAGAGTAGCATAGGCGATCAATAAACGTGTTCTTTCATACAATGGGGACTTTGGATATTCTTCGAGTAGTTTTTTATACAAAGTGATAGCTTTAATATAACTACCGTTCTCTCCACTTTCTTTCCATAAATTATAATGAGCATCCGCTTCCATAAATCGCAATAAATGCTGGTACTTTGTATCCGGCAACTCTTTTCTAAATGCCTCGAGACCCGTCAGAAACAATGCATACCTTTTATTTCTAAAAACCGTCTGCAGAAGGCGCACTCGCTCGGCCTCTGGTCCCTCGTGCTCTTTAATTTCATATACTGGTGCCGTCTCTTCAATTTCTTTAATAAATGATGTCTCAGTAATTAAATACGGAAAAGGTATAAACACATTTTTTTGTGCAGCAATTTGAGCTCGCTTTGATATTTCAAAACTTAAAATCGCAAATCTATTGTAATTTGGATCTGCTCCATCTTTTAACCCCTTAAATACTGTTTCTTCAGACGGTATTACTGGCGCATCAATGACTATTGGTATTTCAGACGCTGGCTTTCTAAGGTCTTTTTTACCCTTCTTAGTTTTTGCCACCACTGGTGCTTTTTTCTTAGGTAGCTCTGCCGCCACTTTTTCTTCTTTTGTGTCTTTATATAAATCAATAAGTAACCGGCTAGGGGCTTCCATTTGATAATCAAAAGCTTGAATACTGTCGTCTTTTAAGAAAACTGTAAATTCAACATATTGATCGGTCTTTTGTTTAACTTCAACTTTTTCAATGTAGTCGTCTTTCCAGGTAAGAATATTACTAGTTACCTCAGGCGTGATATCGTCAATACGTAGGTCCAGTCGCTTTTCTTTTCTATCTAAGTAGTATTCCCATAAGGCTCGACCTTGAAATTCAATCTGTGAACCATCTGCGCTAGACTTTAGTTGTGCCGAAAGAGCTTGTGCAAATTGCAAAGGCAGTAAAACAAGTGCGGTTACAGCACAAAGTCTACGTGTCAAATTCATTGCAGCTCTTAAAAATAGCATGTTTCTTAGTTCCCCTATGTTTACAACCACTTACCATATTGGTAGCAATTGCTTATTGTTCCCAATACTAATAAGAGCAGAAACAATGCCAAGGAAACGCGGGCCGCTATTTACACTCATATTTGAGTAGATTACATTCCAGACCAAAAAACCTTGGCACTTAGCCAAATCAATGACACAGGTTAAAAGTCTATTTTTCAAAAAAAACAGGAGAAATTCTAACAGCTTAACGCTGAACAGCCGATTTTAAATCAACAACATGTGTGGACTATGAAAAAGATCAACTTGCTACATCTATTGATACTGACCTCTTGTGTTTCTGTACAACTACAGAAGCCTCTTGTTTTAGAGAAATCTAAAACCTATAGCCTTGTTGTGCCTTCCGTCCCTTTTATACGAGTAGATCAAGAAGGAATGGATCAATACTGGAGAAATAAACATAACGGTAACGCCTTATCACTGCAGACAGCTTGTAGCGAACGATATGATCCCAGCTTTCAAGACCTAACCTATCAAAGCGTACATGGTATTGAAGACACCAAAAAAATCATTGAAGACAAATTTGATTACAACGATAGAGTCGGTTTAAAATCTGAATACGAAGGCTTAGTCGATGGTATAGCAGTTGCAATTAAGTTAGTCGTATTTAAGAAAAATAATTGTTCGTACGTAATTAGTTACTTCGGTAAAAAATCCAGTATAAAAGAAAATGATACTCATTTTATTAAATTCATTAATAGTTTTAAGGTGAAGTGATGAGTACACTTGCCACACAACTTCAGTTTTTAACAGATAAGTATTTGTCGTTGGCTGGGGGCCTAGCCACACTCTTCATAGATTTTTGGAAATCAGCCCTCTCTACTAAAATCGAAAAAAAACCCTTGCAAGATCAAATATACCAAGTTGGCGTTAGATCTTTTTTATTAGTTATCGTTACCGCTTTATGTTCGGGGATGGTAATGGCCCTGCAGTTTGGTTTGGGTTTACAAAAATTTGGTGGCCAACTTTATGTTCCAAAAATTGTTAGCTTGTCATTTATCAGAGAATTAGCTCCCGTATTTACTGGGCTTGTTGTTGCCGGTCGCGTGGGAGCAGGTTACGCTTCAGAAATTGGTTCCATGGTAGTCACACAACAAGTGGATGCTATTCGTGCATTAGGAACCTCTCCTATAGTTAAGATTGTAGTCCCAAGAGTACTGGCACTTGTTATTTGCCTTCCTGTTTTAACCGTATTTGCCATCATTATTGGTATATGGGGAAGCTTATTAATTGGTAGCCTTGAATTAAATTTAGATGGTGGTTTTTACTATCAAAAGGCAACCGAGATTTTAATCTTACCTGATTTAATCATGGCCCTCACTAAATCTGTAGTGTTCGCTTTTGCCATCTCAATTTGTTCTTGCCACTTTGGTTTGCGTGTAAAAGGCGGTACACAAGGCGTAGGTATTGCTACTACTAGAGCGGTTGTTGTAAGTACTATTTCTTTATTTGTATTAAATTTTATTATTACTAAGATTTTTTGGATGTTATTAAAATGAGTTACATTGAAGTGATCGACTTTCACAAAGCATTTACAGAACGCGCCATTCATAAAGGTGTGAGCTTCTCTTTAGAAAAAGGTGAGTGCCTGGGATTACTTGGTGGATCCGGCGCAGGAAAAAGTTTGATCCTAAGAGCGCTGATTGGTTTAGAAAAAGCTGACAGTGGTAAAATTATTATCGACGGCGAAGATGTTGTGCCCTACACAGAAGAGCAATTGCTTCCTATACGTAAAAAAGTAGCCTACGCCTTTCAAGGTGGCGCACTGTTTGATTCAATGAGTGTGTATGAGAACTTAGCTTACCCCCTACGCGAACACACAAAAATGAAAGAGCCAGAAATTAAAAATAAAATCCAGAATACTTTAAAAGAATTTGGTTTAAGTGGGACTGAAGCTTTATTGCCTGCGAGTCTTTCTGGAGGCATGCAAAAGCGTGTGGGTCTTGCTAGGGCTATTATTTTGGACCCTGATATCATTTTATACGATGAACCAACAGCTGGATTAGATCCTTTTAATACTATTCGTATTCAAGAAACCATCCTACAGCTAAAAGCTAAAGGGGTAACTTCTATATTGGTAACACATGACATGCCTTCTGCATTTGCAGTATGTGACAGATTAGCGGTCCTAGAAGAGGGAAAAATCGCAGCTTGCGGAAAGTTGGCAGACTTAGATACACAAAAAGGTGGAGTTATCTACCGCTTTATACATGGGGAGATTAAGCAAAATGGCTACAAGCGCTGAAAAAAAAGTAGGTCTATTTGTAATGATTGGGTTTATCGCCCTAGTCGCTGTTGTATTTGTAATTGGCGGTAACAGATCCCTATTTTCTTCTACTTACGAACTAAAAGTTTTCTTTAAGCAAGTGCAAGGCATTAGCAAGGGAAGTGTTGTACAACTTGTGGGACTGCCTATCGGAAATGTATCTCGCATTGAATTTCAAGATGAAAGCTATCAGTTAGCCGTTGTTATGGAAATCAATTCAAAATTTAAAGACAGAATTACAGTTGGATCTACAGCGGGAGTCAGAACCCAAGGCGCATTAGGAGACAAGTTTATATTTATTACTCCTGGCCCACAAGACAACCAACCTATTGCTAATCATGGAGTATTAGACGCTGAAAAAGGTGGAGATATATTTTCTGCTCTGTCTGATAAAAGTGCAAATATTAATGAGGTCTTTGAAATCATCACTGGCCTTAAAGATATGGTAAAAGACTTAAATGGCAATAATGAAATGAAAGACATTATTACCAACCTTAAGTCCACAACAGAACAACTTAAAATCTTTACGAATGACCTGAATACGGACAAAAGTGGTCAAGAAATACGTCAAACTATTAGCAAATTACATCAAATTATAGCTAAAATAGAAAATGGAAGTGGTACTTTAGGCGCCATCATCAATGATCCAACACTTTATAAAAAACTACAGCAACTTGCTGGCCCGCAAAATGTTAGTCCAATTAAAAGTGCCATACGCGAATCTATAAGAGAAACTGAGAATTAAGTATTGAATTACCTCAGTTTCATTAAGTAAAGTGGAGCTATGAGGGGAATTCAAATTGCCATATTTAGCATAATCACCTTTTTTCCGTCTTTTTTATTAAAGATGGACCGCGAGAGCATATTATACTTACTTCCACAAAACTCACTTGAAGTAGGAGAGCTTATTTTTGCCTCTCCCCCTCCAAATACAAAATGGTTAATGAATAATAAAAGTTTTGAAACCATAAATGCAAAAAAATCTTTTGCCGTTATGGGTCTCAACACCAACATAAGTGAAACCATCAATCAGTTTTCAACTATTACCACTTATCACTGGTTACAGCCCTCAAGGATTTGGCTTTCACAAAGATTGATTGTTCGCAGACCACTATTGAAAAATGCAAGTCGACTTCGCCTGCCCGCCGCTGTTTGGAAAAAAGTAAATCATAACCCTCAGATAAAAAAAGATAGAGAAGTGATGAATGCAGTTTTATCTACAGAGGACAATACTGATCTTCCTAAATGTATGAAGCACCCGCTGCCCTCACACCGAGTTTCTAAATTTGCTTCCCCTAGATATTTGCCAAATGGTCATTCTTATTATCACACTGGTGTTGATCTAAGGGCGTACACGCCAACTCCACTTGGTGCAATGGCTGACGGTAAAGTTGTATTTGCTGATCACATGGTAACGCCTGGCAATCTTATTGTTCTATCCCACGGAGAGGGGCTATTTTCTAGATATATGCATTTGAGTAACATTAACGTGAATGTAGGGGACAGTGTTAAAGCTGGGCAAATTTTAGGTTTAACCGGTAAAACTGGCAGAGTCGAAGCTCCACACTTACATTGGGAAATTATTTGGAAAGGAAATCACGCAGATCCTGAGAACTTTCTTCTACAGTGGGAACAGATTTGCGGTCAGTCGTAAAAATAATTTTATGAACCCAAGTCCAACCTACATCAGCATTGATTTTATCTTTTAATGGGCCCGCCAAAAACGATAATTCTTGTATCCATACTGAATTTTTAACCCACACGTATAAATTACCATCTCGGTAAGAAACTGGGGTGGAGTGCTTAGAAATATCTTTTCCTACAATTTTTTCCCAATGCATCCAGAGTTTCCAGCGTTGGAACTCATTTCCTAAAGGTGACTTGCTATTTTGAAAAATACTTTGTAGTAGTTCTGTAGAATTAGAGACATTTCTCTCATGCTTACTTCGGCGCTTAAGGTTATTAAGCCAATGTAGTGGTTTTTTTGTCTCCATATATAAAGAGTTAGCACAATGGAAGTTTCAAATACAGTACATATTATTGGAGCAGGTCTTGCCGGTAGCGAATGCGCACTGCAGTTAGCTGACAAGGGTTTTAAAGTCTCTTTATATGAAATGCGAGGCGGCACAATGACGCCTGCTCACAAAACAAACCAATGTGCTGAATTAGTTTGCTCTAATTCTTTTGGCTCTACGATGGATTACGCTGCCCCTGGGCAACTCAAATGGGAGGCTGCCCTTCTTAACTCTTACATTTTGCAAGCCGCCCTTGAGGCGCAGGTGCCCTCAGGCATGGCCTTAGGAGTAGACCGGGAAGTGTTTGCTAACATCATTCATAATAAAGTTCATTCTCATCCAAATATTACGGTGATCGAAAGGGTTGTTGAAGATATCAACGACGTACCTAGACCAACTATCGTTGCCACTGGACCTCTAACACACACTAGCTTAGCGACAAGTATTTCAAATCATTTTGGAACTGACCAATTCTTATATTTCTTTGATGCCATCGCACCCATCATCGATGCTGACAGTATTAATATGGATATTGCCTTTAAAGCATCCCGTTGGGGAAAAGGTGGAGATGATTACATCAACTGCCCAATGAATAAAGAGCAGTACTATGCGTTCATTGAAGAGGTACAAAACGCTAGAAAGATTGAACCTAAAGAATTTGAAAAAGACACTCCATTTTTTGATGCCTGTATGCCCATCGAAGAAATTGTTAGAAGGGGCATTGATACTCCCCGCTTTGGCCCCATGAGCGGGAAAGGCCTAGATGATCCTAAAACTGGAAGATGGCCATATGCAGTTGTACAACTTAGGCAAGACAATAAGGCCGCTACAGCATACAACATTGTAGGGTTTCAAACTAAGATGGCTTACCCTGAACAAAAAAGAGTTTTTAGTACGATCCCAGGGCTAGAAAATGCTGAGTTTTTAAAATTGGGAAGCATTCACCGTAATCTTTATATCAATTCCCCAAAACTTTTAAATGAAGATCTCTCTAGCAAAAAAGACCCACTCTTATTTTTTGCAGGCCAAATCACCGGCGTAGAGGGGTATTTTGATTCGACTTGCATTGGATTATTGGTTTCCAGATTTCTAACCGAGAAGCTACAAAATAAAACACCTACTCTTCCTCCGCGAGCAAGTGCGATGGGCTCTCTACTTTATGCTATCACTAAAGAAGATAAAGATAATTTTCAGCCGACAAATATTAATTTTGGATTATTTCCACCATTAGGTGAAGAACACTTAAACGGAAAAAAGAAGTTACCAAAAGATAAAAAGAAAGAGCTGCAACTCAGCTTGGCAAAAGAAGCATTTACAAAATTCGTTGAATCTAACGAAGTAAATTAAGCAGCTCATGTCTAAACTCTAATAAACTCAATACAATTGTTAAGAATGTAGCAAATAACGTAAAAACTGCTGTCGTAATCCATAGAAATTTCTTAGTGGTCAAAAAGGATTTCATCTCGTAGCGCATTTCTTTAAAACCGGCATCCATTTCAGCACGAATCTCTTTAAACCCACTGCGCATTTCGGAGCGAATCTCTTTGAACCCAAAATGCATTTCAGACCGAACCTTCTCAAACTCTGCGCTCATCTCTGCTTTAGTAGCTAAGTCTTTAGTATGTTGATTCATCGTCACCACCTGCGCTTCCGCCTGCTCTCGTTTAAATCCCACTTTTTCTAGTGCTCTCACACTTTCTATCATATCTATCGTCATCTGCCCTGCTCCGGTTTAGTAAATTTAAAAAATAAAGTTCAACTTATGCAGAGCAAATGGCCGGCCAAGATGTAGTAGTTTTAATTTAATAAGGAGAAAAGGTTTGTCCGATGTACGAACAAGAAATATAGAACCGGATAAGAAAAAACCAAAAAAAAAGGCACTCCGAAGAGTGCCTCATAAACTAATAATCTCTAAATCAAATTAGAAATTAGCAGCCCATTTCCACATGATAGCAGAAGCATCATTGTCAGAATCATCATCAGTTGAAGCAACATAGAACACACCAGTGTTAATGCCTTTATCAAGCATCCAAGTGTGACCAACAGTCATTTCACTCTCAGTACCGATGTTATCGCTGTAGTCAGAATCAAACATAGCGTACTTTAAAAATACACCCTTTGCTTCAGCATACTTCCAAGTAGCATTAACAGCCATAGCGCTTACACCGTCAACAGCTGTTGCTACGCCATCGTGTTCATTGTAATCCCACATAGCATATTCAAAACCAGCATCAACCATATCTGAAGTGTAACCAAGGTTAACTCTTAAAGCAGTTAAACCTGATGCAGCAGAATCAGCATCATCATCATTAGCGTTAGTGTTGTAATCTTGAGCCATATCGTAACCAACTAATAAGCTAAGTTGATCAGAGAATTTACCCATTACAGTTAAACCGTAACCAAATGAATCTGTAGTTTGATCTTGTGTTTGACCATTGTTCAAGCTTACTTCAACTTGCCACATATCATTAAGAGCAACGTTGTAGTTTAAACCAGAAAAATCACCTAGGTGAGCAGAAGTAGCAGTTCCGAAGTGAGTGTTTAGATCTGATACGTGACCAGAAGTTAGGTCTTCATGGATCCAACGAGCGTTCTGAGCTTCCCACATTCTTTTGTATGCGTTTTCTTGCTTACCAAACATCATTGTATGACCATCAGACAACCAATTTTTTGCAGTAATGAATGCTCTGTTGAACATAGCATCATTAGTAGCACCAGAAGCATCTACCATTAAAGTAGCTGACCAGCTGTCATTAAAAGAATGCTCAACAGCAACGCGAGCTCTTTCAGTGTTAAAACCGTAACCAACAGTGTTATCGTCAGTACCAGTCTTACCGTTATCTAGTTCGTAAGTTAAGTTACCAAAATACTCACCACTAACTTTTGTCTCAGCATGAGCTGCTGATACACCTAGAGCAACACATAGGATGCTAATAAGTTTAAAGTGTTTCACAGGACCTCCTTGGCATATATCGCCAAATGTTGTTATTAAATTAAGACTAAAGAATAAGTCTCTAAATCTTATATAAACTATTACGTTCTTTTATATTGAAACGAAAGAAAGAGGATATTTCAAATGAAATCTATAGATAAAATGAAAAATAGTATGGTTTGTTGTGTTTTTGCCTATACGTTAGGCTAGTAAACGCTATTCTGCGTCCACTAGCTTAGTTGTTAGGCCTTTCTTTTTGATTTTTTCAACAAGCGTTGTTCTATTAAGTCGCAAAAGCTTTGCGGCCTGATTGCGATTCCATTCTGTTTTTTCTAAGGCTTGCATGATCAACTTGTTTTCGTATGCATCCACTGCCGCATTAAAGTCCAAACCGTTGTCTGGGATTTGCGTAATCGAACCAACAGACACAGAGATCTTGGTTTTTCTGTATTTCTCTGGAAGATCTTCGATCTGTATAATCCCTTTACCTTTTAATATAGAGATTCTTTCCACTAAGTTTTCAAGCTCTCTAACATTTCCAGGCCAATTGTAGCCCGTCAAAGCTTCCATAGCATCTGGGTGTATACCTTCTATATGTCTGTTCTTCTCTTTATTAAAGTGGGTAATAAAATGATGAAACAAAACTGGGATATCACTAGACCTTTCACGAAGAGCAGGAATATGTAGAGGAATTACGTTTAATCTATAAAATAGATCCTCTCTAAATCTACCATTCGCTACGGCTTTCTCTAAATCTACGTTGGTAGCAGCGATCACTCTTACATCAGAAGTTAAGCTTTTCATCCCACCAATAGGCTCAAAAGTCTTTTCTTGTAAAACTCTAAGTATCTTTACCTGAAGATTAAGGCTCATATCGCCGATTTCATCTAAAAATATACTTCCACCATCAGCCAATTCAAAACGGCCCATTCTATTATTGATGGCACCAGTAAATGCACCCTTCATATGACCAAAAAGTTCACTCTCTAATAACTCACTTGGAATGGCGCCACAGTTTACTGGAACAATAGGCTTAGCCCCCCGACCAGAATTATAATGTATGGCTCTTGCGAACAGCTCTTTTCCTGTTCCACTCTCACCTGTGATTAAAATCGTTGAATCACTATCAGCAACCCTATCTACCATATCGATAGCGGCCATCAACTCTGGACTTTGCCCTACAATGTTATCGAATTGGTATTTTTGCTGTAGTTGAGATTTTAAAACTTGGTTTTCTTGTTCTAAATATTTCTGTCTAAGTGCTTTATCTACTAAGAGTTCAATCTCTTGAATGTCAAAAGGCTTAGTCACATAGTGAAATGCCCCACGCTTCGTAGCTTGCACTGCGTTTTCGATCGTTCCATAACCGGTGATCACAATAAACTGTACGCCAGGAATTTTTACCTTTAATTGGTCCATCAACGATAGACCGTCACCATCAGGTAAATGCAAATCTAAAATAATTAGATCAACAGGTACATTTGCTAGTGCCAACGCCTCTTTACATGAACTTGCTGTGGATACTTGGTAGTTTTTTCTGTCCAGTACTCTAAAGAGGGCGGTTCTAAGGCTAGATTCATCATCAATGACAAGAACTTTTCTGGCCTGCATAGAAACCCTTTCCTTGGGAGCACACATATCCATCGTAGATATGGTAGGAAACTATTTGTTTCCCTATATACAGGCTACGATAAAAACTTTGGCAGTGTCAATTGGGACCGTCAAAGAATTGGACTAGTTAGTGATAGTTTTTGCTGGCAGTACAATTCTTACCTGGACTCCAGTCGGTTGCACTGTGAATATTTCAATTCGACCATTCATAGCCTGAATGATCTGATACGCAGTGGTCAGGCCTAAACCTCTGTTGTGACTAGGATTTTTTAAAGTGAATAATGGAGTGAAAACTTTTTCTAATTTATCCACAGGAATTCCTCGACCATTATCTATTATATCAATAATGACAGAGTTAGCATTTTGACTTTGCCTGATCAAAACTTTAGATCGATAGTTTGGCGTAAGTGACAGTAAATCTGCAAACTCTTCTATGGAGTTCTTAAGTATTTCTAATAGGGCCTGCAAAAATAAATTCTCACTGCCCGTAATTATAATATTAGATTTAGTCTCAACATCGACTTGTAAACCCAATGCTCTAGATTTAGTTTCTAAAAACAAAAGCGCCTTCTCAACTATATCGTGCAGATAAAAATCTGTTTCTTCTTCTGTCTTTGAGAACCTGGTAAAGCTTAGTAGGTTTTGTATAATCTGCTTACAGCGCTTTGATCCCTCCTCCATGCGAGAGAGAATGTCATGTAACTCAGTTCCAACCTCTACCTCACTAAGTAGTATCTGGATGTAAGACATCACACCCGAGAGCGGGTTATTTAACTCATGGGCTATGCTACTTCCTATAATTCCAAGCTCAGCAAGCTTTGCAGCTTCTACTCGCTCTCTACCTTGCCTTACGTGAGTCGTTACATCTTCATATACATTGATGTAAACTTCTTCTTCTACCTCATCAAAATCTTTTAAGCTTTTAACTTCAAAAACATGCAAATCGTTATCTTTGCGATCGAGATGCGTGACTTGAAAGGCTTTTCCTAATTTGCAACCAAAGCAAGGTTGATCTAAGTTAAATAAAACTTTATGGCACTTCTCTCTAGACTCTGCTGTGTTTTGATTATGCGCTAATAGATTATAGCTCTCATCGATCACTGCCACCTTGCTTTGGATGGACCTAAAGCTCGCTTCCCAATTCTCTTTCATATTTAAGCCGCGCTCTAAAGACAACCAACGATCTACAGCTACAGCTATCATTTCGGTGATTTGCGACAACCAATTTTGATCAGCTTTATACCAATTTGAGCCCGAAATAAAGTAGCAACTCCCTAACTTCTGCTCCTCCATTTTAATAGAAAACTTTATTACATGAGCATCTTCAGAAAACGATTCACTCCAAGGAGTATTTGATAAAACAATTTTTACTTGTTTTAAATCAACTGCAAATTGTAGGGCCTCTAGCAACAGACTCTCCATTTCACCAATTGAATCTGCCGTATAAAGAGCAACAATCACACGCTGAATAGCCTCTAACTTTAAAGTCGCCTGCTCTACCTTATGCTTTGCAGCTGCAACTTCTTTTTTATGCTTATCTTGTCTATCATCTAAATCTTTCGACAGACTTTCGAGATCTTTATTTTGTGATTCCATTAACAAAAGTAGCTCTTGCTCTTGCCGTCTAAGCCTTACTTTTTCTAATGCCATTAATACATGCCTCTGTAATTTTTGCTCTTCATTTTTAGTGATAATGGCAGAAAATGAAATCAAATCTAACCTAGAAAGAATTGTAGAGACACTTACATTCTCTACAAAAAAAATAGGAAATGGATATGAGTTTTTTTCACCCAACAAAAGAAGAAGCTCATCTATATATGGATAAATAAAATCCCAATCAATTACCAAAAGCATGGAGGATTTTTGCAACCAAGCCTCTTCTAGCTCTCGCAAATTAGATAAAACCCCGTACTCCTGTTCGATCGGCAGGCTTTTACCTAATACAAATACATCTCCACTTATAGCTGGCATGTTGTAATTAGATCACGGATTTTATCAATGGTAAAATCAGGAATTTCCTCTGGTCGCCTTGGACTTAAATACACGTACTGACCGTGTTTGATGTAACATGTATGCATTCCAAGCTCTTTAGCCTCTGCAATCTCATGGTCAATTCTGTTTCCAACACTTAGGCAGTCCTCAAATTTATAGAAATTCTCAGAGGCAGCCTGCCTGAAGGCCTGTTTTTTTGTTTCACCTTTTCTAACATCAACATAATAAATGTGTCTAAAAAATGGTGCTATCCCTAGATGCTTAACCTTTTGTTTTTGTGTATTTACGTCACCCGCGGTGACAAGGTACAACTGATACTTAGTTTCTAAGGACTGCAGAAGATTTTTAGCACCGCTAAACAATGAAATTGTGGACTCGATTTCTCTCTCATAAAATGCATTTTCCCCGGCAACAGCTACTTTCTCTGGGGCACTATCACTAGTCACACCAAAATGAGAGACAAGCTCTTGATACAAATTTTTTCTTGGCATTTCTATGTAAAAAGCACGGCGCTTTTTAATGCACGACTCAACCTCTGCATTTAAACCTGCTTGTACCATTACTTCACAGCTCTCTCGAATAGCAGTCTCTACCAACTGACCATAAGTATCAAATAGGGTGTCGTCCAAATCAAAAAAAATAGCTTTAATTTTCATCACTTCCTTACGGAGTTATCCATGAGAATCTGCTTAAGACCCTCAGAAAAATGCGCCCATACTTTTGATAAATCCATTCCCTCTTGTTCTTCTATGCAAATAACTGGTATCCCTAAATCTTTCCAACCATAGGCACTCAAACTACCAGGTGTTGGATAGCCAATATCATCTTTAAGATCGTAACCTGAGCAATCAGAAAGGCGCTTTGCATCAATTAGGCCCGGCTCTCCTGCATAGACTATACAAGGCTCCCAAGAATGAAAATGCACAATGAGTCTAGGCTTTTCTTGTAAAATTAATTGGGTAAGAGCCTTAATTTCAGGCTCACTACCGGACTGATTACCTGGAAAATAACGATCTTTCGAAAATTCTTTCGACCAATTTTTTGAGGGATAATTGCGGTTTAAATCCACTCCATTACCATTAGTTCTTTGATGTAATTTATAGCCGTCTGGATTCAGGCAAGGAATCAGCATCCAAGGAGTATATGGCTGATCGCCAGGCAATTTTAAAAACTTCACCAGGTCCTCTGCCAAACGAACCCCTTCTGGCTCATCCCCGTGTACTCCCCCTATAAAAAGTAGTGGATTTTGATTACTTTTTGGCTTGAAACTATCACTAAATAATAGTGATATATCTTGGTTTTTAGCAGATTTAGCCCAATTAGGAATTGTAGTGATAGACATATGTTTTCATGCTAAAAGCAAAATGTATTTACGTCACCAAACTTAATGGGTCTGGCCGTCAAAATGAAGGATGCACATGAAAGATAGCTTATCAGTAATAATTTTAGCTGCTGGCAAAGGCACTAGAATGAAATCACCTTTACCCAAGGTTTTACACCCTGTGGCGGGGTTGCCTATTATTTCTTACATCCTATCAAATGTGAAAGAACTAAACCCCAAAGAAATACGAGTAGTTGTTGGGCATGGTAAAACCATCGTACAAAGTGTAGTGCAGCCCTTAGGAGCACAGTGTTTTGTACAAGAGCAGCAACTAGGTACGGGACATGCGGTTATGTGTGCAAATCCCGAATCTCTTGAAGGCACAATATTAATTCTCAATGGCGATCATCCATTAATTCAGACCACTGACCTTAAACGCTTTATCAAAGAATTCGAAGAATCAAAAGCTGGACTTGGTTTACTAACAGCAAAAGTAAAAGACCCTGGCAGTTACGGAAGAGTGATTCGTCACAACAATGAGCTTAGAGCCATTGTCGAAGCGAAGCACGCAGGGCTAGAAGCTTTAAAAATCGATGAAGTTAACACCGGGATTTATTTAATCAAAGCCGATATTTTAAAAGAGCTTGTTCAACAAATTGAAGTGAATCCCGAAAAGAATGAATTTTACTTAACAGATATAATTGAACTATGTCATGAGGCCACTATCAAGATGGTCGCTGTTGAAGGTAACCCAAGAGTTGCCTTTGGTGTTAACTCTCAGGTCGAACTTGCACAGGCCACCAAATCTATTTTTCAAGCTAAAGCAAAAACCCTAATGGATGAAGGGGTAATTATTATTGACCCGGCTACAACATACATTGAGCCTACAGTGCAAGTGGGCGCTGGTTCGGTATTGTATCCTGGCGCATTTTTAAAGGGCCTAACAAAACTTGGAACATGTGTTGTGGTTGAACCGAATGCCTTTATCATTAATTCTGATGTATATGACAACGCGCAGGTGCGTGCAGGCTCTTACTTAGAAGATTGTATCGTCAGATCAAAAGCTGTTGTTGGTCCATACGCAAGGCTTAGACCAGACACTGACATTGGCGAAGATGCAAAAGTTGGTAACTTTGTTGAGATGAAAAAAGTTAAATTTGGTAAAGGTTCAAAAGCAAATCACTTAGCATACCTCGGTGATGCTGAAATCGGCGAAAATGTAAACATTGGATGCGGAACAATTACTTGTAACTACTCTGCGGATAAAAATAAATATAAGACAACAATTGGCGATAATGCATTTATCGGAAGTGATACACAGTTTGTCGCTCCAATCACGGTTGGCGAGTCGGCCATCATTGGCTCTGGCTCTACAATTACTAAAGATGTTCCCGCTTACGCCCTAGCTGTAGCTAGAGGTAAACAATTTATCAAAGAAAATTACGTCAAAAAAGACGACAAGGAATAGATCATGTGCGGCATAATTGGTTACTATGGTTCTAGAGATCCAAAACAAGTTATTTATGATGGTCTAAAAAAATTAGAGTACCGTGGCTATGATTCCTCGGGGATTACTATTTTAAATGATGGTAAGTTAAAGCGCATTAGAGCTGCCGGAAAACTAATTAATATAAAAGAAAAACTAGATAGCGAAACCTTTTCTGGAAATATTGGGATTGGTCACACTAGATGGGCTACCCATGGTATTCCTAATGAAAGCAATGCTCACCCTCACGTCGTAGGAAAGATCAGCTTAGTCCACAATGGTATTATTGAAAACTACCAAGAAATTAAAGAATACCTAATTAAAGAATCTGCCAAAATCACAAGTGACACTGACTCAGAGCTAGTGGCGCACCTAATATCAAGAGAAGTTGAAAAGGGCGCTAGCCTTAAAGAGGCTTTTTCTACTGTGATCCCTAAACTAGAGGGAGCTTACTCTATTGTTGCCCTAAGTGAAAATGAACCCGAAACTTTAGTCGCCGCTAAAAATGGCCCGCCTTTGATTTTAGGGATTAGTAAAGATGAGTGTTTTATAGCAAGCGATGCGCAAGCTATCATTGCTTATACCAACAAAGTAGTTTTTATCGATGACCACGAGATTGTAGTTACTAAAAAAGACAAATACCAAATCTACGACACCAACGGAACGGAAGTTACAAAAAAAATCACAGAGCTAGATATGAGTTTGGATACCATTGAAAAACAGGGCTATCCGCATTTTATGAAAAAAGAAATTTATGAACAACCCCGTGTAGTGGCTGCAGCCATGTCACCACACATAGATGTGGCTAATTTAAAAATTGCTTTGCAAGTTGTGTCTAGCGATTCAAATGGCGCGGTACTTCAGCAAGAAGAGCTTTACACACAACTAAAACATTTTGAGCGCGTATTTATCGTTGCTTGCGGAACCAGTTTTTACGCAGGCCTTACTGGTGAGTATATTTTAGAAGCTATGGCTGAAATTCCTGTTGAAGTAGAATTTGCATCAGAATTTAGATATAGAAAACCAGTGATTCCTAAAAATTCTTTAGTAATTGTAATTTCACAAAGCGGAGAAACGGCGGACACTCTTGCTAGCTTAAGAATGGCTAAAGAAAAAGGCGCTAAAACTTTAAGTATTTGTAACGTCAAAAGTTCATCTATCGACCGCGAAGCATTTTTTAAAATGTACATGAAAGCCGATGTTGAAATTGGGGTTGCTTCTACCAAGGCGCTGACAGCAACCTTAACTCTACTAAACTTAATAGGAATTTATTTAGGACGAGTAAAAGAAACTCTAACAAGAGACCAAGAGAAATCTTACTTAAGAAGTTTGCAGGCATTACCATCAGAGATTGAAAAGGTCTTAGCCTATGATTCATTTTTTGATGAAGCTGCCGCTACACTAAAAGATTACAAAGGCTTTTTATATATGGGCCGCGGAGTAAATTACCCAATGGCAATGGAAGGTGCTCTTAAATTAAAAGAGTTGGCCTACATGCACGCCGAAGGTTATGCCGCAGGCGAGATGAAGCACGGGCCAATTGCATTGATTGACAACAGAATGGCAGTTGTTGTTGTTGCACCAACCGATGATGTTTACGAAAAAACGGTAAGTAACCTTGAAGAAGTAAGAGCCCGTGGTGGACAAATTATTGCGATTGGCACAGGAAACAATGAACGCTTAAAATCATTGTCGCA
>JBBKWS010000109.1:0-22181 GCA_037969075.1 Bdellovibrionales bacterium | reverse complement strand
ACTGCCATACTCATCACAAATCTAGGAACACCTAAAACATCAAGTCTTGCGGATGTAAAAACGTATCTATCTGAATTTTTAATGGATCCAGATGTTATACCGTTACCGTTTTTCTTAAGATGGCTTTTAGTAAGAGGTTTAATCGTACCTACTAGGTCCCCAAAGTCACAGCATGCATACCTTAGCATATGGACTGACAGAGGCTCTCCACTTCTATTTCACTCACAAGACTTAAAAGATAAATTGCAGCTAAAACTTGGAATTCAAACAAAAGTGTTTTTGGGAATGCGCTATTCGCAACCATCTCTTGCATCACAGTTGCAGCAAATCAAAGACGAGGGCTTTGAAAAAGTTTTATTGATGCCTCTGTATCCGCAATACTCTGATGCAACGACAGGAACTACCTTAAAAGCTGTAAGTGCATGGGCTAAAAAAAATAATTTTTCTGTACCTATAAAAGCATTGAGCCATTTTTATTGGGACCAAAACCTTATCAGTAATTATGTCAACAATGGAAAATCATTACTAAGTACATTTAAGGCTGATCATATTTTAATTAGCTTTCATGGTTTACCCCAAAAAATGCTTAAAGATGGATTAGGAAGTGGTCATTGTTATTTAAATAACGACTGTTGCTTAAAAGTAAGTGAAAAAAATATTTATTGCTATAGATCACAAGCTATAAAGACTGCAAAACATATTGCAGAAAAACTACAGGTTTCAGAAAAAGAATACACTATCTGTTTTCAATCTAGATTGGGACGAGCAGAGTGGATCCAGCCCTATACGCAAGACACGATCATTCAATTAGCTAAGGCCGGCAAAAAAAATCTTTTAGTTTTCTCGCCCTCATTTGTCGCTGATTGCTTAGAAACTTTAGAAGAAGTTGAGATTGGTCTTAAAAAAGTGTTTATTGAAACCGGCGGCAATGATTTAAAACTAGTGCCTTCATTAAATTCATCAGATGAGTGGGTAGATACATTAGCAAGCTTAACCACTTCCGATCACTTTGAAGACTTAAATACACTGCTCAAAAAGTTAAATTTAAATTAAGAGTTATTTGCAATTATGTTAGAGAATTTTTCTACATCATTAGCTGTAGTATCAAAACTCGTCATAAGCCGACATTCAAAGGTAAGCTCGTTCCATACGTAAAAAAAGTACGCTTCCCTTGCTGGCTTCAATGCAGACTTGGGTAGCGTAACAAACACTGCATTGGTCTCTACCTCTTGAGTAATTTCAACGCCTTGAACTTTTTTTAACTCAGTCGCTAGTAGCTCTGCCATTTTACACGCGTGCATAGAATACTTTTTATAATTGTCATCTTTTAACCATGCATAAAATTGAACAGACAGATATCGCATTTTTCCAGCTAGCTGCATAGTTTGCTTTTGGATATATTTAAAATCTACTTTTAGTTTAGAATTGTATATAAGTACTGCTTCAGCACCCATTAGACCATTTTTAGTTCCACCCAAAGAAACTGCATCTGCATACTTTGTAATTTGACTAGGTTCCACTTTTAGAAAAGTAGCCGCATTCACAAGTCTTGACCCATCAATGTGCAAATACAAATTATTTTCTTTCGCAAACTTTGAGATCTCATCTAACTCATTAATTGTATAAACCGTCCCATATTCCGTAGGCTGAGTAATCGAAATAACCCTTGGTTGAGAAGCATGCTGATCGCCTAAGCGAATCATTTTCTGTTTAATATCGTTAACCGTGATTTTACCGTTAGTAGTTGGGCATAGCTGTAACTTTGCCCCCAAATGTCTCTCGGGCGCGCCACACTCTGATTCTTGTAAGTGTGATGTTTCAGCACAGACAATTGATTCGTATGTTTTAACCATCGTTTGTAGCGCTAAAACGTTTGCGGCAGTTCCATTAAATACAAAATAAGAATCACATTGACCAAAGACCCTATCAATTTCTTTTTTAGCTAGATTTGTTATTGGGTCTGCACCATATGATGGGAAGTGGCCTTGATTGATTTTTTGCAAAGCATCCATTACCTCAGGAATAACCCCCGAGTTATTATCTGAGGCGAAGTGCGTTCTAAACTCTAAATTCATGGGGCTGTTTGCATCATATCAATGATCGTAAAAACACCTTTACGAATCAACATGATCCCGATAGCCCCTAAGAAAATAGAAAATATTTTACCAATTGCGATTGCGCCCGGTTTACCGATTACTTTCAAAATGAGGTCAGAGTATTTAAATGTGAAATATACAATAGCAACGTTAGCTAACAAAGCAGCTACGGCAATATAAATCCCATACTTAGCTTCCATTAATAGTAAGGTCGTTAAAACACCAGGCCCTACAATTAGTGGCATACCAATAGGTACAATTCCGATGTGGGCATCTGGTATACTTCGTCTTTCACGATTAGTATCTGACAGATCTCTAACGGCAAATAAGAATAGTAGTATTCCACCCGCTACTTGAAAATCAGGGATTCCTATACCTAAAAAACCAAAGAGTGTCTTACCTAGCGCAACAAACAGAACCCCAACTGCAATCGCAGTTAAACTTGCCTGCCAGATGATGGTTCTTCTGGCCATAACCGACGAATCACTAGTGATACCAATAAATGTAGGTAAAATACCTATTACATCCACTGCAATAAATAGAGGAATAAAGCACGCAACAAATTCAGTCCATAGTTGTGACATATTACCTCACCATAACACTCTTGATAGCCCTGTGCCAGCGACGAATTCTATCCTGTCTTTTTTTCTCAGACCAAGTGACAGAGAACTCTCTATCTTTTTGCCAATTTTTTTGGATTTCTGACAAGCTAGACCAAAATCCAATACCAAGGCCAGCTAAAAATGCCGCCCCTAGAACTGTAGTCTCTACTTGCTTAGGGCGAATCACTCTTCTACCTAAGAAATCGGATTGAATTTGCATCAATAAATCATTCCCAGAGGCCCCACCATCGACCTTTAGAATAGTCATCTTCTTCTTTAAATCCTTCTCCATAGCTTTTAACAGATCCACATTTTGCAAGGCCATTCCCTCAAGACATGCTCTTGCAATATGTTCACGCTTTGAGCCTCTACTTAGACCAGAAATCATAGCCCTCGCCTCTGGATCCCAATAAGGAGCGCCCAAGCCAGTAAAACTAGGTACAAATTCAACTCCGTCAGTATGATCTACTTTTCTTGCCAAATCCTCTACCTCAGAACTTTTTTCAATAAACCCCATATTATCTCTAAGCCACTGAACAGCTGCACCACAAATAAAAGCACTTCCCTCTAAGGCATAAGTTACTTTCTTTTGTCCCTTCAGTTGCCAGGCAATAGTTGTTAACATCCCATGTTTCGACATCACAGGCTTATCACCCGTGTTCATTAGTAAAAATGAGCCAGTCCCATAAGTACATTTTGCCTCCCCTTTTGAAAAACAAGCCTGGCCAAATAGTGCTGATTGTTGGTCACCAGCTATACCTGATATTGGAATGCCGTCTGGTAAAAAATGTAGGCCTTTTGTAAGCCCAAAGGTTCCACTTGATGGCATCACGTTAGGAAGCAGGCTTTTAGGAACCGAAAAGAACTTTAATAATTCAGGGTCCCATTTTCCTGAGAAGATATTATATAGAGAGGTTCTTGATGCGTTAGTAACATCTGTTGCATGCACTTCGCCACCGGTAAGTTTCCAAAGTAAAAAACTATCCATTGTTCCAAGTGCAAGATCGCCTTTTTTGGCTCTCTGCAAAGCTCCTTTTACATTTTTTAATATCCAAGAAATTTTAGTAGCAGAAAAATAAGGATCTAATACCAAGCCTGTTTTTTTGCGAATCCACGGCTCTTTCTTTTTGTGCTTAATACAAAAAGGCGCAGTTCTACGACATTGCCAGACAATGGCATTGTAAATTGGCTCTGATGTTTTTCGGTCCCACACAGCAACTGTTTCTCTTTGATTGGTGATCCCAATACAGGCTATATTATCTCTTACCTGTAAACCGTCAGCGTGTGCCTTCGAAATAGCTTTTTCGACAGTTAACTCGACTGTTTTCCAAATTTCATTGGGGTTATGTTCCACCCATCCCGGTTTTGGATAAATCTGTGGAAACTCTTGTGAATGAGATGCTACTATATTTCCATTACTGCCCAATATAGCTGCTCTAGTACTTGTCGTGCCTTGATCAATAGCTAATACATAGTTCTTCATTCGAACTCCTTACTCAAAAAGACTAAGATGCTTTACGACCATAGCCAATGAAAAAATGCAATTCTCGCAGTGGATACTAATTTCATACCCTTTAAAAGCGAATTACTTTTCAGGGATTTAGACTATAGTTTGAATGTGATTAATTTTTTTGAAAAACCCAAAGAAAAAATATTTAAATTAGCACAACTGCCTAATGAGACCTTACTGTATCGCGTCCTACCAAGACTTCTCTTAGAGATTGTTCGAAAGTACCTACGTGTGGAAGTAGAGGGTACAGAGCACATCCCTACATCTGGCGCCGCTTTAATTGTCCCTAATCATTCTGGCTTTTCGGGATTTGATGCCGTTGTGCTTGGCCATGAAATTCATAGAGCCACAAATCGAGTTCCAAAAGTTCTAACCCATGCACTTTGGTTTATAACCAAAGCAACTGCAATCCCCGCACAAAAAATGGGATTCATTGAAGCTACCACAAAAAATGGCAAAAAATATTTAGACAAAAAAGACCTAGTTGTTTTATTCCCCGAGGGTGAGCATGGTAACTTTAAATCCTCAACCGACAGATACACCTTACAAGAGTTCAAAAGAGGTTTTGTTCGCATGGCCCTTGAAAAACAGGTCACAATTGTTCCCGTTATAGTTCTAGGGGCAGAGGAAACTCATATTAATTTGAAAAAACTAAAGTTTACAAAATTTTTACGTGGAATTGTATTGCCAATACCTCTTAATATTATTCCGCTCCCTGCCAAGTGGAAAATTAAATTTTTGCCGCCAATACAATTACCATATAAGCCAAGCGCGGCTAATCGCAGTGATTTAGTTCATGATATTGCACAAGAAATAAGAGAGAAAATGCAGTTAAGCTTACATGAAGAGCTAAGAAAACGGGATTATATATATATTAAAGGTGTTTACTAAGTCCCTGCAGGAGGGCTGATGTCATCAGCCTTATCAGCGCCAAGGGTATCTAACATCACACGCCAAGCCTTAATTAAAAAACCTTCATTGCCAGATTCTCTAGAGACCATGGTCGTCGTTATAAGTAGAGCAACTACAACGGCTACTGAAACTAATAAAATATATTCGACAGCTACCTGACCACGTTGTTTCATTTGACCTCACATAGAAGTATAACTAGACTTGAAACATGAGACTAGAAGTTTTTTTTAAAATACTAGAACAAAAGCGTCACTATATAGGTATATTTCTATTTGTAGGCTTTTTATTTGTATTAGGGCTGTACATTTCTCTACAAAGCCCACCAAACCTATCACCTGTTAGTGGAAAACTAGTAGTTGAGGATATAAAACCAGAACTTCCTGATTTCACTTTTCAAAATGAAAAGAAAGAGGATATTCAAATTTATAGTTTGAAGGGCAAGGTCCTTTTAATTTCTTTTTGGGCTTCGTGGTGCGCTCCATGCCAAGTAGAACTACCAATGTTTCAACAATTACATGAGAAATATGATGATGATGAGTTCCGAATCGTGTTAATGAACTTAGATGATGCCAGAGAAGATGCGATAAGTTTCAGAAATACTTTTTGGAAGAAACACGATATTGAGTATCCGACATACTTCGATCTAGATAAAAAAGCAGCCATGCTCTTAGATGTTCAAGGTCTACCTACTAATTTTTTAGTGGATAAAAATATGAATATTGTTTTTCAAAGCACCGGTCTGCAAGACTGGAACTCCCCAGAAGTCCGAAATTTGATTGATGAGTTAGTTCGCTAAATTTTCATTTTTTTACCATCTTTATATACTTGCTCTACCGGCGACATACCAACTTGATAAAATAAATCTTGGTAGTTGTCGACGACGATAAAATTTGCCTTTTTTCCTACTTCTAGTGACCCGACATCTCTCTCGATTCCAAGTGCACAAGCCGCATTGTAGGTGTAAGCAGCTATTACCTCGTGAAGTAGCATCTTCATTTCAACCCTCGCCAATACACCAACATAAGAAATATCTCTCGTTGGAGATGTCCCAGGGTTGTAATCAGTTGCAAGAGCGACTCTAACACCAGCATTTAATAGAACGCGAGCCTTAGGATATGGAATTTGCATGTACTGATCAGATGTTGGAAGTAATACTGCAGTAGTTTGTTTTTTAGATAATGCCTGAATATCACTATCAGTAATATGTATAACGTGGTCACAAGAAATTGCACCTAATTCAGAAGCTAATAGTGTAGCCCCAGTTCTTGTCATCTGATCGGCATGAACTACTATTTCAAACCCAAGCTTAGATGCTGCTTTAAAATATAACTTAGCCTGCTCAATAGAAAAGTATCCATCTTCCACAAAGATATCTACTCTATTTGCATATTTTTTTATTTTTGGTAAGTCACTAATAACTGTTTTTATATATTCATCAGCAGATTTGTATTCTTTAGGAATTGCATGTGGCCCTAAATATGTGGTGATGATATCAGGGCCTTTTAAAGATGTAGCGACCTTTAAAATTTTAATTTCATTTTCATAATCTAGTCCATACCCGCTCTTAACTTCAAGTGTGGTAACACCCTGACGTAAAAAATCATCCGCCGATTTTTGTGCCATTTTTTTTAATTCTTGGGCCGAGGCTTTCTTAGTCTGTTCAACCGTAAACTTAATTCCACCACCAAGTTTAGCAATCTCTTGGTAAGACACCCCTTGCTGTCTGAGTTCAAATTCAGCAGATCTATTGCCAGCAAATACGCTATGTGTATGACACTCCACAAATGATGGCAAAACTGTTTTTTGTTTTAATGATACTGACTTTACTTTTTTATACTTTGTAGGCAATTCATTTTGTGAACCAATCCAAATTATCTTACCTTTAGATTCAACCAAGCAAGCATCTTCAATTAGACTTAAATCTAATGAATTTAAATTCTTACCATCTTTTTTAGCTGCTTCACGAAGACTTAGTAAACTTTTAATATTTTTATATACTATCATTAAATCCAAAGCGACTTGCAGCCGCGCTCCCTAGCAGTTTCTGCAGCTTCTTCGTAGCCTGCATCAATATGTCTAAATAACCCCATCCCAGGATCAGCAGTAAGCACTCTCTCTAGTCGTGCAGCGGCCTCTTTTGTACCATCTGCCACAATCACTTGCCCCGCATGAAGACTATATCCCATACCAACTCCGCCGCCATGATGAAAGCTAACCCAAGTTGCACCACAAGCAGTATTCACTAGAGCATTTAATATTGGCCAATCTGCCACAGCATCAGACCCATCTTTCATGCCTTCAGTCTCTCGGTTCGGGGATGCGACACTTCCGCAATCCAAATGATCACGTCCAATCACTAGTGGTGCCTTTACTTTTCCACTAGCCACTAAGTCATTAAACAGCAAACCAGCCTTTACTCTTTCTCCGTATTCAAGCCAACAAATTCTTGCCGGTAAACCTTGAAATGCAATTCTTTCCTCGGCCATATCTAACCAACGCAGTAGATTCTTTTTGTCAGGAAAAAGTTTTCTTAAAGCATCGTCTGTAACCTTAATATCATTAGGATCTCCAGATAGTGCAACCCATCTAAATGGGCCACTCCCTTTACAAAACAGTGGACGAATATATTCAGGTACAAAACCTGGTATATCGAATGCATTTTCAACTCCAGCATCTTGTGCCATAGCGCGGATGTTATTTCCATAGTCAAAAGTGATAGCGCCTAATTTTTGCATAGCAAGCATTCCCTGTACATGCTTTGCCATAGAATTTTTGGATTTTTCTACATATAAACTTGGGTTTTTCTCTCTAAGTTCATCTGCATCTTTCAAAGAGTATCCATCAGGGATATAGCCAACTAATGGGTCATGAGCTGAGGTTTGATCGGTCAAAATATCCGGAGTAAATTTTTTAGCTATCAATTGGTGGATTACGTCTGCCATATTCCCGCAAATTGCTACTGACTTTGCTATTTTATTTTTTTTGTATTCTTCAATTTTTAATAAAGCATCATCAAGGTTCTCAGCTACCTCATCTATATATTTTGTTTCTAAGCGCTTTTTTATTCTTATTGGATCAACTTCAACGGCTAATACGCAGGCCCCTGCAAAAACTCCTGCTAACGGTTGCGCTCCACCCATACCACCAAGACCTGCTGTCAAAATTACTTTCCCCCCAAGATCTCCGTTAAAATGCTGCTTACCACACTCTACAAATGTTTCGTACGTACCCTGTACGATACCCTGTGATCCAATATAGATCCAAGAACCCGCAGTCATCTGCCCGTACATCATCAGGCCTTTTTTATCTAGCTCATTAAAATGTTCCCAGTTCGCCCACTTTCCGACTAAATTAGAGTTAGCAATTAATACTCTTGGAGCATCTTTGTGGGTTTTTAATATTCCAATGGGTTTGCCAGATTGAACCAGTAAGGTTTCATCATTTTCTAATTCTTTTAAGGCTTCAAGAATCTTTTCAAAGCACGGCCAATTGCGGGCAGCCTTTCCTATTCCTCCATATACAATAAGCTCATCAGGTCTTTCAGCCACTGAAGGATCTAAGTTATTTTGAATCATTCTATAGGCGGCCTCTTGCAGCCAACCTTTACAATTTAATTTATTTCCAATAGGAGCTTTAACAACACGCATAGTTACCATCCTTCAAAAACTTATATATTATAACCTTCAGATCTTTGCATTTTCTTTACTTCATTATAACGAAAACATTTAGTAAAGTGATCGTTTACCATTCCAGAAGCCTGCATATGGGCGTAGATCACAGTAGAACCTACAAATTTAAATCCATATTTTTTTAATTCGTATGTGAACCAATCTGATAGATAAGTCGTAGGCTGATAATCTTTTACACTCTTCATTGAGCTATCAATTGGGTACCCTTCTACAAATTGCCATTGAAACAAAGCAAAACTACCAAAGTCTTCTTGAACTTGTTTAAATGCTTTTGCATTAGAAATTGTAGCAATAATTTTTGCTCGATTTCTGATGATACCAGAATTTTGCATTAATCTCTCTACATCTGCATCCGTCATTTTAGCAACCTTATCTACATCAAAGTCACAAAAAGCTTTTCTATAGTTATCCCGGCGCTTTAAAATTGTATGCCAGGATAATCCCGCCTGCGCAGTTTCTAAGACTAAAAACTCAAAAAGTTTCTGGTCATCATAAACGGGAACTCCCCATTCTGTATCATGATATCTAATATACTCTTCATCTTTTATACACCATGAACATCTGCCATCTTTTATCATAGCCAATACCTAACATATTAGATAGGCTTATGCTATAGGATTTGGAGTATTTATGTTTCATATTTATGGTCACCCGGCATCTAGAAGCTTTCGAATATACTGGTTATTAGAAGAATTAAATCTACCTTACACATTTGACCCTATTAGCGTTAAAGATGCTGCGCTTCCAGATTTTTTAAAAATTAATCCTAATGCTAAAATTCCAGTGCTCCGCCATGGAGACTTCTATCTATATGAGTCAGCAGCCATTGCCTATTATATTTGTAATAAATCAAATTCTAGTATGCTCATGCCAACTACAGGAACATCTGAAAGAGCCGAAGTAGACCAATGGATGTTTTGGATTTTATCCGAACTAGAACAACCAATATGGTGGAATGCAAAAAACTCACATACCTGGGAAGAGACTTGTCGCCTTCCACACTTTAAACGACAAGCAGAATTTGAGTTTAATAAACACAAAAAAGTATTAAAAAAACACTTAGCTCATAGAGATTTTTTAGTAGGAGGTAGATTTAGTGTTGCCGACATATTTTGCGCACATACTTTAAATTGGGGAAAGGCAAACGAGTTTTTAACAAATGCGGATGATTTACTTTTAAAATATGTTAATCAAATGAAAGCACGACCTGCGTTCACTAAAGCAAAAAATCTTATTAAAAAAGATTTAAAGCTCTAGAGTACCAGATACGCTCTCTATTTTTTCTAATAGTCCCGCTTGCATCAGATTGCGAATCTTTTCGATATCCTTTGCAAACACACGATCTTGATCTGCAAAAGGCACCACTTTGCGAATCTCGTCATAAGCAATTTTTACGCCTGCTGCCGGCCCAAGTGGCTTTAGAAAATCAAGGGCTTGTGCCGCACATAAAAATTCCATCGCTAAAATATTTTCTGCATTGTTAACGATACTTTTTAATTTTCTGGCAGCAATTGTACCCATACTAACATGATCTTCTTTGTCCGCAGATGTTGGTATACTGTCGACAGATGCAGGATGAGATAAAATTTTATTCTCGCTCACAAGGCTTGCAGCAGCGACTTGAACGATCATCATACCACTATTAAGACCACCGTCTTTAGCAAGAAAGGCTGGGAGGCCACTCATGTTTGGGTTAATTAATTTTTCAATCCTGCACTCTGAAATGCTAGACATGGCAGACATTGCAATCCCCAAAAAATCAAGAGCGAAGGCCACAGGCTCTCCATGAAAATTTCCGCAAGACAAAATCTTATCTTCTGTCGGAAACACTAATGGGTTATCAGTGCTTGAGTTAGCTTCGATTTCTAACGTTTCAATTGTTCTACAAATTGTATCTTTAGCGGCGCCGTGTACTGCCGGCATGCAACGAAGAGAATAAGCGTCTTGTACCCTGGTGCAACTAGTGTGTGAATTAGAAATTTCAGAATCTACTCCTAATATTTTCAGTAAATTTCTTGAGGTTTTCGCTTCTCCTGGATGTTTTCTTGTTGCTGGTATCAACGCATCAAATGCCTTTCTAGATCCTTGCAGCGCCTCTAACGACATAGCACCTGCTACATCAACAAGCTTTGCCATTCGACTAGACTCATAAGTTGCAAGCAACCCTACAGCTGTCATGACTTGGCATCCATTAATTAAAGATAAACCTTCTTTTGCTTTTAAAATTAGAGGCTTAATATTTTTTTTCTTTAAAACTACATCGGTCTCTACAATCTTATCATCACTCCAAACTTCGCCTTCACCAATCAAAGCCAACGCTAAATGCGACAGAGGCGCAAGATCCCCGCTGGCGCCCACACTTCCTTGCTGCGGAATAACAGGAATAACATCCTCATTTAAAAATTTTAAAATAGTTTCTACTACTTCTAGCCTAACCCCAGAGTGTCCTGTAGCTAGTGCATTTGCACGAAGTGCCATGATCGCTCGGGTTTGCTTGACCGTAAATGGATCTCCCACTCCGGTAGAGTGTGATCTAATTAAATTGAATTGCAGCGTCTCGATATCTTTGTCAGAAATGCGAACCGAAGAAAATGCGCCGAAGCCTGTGTTGACTCCGTATATGGCTTCACCTGTACTAATTTTCTTTTCAATATAATTTCTTGATTCTAAAATTTTATCTTTGGCCTTTTGACCTAAAGTAACTTTGGACCCTATTGAAATTTTCCAAACATCGTTAATTCCTAAATCATTGCCATTAATTTCTATCATATATCAAAGTATCCTTAAATTTTTAATTGCTAGCTTCGGGTCTTTACCAAAGATGTAACTACCTGCCACTAAAATATCAGCTCCGGCATCTACGCAAATTTTTGCTGTCTCGGCATTGATCCCACCATCAACAGAAATTAAAAATGAAAATTCATGTTTTTTTCTCAATTCATCTAATTCTTTAATTTTATCAACCTGATCTGCCATAAAACTCTGTCCACCAAAACCAGGCTCTACTGTCATTACTAAGACTAGATCAATCTCTGATAAAAACGGAATGATGTCCTTAATATGAGTAGCAGGCTTCAAACTAAGTCCTGGCTTAGCCCCTAGGTCTCTAATTTTTTGAATTAATTTTACAGGAGCTTTGCTGGCTTCAATATGAAAAGTTAAGTATTGTGATCCTGCTTTGATAAACTCTTCTGCATATTTTTCTGGATCCGTAATCATCAAGTGGGTATCAAAAGGCAATTTTGTGGCTTTTTTTAATGAAGATAAGACTACAGGCCCGATGGTGATATTAGGTACAAAATGCCCATCCATTACGTCGATATGTAACATATCAGCGCCTGCTTCTTCTACCGCCTTAACATCTGCCTGTAAGTTAGCAAAATTAGCCGATAAAATACTTGGGGATATGTATTTAGGTAGTCTTTTTATTTTTATCATTATTCCACCGCCTATTTGGGGGCATCATAGGCAGTCAGTGAGAGAAAAGCAAACTAGAACTACTGTGCGGCGGGCGCTTTAGGCTGTACATTTAAAAAGGTTTTTTTACCCATAATTTGTTCACAACCATTCTTTATTTTTCGCACCATCACATTTACTTCGCTAGGCTCAACACCGCGCCTTAAAATATCTATCATTTCACCTTTAAACACCTCGCTAAGCTTACCTTGCGCTACCTGAGCTTTATAACCTTGTCTACTGCGATAATCTTTGCCTGCTTTTGAATCACCTTCTTTAAATACGACATCTAGTCGCACTAAGCCATCTATGTTTTTACGAGTACCCTCTTCTAAAAATTTTATTTCTTTAGAGTCTAAGTTACTGCACGACTCATGATCAAGGTACACGCATCTGTTTTCTGTAGAGTTCTTGATAAAACCAGGAATAATTACTGTTTTGCATTCTGTAATAGACCTAACAATTCCATTCTCTATTTTATGGCGACTAGTCGTAAATGTCCCATCTAGATTCTTAGTCTTTTTATATAAAGCTTCTTGGTCTCTACCAGCCGTAGAGTATTGGTAGTACGCACTGCCGTCTTTTTTAGAAACAACAGTTGAGTCTTGCTCTAAGTTGTATTTATCAATACCTGTTACTACAAATTTTTTGGTCTCTGAATTAAACTTTATATTGTTATCGCTAATCAACTGGTCCACATCTGAGCTATATGAAAATAGTAGCATTGTAATAAAAAATAACATGTATCCCCCGGTCTAAAAATTATCTGGTATTTCAAATCCATTTACATAATCTTTAATTAATAGTTTTGCTTTTGACTCTGGCTGCACCTCAAGAAGTTTAAAGGCAGCATCACTACAGGCCACAACAATACCGTTTGCATCTTTAGATATAACTTTTCCTGGCTTTGCCTTTTCACTTACTTTTTCCATTTTGTGTATCTTAAGAGTTTTACCATTTACTACAGTCCATACACCAGGCCACATCTTTAAAGCTTTGTATTGGTTCCATATATCAGTTTGATTTTTGGTCCAATCAATAAGCCCTTCTTCTTTTTTTATTTTTTTTGCGATAGTAATTTGTGACACATCTTGCTTAACACCAGAAAGGTTTCCCCGAATGTAATCCATAAATTCGATATGGAGTAAATCTGCACCTAGCATTTTCAATTTATCATAGAGTGTTTGCGAGTCCATTTCGTCAGTAATTTCCACTCTTCGAACCCCAAGAACATCACCAGCATCTAATTTAAGTGCAATTTTTTGTAATGTTACGCCTGAAATTTTATCTCCAAAATGTATGGCTCGCTGCACAGGCGCGGCCCCTCTCCATCTTGGTAACAAGCTGCCATGCAAATTAACAGCCCCCTTAGGGAATAAAGAAATCAATTCTTCTGATAAAATTTGCCCATACGCTACAACGACAGCCGCTTCGACTCTTAATTTTTGGATATATTCAATAGATTCTACAGAATTAATGTTTTCAGGTGTAAATACTGGAACCTTTAAAGACGTTGCTAGTTTTTTTACAGGACTTGGCGTGAGCTCAAGCTTTCTACCTGCAGGTCTGTCTGGCTGTGTAATTACACAAGCGACGTCATAGTGTTCATCCCTACATAGAGTTTCTAGAGAGGGAAGGGCAAAATCAGCTGTGCCCAAAAAGACAATCTTAATTTTACTCAATTTATGCCTCTGGTTGTTCGTATCCGTTTTTCTTAATCAACTTACGAATTCGGTCAAATTTTAATTGGCTAAGTCTTTCAATAAAAACTTTTCCATCTAAATGATCAATTTCATGTTGAACGCAAACTGCCAGTAAGGCATCTGCCTTCATTATAACTTCCCTACCATCTATGTCAGAATATTTAACTTCGACGTAAGCAGCCCGCTCTACTTCTTCGACATAACCAGGTACGCTCAAGCACCCTTCTTCCCACTTAATAATACCCTCTTTTTTAAGAATAATAGGATTTACAAGAACCAATGGGTAACTTACCGCTTGCTCTAGCTCAGTCATATCTTCATTAGTAAAATTGCCATCTTCGTCTTTTGGGCGAGTGTCTATAACGACCATTCGTATGCTGTGTCCGACTTGAGGAGCTGCCAACCCAACACCAGGTGCCTTATACATTGTTTCCAACATATTTTCGGATAAAACTCGAAGCTCTTGATTGATTGAATCAATTTTTTTAGCTACCTGCTTCAAAACAGGATGAGGATATTTTAGCACCTCTAATACTGACATATCATACTCCTAATATGATTACAGTGTAGCAGATTATCCCCAAATTGAACAGTGTAAAAAACCCTAAACCCTTGAAATTGGGCTATTTTTTTGTCCTAAGTAGTAATGCTATAGCCAATATAAAGAATAGCACATTAGGAGTCCAGGCTGCGAGCCAAGCAGGCACCACTCCATGCTTACCAAAGTTTAGTGCTGCCGAATAGGCAAGCCAGTAGGCAAATACAATCAAGACACAGACACCAATACTTCTTCCTGCACCACCACTTCTACGGTCAGTAACACTAAAAGGTATGCCTAGTAAGCATAAAATAAGGCCTGAAAAGGCGTAACTAATTTTTCGATGAAAACCAACTTCATATTCAAGCGTATTCAGCCCCGCCTCTTTATTGCGATTAATAAACTCTTTTAACTGTGAACTTGTCATCATGTCCGCGGAGTTAAAGTTAGAATCTAAACTTGCAAACTCTTCCCCCGTATCAATAGTTTTTTCACCAAAAAATTCTATTTTAGGAAACCCGACCTCTTCTTCAAATAAAGTTACTTGCCCTTCTTTTAACAGCCAGTGATTTTTTCTTAAAAAAATATTTTTCGCTGTTACAACCTGTAATAAGTTCCAGGCCTCATCAAAATAATACAGCGTCAAACCCTGTGCTTTTGAGTCAGCAGCTCGCAAATATTGTAAGTTAAACAATCTGTTCTTAGAGCGAAACCATATCTTACTTTTTCGAACCGTTGAAATTAACCAAGGTTTCTTTTTTATCTGATAGTAGAAAACTTCATTTTTCTTCTGATCAAGCTTTGGTAAAATATAATCAGATGCAAAGAAACTAAACATCGAAAGAACACTTACCGTAATAATGATTGGCAGGCTGATCCTTGCTAAACTTAAACCCGAACTAAATAAAGCAATTAGTTCATTGGTTTTATTTAAGCTGCTCAAACAAAAAATTGTGGACATAATAAATGCCACAGGTAACAGCTGAAAAATAATCGAAGGAGTTAAAAATGCATAATACTTTAAGAGTATATCTAAAGAGGCGCTATACTTTGCCACGTTTGTCATAAAATCTACGGACAAAAACAATGTTACAAAGACAACCAGTGAGGCTATTAAATACCCTAAGTAGCTTTTAAGAATATATCGATCTATTGTTGAGAACACTTACCTATACTAGAGTTGCTTGCGCTGGTGGTCAAGAATCCCCAACTGTTGACTGGTACCTACAAACTACGAATACTTTAAGTATGGCATTACGCGTCTTATTAGCTGATGAAAGCGCAACAATTAAAAAGGTGATTCAAATCACACTGCAGGACTTTGCTGTAGAACTACGCAATGTCACAGTTGGCACTGACGTACTAAGCGTAGCAAAGTCTTTTAGACCAGACATCATTTTCATTGATATTCTTTTGCAGAAGAAGAGTGGTTACGAGGTCTGCAGTGAGTTGAAAGCTAGCCCTGAATTCGCAAATGTACCCGTAGTACTTCTTTGGAATAGCTTTATGGACCTAGACCAGGAGAAACTACATCTAGCAAATGCTGATGAAAAACTAGAAAAGCCTTTTGATGCCGATAGCCTAAGGCGATTAGTTATGCGCTTTGTACCTAAGTTGCAGTCCAGCCCAATCGCTGAACATATAGCTACCCCCGATTTAGATTGGAGCGATTCAAACCAAGAAAAAACTAAGTCTTTTAATATATCTCCAGCACCCACGAACGATGGGGTTCCTGATTTTTTAAATGATGATGAGCCAGAAGAATTCTCTCCAATGTCTATTCAAACTGTCACTAAAGAGTCTGTCAAAGAACCTACCGCATCAATTGCTAAATTTAAATTAAACCTGCCCTCTGAAGAGCTTGGTGAATTTGAAAACCCTGAAGCATCCAACGATGACGAATCGATTGATACATCAAGTTTTTTATGGGGCAATGAATTAAAGTCAGATATTGAAGAAGAAAAAGAGTCTTGGCAGCAAAAACCTATCGAAACGCCATCTGAAAAAATAGCTGCAGTTACACAAAGTAAACCCAAAGATATTCATGCTCCCGGTAGTGCTAGCCACACTTTAAGTGAAGCTGAGATCGAAGCCATGGTATTATCTCAAAGCCGAGAGGTTATCGAGCGCTTAGTAAAAAAAATAGTGCCTGAGCTGGCCAAAGAAATTATACAAAAAGAGCTTGAACGCTTAACACAAGATCTCGAGGGGTAATGGATTTCCAAAGTTTTTTGCACTACAAATTTAAGTTTAACGACTTAATGGGCAAAGCTTTTCAAGAAGATCTCCCCTACGGAGATATCACGACAGAATCATTAGGCTTAAAGTACATTGAAGGCAAAGCAAAGCTCGTAGCTAAAGAGGATATCATCTTATCAGGCATTGAGCTTTTGAAAGAGGCTTTTTTATGGCAAGAGCCCGACACAGAATTTCGTTTTCATTTTTCAGACAGCCAGAGAGTATTAAAGGGCCAAGTAATTTGTGAAATGAAAGGTAATTTATTAGAATTTCTAAAAGCCGAGAGGGTTGCACTTAATTTTATTGGAACATTATCTGGTATTGCCTCGTACACCAGATGCTTTGTTGATCTTGTCTCACATACTAAAACAAAAATATTAGATACAAGAAAAACCCTTCCCCTTTATCGTGAACTTTATAAACAGGCCGTAGTAGATGGCGGCGGCACTAACCACCGAATGAACTTAAGCGATGGTGTTATGATAAAAGAAAACCATATTAGAGCCACAGGAAGTATGAAAAAGGCTGTACAAAATATTCGTTCAAAAACTGACAAACCCATTGAAGTTGAAACTACCAATCTTGAAGAAGTTAAAAATGCCGTTGAATTAGGGGTTGGACGAATCATGTTAGACAATATGACAAATGATCTGATGATAGCTGCGCTTAAGTTAATTCCTGATACAATCGAAACTGAAGCCAGCGGAAACATGAACCTAGACAGAGTAAAAAGTGTTGCTGAGATAGGCGTAGATTATATTAGTGTTGGCGCAATTACCCATTCAGCCCCTACAGCAGATGTAAGTTTACAATTTGTATGGAACCTATGAACGACATCGGCATTTTAAGTAGTGACATTCTAAAAAATGAATTAAACATCGTATATAAAAGCTCTATTGATAGTACAAACACACATGCTAAAGACAACTATGAACGACTTACCTATCCATCCGTTATACTTACCAGTTTGCAACTAAACGGCCGCGGCCGCAGTGCCAATTCATGGACGCCTACAGCCGTTGGCGACTCATTGTATGCCACATGGTGTTTTCAAAAAAATATTCCGCCTAGCCCTGTGCTTTCAATGCGCATAGGATTACTGCTACAGTCAGCTATCGAAGTGCATTTTAATATTCGCACCAGTTTAAAAGCGCCGAATGATGTGTATATACAAGAGTCAAAAGTTTCTGGAATATTAATTGAGGGAGTACATTATAAAGAGCTATTCCATACTTTTATAGGCATTGGTATTAATGTATTCTCGAAACCACCAATTGAAAATACCACCTACCTAGTCGAGCACAGTAAGTTTGATATAAAAATCTGGAGAGCATTTCTAATGGCACTCAACAATGGCATGATAAGACAGATAGATTCTACACAAAACACGCTCAACAGAAGCGAGCAACAGCTGTTATTAGTAGCACTAAGGAGACATGCTAATTTTAATAACCTACAGTCCGTTTCAGACTCTGGTAACTTGGTTTTTCCTGATAAAACAATTAGCTGGCTTGATTTATAAAAAATACTATTTGATTTTTTGCAACTGGCAACTCATTAATAGTCTATGATTCGTTCTATTGTAATCGGTTTTATAACCGCAATTCTATTTGTAGGTATTTCGACATACATCAATTTAAAAGCCTACAAAGAGGCAAATATTTACTATGATACAATGCCTAGCTATACTCTGATATACACTAATGTCACAGGCGACTATGTGCAAACATCCACCATGTTAAAACAAGTTGAAGAACTTTTAAAAAAATCTAATATTCCATGCCCTCAAACCTTTGGTCTATTTTTAGATGACCCCAATATAGTGGTCGTCCATGATCTAAAAAGTAAGGTGGGTTGCATATACTTTGAAAATCCTCTTGGGCTTACAAAAATACCCGACGGCTTAGAAAAACGTAATATAAAAAGTGAAGACAATCAATTGAGTGCAGATTTTGAAGGATCCCCTGCGCTAGGACCCAGAAAAGTTTATGCCAAAGCACAAACTTTCGTTAGTGATAACTCATTATTTCCAGCTCTAGAAATTTACAGCTACAATCAAAAAAATGAATTAACCACCAAATATTTCTTTAATTTGAAATTCTAACTTTACAATTAACCCTAGGTAAGTCTTTAAGGTATTTATTAAAGCCGCTACTATCCAGATCAAAAATTGCCTGTGCCGCCACACGTTTAGAGTCATCCATAAGGCTGTCTCTTACTTTGGAGTTCGCTACGATCGACACGTTACGTTTAATCTCTTCAGAAATACCGATCATACCACTAACCGACACATTATAGAATGTACCAAGAGCGTCCGTTTGAAGGTCACTTGATACATTTTCAAAAATCTTACTCGCAACTTTGGTTTCATAGTACGAATTTCCCAAGTTAACAGGAGCTCTCTCATTATTTACTGGGACATTTAGCACTACACGCAGTAACTGCGATTGTAGTCTAGAGTAGTTAGACAGTTGCGCCTCAAAATATTTTGTGGATTCTAAATCAACACCACACATTTTTCGAGTCCATGGCACTAACAATTGAGTATCTAATAGATATACATTGTCCAGCATAACTGCAAAATATGAATTTAAAAAACTGTAGGCGGCTTTGGCTTCAGTCCTATAACAATCAATTGAGCTACGCTCCTCAAGACAAAGACCTGAAAATAGTTTATTAAACTCTAATCCTCTACTTAAAAAGCTCAATAGTTGTCCGCCATTTGTGTCGTAGTTTATCGCTAAGTTTTTTGCACTTTCACGGATTGCGAAAACAAGAGTAAATCTGGCTTTTGTATACTCCTCCAGACTCCCTAATTTTTCTCCTTCACGCTTAGCTCTAGCTAAAATCCTTTGGATGCTGGTGTAGCAACCTTCAAAATCATCCTTATCTTCGCAAAATATAGAGTCAGCCCCTAAAACTGCACCATTACCAATCTCTGCTCCATAAAGACTCGATCTGTTGATCTCATCTGTATGTAGTGGCGTTATTTCATAGACATCTGAATCATTTGCAGAAACCTGATTAAAACTTAATGCTACTATTAATAAAGTATAAATATAGATCTTCATATTACGTTCCTCAATTGTGATCGACAATTTCTGTTAATTGAATTAATTGACTATTTAATTGCACTAAACAATTTTTTTCTGCGACAGCCATTGAATATTTTTGATTTAGGTGGCGCATAAAATCTTCTATTTCTTTTTTTATTTTAACAAAGGCATCCTTATTTACCGCAATACTAGTAGCTCTAAGGGATCTATCATTCACATGACCTGTTTCTACAGATTGACTTGTCATCTCCAACATTCTTTGATGATAATTTCTTACCGCTAAATTCAACATATCATTTTCGCATCTAATATTTTCAACATTTTGCTTCACACGACTTGTATCAGGATCAATACTTAAAAACTCAACTTCAATCAGTAAATCAATTGCCTCTTTTACTTCTTTTGCAGTGATTTTATCTTTAAACTGCTTGGCGATGACCTTCATATCTTGCGAAGCTTCTGGCAAAGAGAAATACTCATATACTGGTATTACATACCAAGTTTGAAAGATCTCATACTGAGCTGAATTAACATCTATATATGAACCTTTAACACCACTTGAAGCATTTCGTAGCTGTTCAAAGTAGTACTTCTTAATAAGAGCATCTTTAGCCTGAGAATAGTGTACCAATGCCTCAAAATACGATGACTCCTTAGCATTCAAATCTAGAGCAATTATAAACTTTGGTAAATTTTCATTAGAAAGAGGTCGTTCCCCATCCATTACCCTTTTTAAGTAATTTCTAGTTGGTATACGCGCTTTTTTAGCAAACTGGCCAAAGGAAAATGCTGATTGAGCCTTTTTTTTATATTGATAGTAGTCCCTTAAGAACTCCTTAAAATCAATATAATCAAAAACTCGAGGTAAAGATGCAAGTGTGTCCATGCTACTCTGGGGGTGGGGGGTAGAATAGTTTGAAACTTGATTATTATCTTGCATCTTTAATCACCTCGATTCCCAACTGTATACACACACTGTTCCCAAAACCGTTAGTGTAAGTTTTACATTAGATAAACTTTACGTTCCATATTAGGGAACGTTCTATGATATGCATTACTCCATGTTTTTAGGATTACTCTTAGCCTTCACATTAAATCATCTAGTATTTTCAGATAATTATTCTGATTTCTCTTCATCAAACACCTGCTTGCCCGTAGAGACTGACCTATACATCAAGCAATCTCTTTTTAAAAACTTACATGATACAAAAGAAATTACTATAGAATATGCCGCACAACATGTAGGGAGTAAAACTCTAGAGTTTATGAGTACATCAAAAATTTACTCTTCCCCAGTTCAGGTACTTTTGAACATTAGCACCTCGACTTTTTTCTTTAGTCAATTTATGGGTATAAAAAAGTATGTTGTTGATAATTTTGGTATAGAGTACTGGCCAAAGCAAATACGGCTGATCTACGCCGGCGACCAAATTGCGTATCTTCCAGGTATCGGAGCCCTCTTTTGTCGTGCCTATCAAACATCAGAAGTTATGACTTTAATTGTAACTACTAATTTCTTGAAAGATCCTAGAGTATTCGGTCGGATTTTAGCACACGAAATTTATCATTATCTAATGCATTCTAGCCAAGGAAAAATACCTTTTTGGCTTGAAGAAGGATTAGCATTAAACTTCGAGGATCACGTATCATCAAGCATAACCTCTTCACCTATGATGGATTGGCACATGGCCAAATCTCCATGGTCTTCACTTTCAACACTTGGAAGCAGTAAAACATTAACAAAAAAAACCCTCTATTCTTTCTACGGACAAGCCAATTTACTTATATATTACATACAAAAAAATATAGAGATTGATTTGCCCAGTGTATTTTTAAAAGATAGCTATACTGATTGGAAAACCTATTTGGAAGGTCTTATTGCACCCAAGTGGCCGAGCTTTGAAGCGCTGTTTCTTGATTTTCAGATTGCTAAATATATAAACCGCACTGATGACTTTAACTTGTCAGCAACCACTGATGCTGAATTGTATAAATATACGTTACTACCAAGACAACTGAGTAGTTATATAGTTGAGCCCACACGAAAACCTATTGATTTCACACCCGATGCTCTATCAGCTTTTATACCAACTGATCCTTCTAGATATGGGTTTAGCGCAGATTATACAATAAAGTGGATAAATCTAAATAAATTTGCGCCAATCGTAATCAGCGACAAGCAAGAGCATGTGAACAGTTTTCCACTGGTAATAAGATGGAAATAAAACAAAGGGCCCTTTAGGCCCCCCTTCACAACTACTTTTTCTTTCGAGCCGGAGCCTTCTTCTTAGATGGAGCCTTCTTCTTAGATGGAGCCTTCTTCTTAGATGGAGCCTTCTTCTTAGATGGAGCCTTCTTCTTAGATGGAGCCTTCTTCTTAG